>CAIPKZ010000032.1 GCA_903865775.1 uncultured Prolixibacteraceae bacterium | reverse complement strand
GGGCTCAGGGTTACTTTCAGTAAAACATTTATCTTTGCGCCTTCAAAAAAAACAGGAAAATGATTTCAGTTGATGGTATTACGGTTGAATTTGGCGGATCGGCGCTTTTCTCGGACATCTCTTTTGTGATTAACGAAAAGGACCGCATCGCTTTGATGGGGAAAAATGGCGCAGGCAAATCAACCCTTTTAAAGGTTATTGCAGGCGAACGAGCAGCCAATAAAGGACGTGTTTCAGCTCCGAAGGATGCAGTGATTGCCTATCTTCCGCAGCATCTTTTGACCGAAGACAACCGGACCGTTTTTGAGGAAGCGTCACAGGCATTCGCACGCATTTTTGAAATGGAACGCGAAATTGCACTCATGAACGAAGAGTTGGCAACCCGCACCGATTACGAATCGGATTATTATTCCAACCTGATTGAGCGCGTTTCGACCCTGAGCGAAAAATACTATTCGATTGAAGAAATCAATTTCGACGCTGAAGTGGAGAAGATTTTGTTCGGACTGGGTTTTATGCGCGAAGATTTTACCCGCCCGACCAGCGAATTCAGCGGGGGATGGCGGATGCGCATCGAACTGGCGAAAATTCTGTTGCAAAAACCCGACCTGATTTTGCTCGATGAGCCTACCAATCACATGGACATCGAGTCGATTCAGTGGCTCGAAGATTTCCTGATTAACAGCGCAAAAGCGGTGATTGTGATCTCGCATGACCGTGCTTTTATCGACAACATCACTACCCGCACCATCGAAGTAACGATGGGACGGATTTACGACTATAAAGTAAACTACTCGCATTACCTGGAATTGCGCCGCGAACGCCGCGAACAGCAGCAAAAGCAATTCGAGGAGCAGCAAAAAATGATTGCCGAAACGACCGAATTTATCGAGCGTTTCAAGGGAACCTATTCCAAAACGCTTCAGGTTGGTTCGCGGGTAAAAATGCTCGAAAAGCTCGATATTGTTGAAATTGACGAGGAAGATACCTCGGCTCTCCGGCTTAAATTTCCACCATCACCCCGTTCCGGAAATTATCCGGTAATTCTGGAAGATGTGAGTAAAAATTACGATGACCACGTGGTATTTAAAAATGCTTCGCTAACGATTTCAAGAGGCGAAAAAGTGGCATTCGTCGGCAAGAACGGTGAGGGAAAATCAACGCTCGTCAAAGCAATGATGAATGAAATTGATTTCGATGGAAAACTGACCTTGGGACACAATACCATGATTGGCTATTTTGCCCAGAACCAGGCTTCGTTACTGAATGAAGACCTGACCGTTTTTCAAACCATCGACGATGTGGCAGTAGGAGATATCCGGACTAAAATCAAGGATATGCTTGGAGCGTTCATGTTCGGTGGCGACAACATCACCAAAAAAGTGAAAGTACTTTCCGGAGGAGAGCGCACACGTCTGGCCATGATCAAACTTCTACTCGAACCAGTGAATCTGCTCATTCTCGATGAGCCGACGAATCACCTCGACATGCGCACCAAGGACATCCTGAAAAGTGCTCTGAAAGATTTCGATGGCACACTCATTCTCGTATCACACGACCGTGACTTCCTCGATGGTTTAGCTGAGAAAGTCTTCGAATTCGGGAACAAGCAGATCAAGGAACACCTTTACGATATCAAAGGCTTCCTTCAAAAGAAGAAACTCGACAACCTGAAAGAGATTGAGCGAAAGATTGCAAAATAAGGTTTCTATTTTGCTGTATCAGAAATTCAGGCTTCGAACAATGCATCCATTGTGATGCTGTTTTGTACTAACCCTAATGAGTTACTATTTGCCTGAAGTCCGTAGGTTGTAATCATGGTAAGAAACACTGACTTCCGGGTTTTGGTTTCCGTTTTGAAAGTCCCGATTTTGTTTCGCAATTCTTCAGCATATTTTGCATCAATCACAAACAGATTGATTGAAAATTTCATCTCGCATAAGTTAATGACCTGATCGCGCCGGTCAATTAGCAAGTCAATCTGTGCACCATTTTTTATTGCTGAACTGCGCCATGCCGAACTGGTACTGTGAACCCCGCTAATTCCCAATGCTTTTTTCATTTGTGGCAAATGACAAAGGCAAACCTGCTCAAAAGCGTATCCGCTCCATACACGATGTTTCGGGCTATCGTTCAGGTTTATCCAATGGTTCAGGTCTTGAGCATGGCTTTCTTTGATGAATTTCAGGTAAAACAAAGAATAAAAATCGACCAACTGAAAAATAGCATTTTTTGATTTTTTCCCCGACGAATTGTATTTCAGGATAAATCCACTTTCCTCCAATTCATCGAGCAGACGGGTGGTGCTGCCAGCGTTTGGAAGCCCCGTTTCTGAAATGAGTTCATCGCGTGTCAGTCCCATACTCTTCTTTGCCAGCGCATTTACCAGCATCGAATGCTTTTCGTCTTTGTTGAACAGCGACCTGAACAGGTTGTTGAACTCGGTGCGTAAAACTCCGCTTTCGCTGAAGCATATATCTTCAATGTTTTGCATGGCACTTTTCCCCGGCTTGACTTCATCCCAGTAAAAAGGTATTCCTCCGATTGCCATGTACAATTGAATAATTTGATACCGGTCGAGGAGTATATTTTGTGTTTCCAGAAATTGTTCGCATTCGTGCAAGGTAAAGGGAACAATTTTCATCCGCCTGGTTACCCGGTTATGAAGTCCGCCTTTGCTGTTGATCAGTTTATTGATCATCCATGATGCTGCTGAACCACACACAATAAGCAAAATATCGTTTCGTGCGGCGGCCCAACTGTTCCAGAAATGTTCAAGGGCCGGAATGAAGCCTGATTTCGGAGTATCGAACCAGGGCAGCTCATCGATAAATACTACCTTTTTCTCTTCATTACCCGACTCAAGGAAAGCAATTAAATTCTGGAATGCCGTAACCCAATCTTTTGCTACGGAATATTCATGTTCGGGCACTACTTTCCGCAAGGCTAAATTGAAATTGGTAATCTGTTGAATCATGCTGGCATTGCTCAAACCGGTAATCTGAAAGCTGAACTTTGTTTCGAAAGCATTACGGATAAGGAAGGTTTTGCCCACTCTGCGGCGTCCATAAACGGCTACGAATTCTGATTTTCCTGATTTGTAAAGTTCCTGAAAGTTTTCAAGGTATTCTTTTCTGCCAACAAGTGTTCTCATGTCTCATTTATATTTGGCTTAAATATACGTAAAATGCATGTTTAAGCCAAATATAAACACATAATATATTAAATTTGAATATTTCGAAGTACGTCTTGTTGATTAATTGTGCTATAAATGGCTTAAATAAGCAATAATCAAAGCTTAAAGCCAAATTTAAAAGCAATGCTGATTTTCTTATCCATACCACTGCCTTGAGCGGTTCGTTGTCTTCAGGCAGTCGATGGCAATGTTTACATTGTTCACCAACTGGAAGTCGAACATTCCCACGCAAATAAAGTCGGCTCCGTTGTCGAAGGCCCATTTAAATCCATCCTTCGGTTCAATGGCACCGGCGGCCAGAACTTTAAATCCCATCACCGGCACGGTTGCCTTGCTCACAAAGTCAATTGTGCGTTCAGGAAAAAGGCAAAACATATTGTTGTGGAAGCGGTTGTGGTCAAGGTATTCCTTGCCGTCAACTTCGAATGGGAATCGGTTTTCGCGAGGATGAGCCGACCAGTACTGGTCGTGGTGCATGGTTTTCATGTAATAATCCGGAATAATTCCCTGATCGGCACAGGCAATCAGCGACTCTACGGAATGGGCTGCCAATCCTGCGGTGTATCCTTGCTTCCGGATGTGTTCGATCATTTCATGAATCACTTCAATTTTATTATCGCGCACCAGCCAGTCGCACCAGTTACCCTGAACCTGAACAATGTCCACCCCAAAATCGATGGCTTTATCAATATTCTCAAAATAGAGTTTTTTGTTCGTATTAGGGCCGACTTGAGAAAGTTTACTGTTATCCAGGTTGGGCCCGACTTGCGATATCACCTTGATTTTGCTGCCGGTAATCTTTTTGTATTTCGCCAAAAGCGGATTCGATGGAAAACCGAGATTGATGGTATTAATTCCGGCAAGTTCGGCTAATTGAAGCGTTTGATAAACCTTTTGTTCGGTATTGTAAGCTTTGAAAAGTTCAGGAACATAAATCAGGTCACGTGAATGCGCCCAGCCGCCAATCAGGTTTCCACCGGCAATTAACCGGCTGATTTCATGTTTGCCGATTTTTCCTTTCGGAAGTTCGCCTTTCAGTTCATTCAAAGCCGTTTGTTTTATCTGAATGGTAGCACCTGACATCACATCTACTCCATGCGTTTTGAATTCACTCAAGGCACCCCAGCCCATGGCACCCAGAACCGGCAGTGTAGCCAGATTTTTCAAGGCTTCGCGACGTGATGAAATGTTTTCGGATTCATTCGCCGGAGACTTTTTTCGGGTCCGGTAAATTTCAATCAGCGAATCGATGCTGAAACCTTTTTCGCTGTAAAAGAAGAGGAATAAAAGTGCCGCTGTTTCGATAAACAATTTGTCGACAATGAATAAATGGCCATCCGATGCATTCATCAAAGGATTGCCGAAAGGTGGATAGGCAAAATAATACATTGTCAGCAACAATGCCCCAGCCATTGAAGCAAACCGATTGAAAAGTCCGATGAAAAGCGCCAGCCCGATCAGCAATAATCCGTACATATTCAGGATATCGGTAATCCTCAGAATGGAGGGCGAACTGGCCAGTGCATGATAAAATCCCGAAAGGAACCCGGAAGTATTCAGTAAAAAGCTTGATGCGGTCCAGTTTCCCTGAAGTATTTTGGACAATCCTTCGTACAGAAAGTGCCAGCCAATGGCAGTCCGGAGAATGGTGATAAACAGACGGTTGTAGAATTTCGAGTCGGTAGGTTTCATCGGTTTAGTTGTTGAATAGGTTTTAGTCAGTTGGGTTTATATCAGACGGTTAATTTCAGAATCTTTTCTGTAAATTCTGTCAGTGACAAAGGTTTTTAAAAACATAGTTTAATTCAATTGGGGGCAGAGCTTATAACTTATCCAAACTGTATTTTATCAGGCATTAAGTTGTGAATACTATCAATAGCTGATAGTTCTCTTCCGGAGAAATGAAACGGATTTCCCTAATGTGTTCTATGTGGTTAATTTTTATCGACTTGCTTCCAAATACTTGAACACAAACCTGATTTCGGAATAGCTGTAATCGTTGCCTAAACCGGCCCTGATTTCGTTGCTTCCGCGGGTTTTGTGCTTTTCGATGTAATCCAGGATGGCTCTGGATTTTTTCGGTTCAACCACCTGATCGAGTCGGATTTCGCCGGTACCGACGAATTGAGCCAAATGACTTTCGATGGTCGAAACGGCAAGTCCCCGCTCACTGGCAATTTCAATAATCGACTTTCCGCTTTTGAAGACTTCAAAGCTAATTTCCGGCGAACTCAATCCCACTTTTTCGGCTTCTTTTTCGGCGCCAATGGGTAAATCCAGTCCTTTCTGCTTGCGGTAGGCGATCACCTGTTCCAGAATGTCTTTCCCAAATTGCTGTAATCGTGTGCCACCCATTCCTTTCACCGATTTCAGGTCAGCCCGTGTGGCAGGCAGCGTTTGAACAATTTCATGCAGGGTCTTCTGTGGAATGATCTTGCTGATTTCAACATTCAGGGAATCCGCTTTTTCGCTGCGCCATTTCTTCAATTTGGTATAAAATTCAGGATGCATCGTGAACGACGACGAAGAACTTCCGGAGGAGGATGGTTTGTGGCCTGTTTCCGGAATCTCAATGGCCGATTTCGACTTGGTTTCGAGATAGGTTTTGATGCTGAACCCGCTTTTGCAAAGCTCAAGGCAGACCGTTTTCGTCTGAATTTCCTTCCGAAGTTTATCAGCGGCATCGTTGAAACTTTTGCGGATGGCTTTGTTGTCGGTATCAAATGAAGATGCTGAAAACGGCTGACTGATTACCTGAACGAGCCTTCCGGAGAAATAATCCGATGCTTTTTTTACCCGCTCCTGAAGCTGCTCATTTTCTTCGGCATTGACAGAAGCGGCAATTAATTGCCGGATTTGATTTCCGAATTTCTCAGCCACATTTATCAATTCGGTTTGCAGCGGGATTGTCATGCTTTGCAGATTGGTTTTCAGTGTACCAAGTAATTGTGCCTGATGTTCTTCCCAAAGTTTCAATAAATACTGAATCTGTCGCTCCATCGGTTTGAAATCGAACAACTCAGCCAATAATTGCTGCACGTAATCTTTGCGCGATTGCTGCAGTTCGGCTGGTCCGGGCTGATTACGCTCCACGTCATCGGTAAACTGAATGACGGTGGTGTCGTTTTTGACGCTGTGAGTGGCGATCGGTGTACTTAGGACCAATCCTTCAAGCGTTTTGCATCGGCTTAAAGCCACGTAAACCTGACCGTGTGCAAACGATGCCCGTGCATCGATAATGGCCTTTTCGAAGGTCAACCCCTGACTTTTATGAATGGTAATTGCCCACGCCAGTTTGAGTGGAAACTGGATGAAAGTTCCTATCACATCCTCCTGAATTTCCTGAGTAGTATCGTTGAGGGTGTATTTAGAGTTTTGCCATTCGGCTTTCTCTACCTCAATTGCCATCGCATCGCCCGGACAAAGTACTTCAATTTCATCGTCGCCAATGCCGGTAATTTCACCGATTTTGCCATTGTAATAGCGCTTTTCGGCCGAAAGATCGTTTTTGGCAAACATGACCTGCGCTCCAACTTTTAATTCCAGTTCGGGATCGGCAGGGTACGAATACTCCGGAAATTCGCCTTGTACTTCTGCTTTAAAACGGTATGATTTGGTTTTCAGTTTTCCAAGTTTCGAATCGTTGATTTGCTGCGACTGGTTATTGTGCGTGGTGAGCGTGATGTAACCTTCCTTGTCTTCCGGAGAAAAATCCGGAATGTATCGCCTGTTTAATTCCTGAAGCGTCGATTCATCCATCCGGTTTTCGCGCACTTTATTCAGCAGGTCAATAAACCGCTGATCGCTTTGCCTGAAAATGTGAGTCAACTCAATTCCCATAAACTTCGAGCGTTTCAGAGCGCGGCTGCTAAAGAAAAAACAGGTGTCGTAATACGCTTTCAGAATCGACCATTCGTCGTCTTTCACCACCGGGGCCAATTGCTGTAAGTCGCCAATCATGAGCAACTGCACTCCGCCAAAGGGTTTGTAGCGGTTTTTATAGCGTCGCAGAACTTCGTCAATCCCATCGAGAATGTCGGCCCGAACCATCGAAATTTCATCGATCACCAGCAAATCAAGACTGCGGATGATGTTAATTTTTTCGCGGCTGAAACGTTTCGCGGCAAAATTACTTTCCGCAGAAGCTGGTCGCTGCTGATTGGGATCGACCGGTATTTGCGGCCCAAACGACATCTGGAAAAACGAGTGAATGGTCACCCCACCCGCATTGATTGCGGCCACACCGGTTGGTGCAACCACCACCATCCGTTTGGGCGACGACTTTTTTAGGTTTCGTAGAAAAGTGGTTTTCCCGGTTCCGGCTTTTCCAGTCAGGAAAATATTTTGATTGGTGTATTGCAGAAAGTCAAAAGCGAGTTCGAGCTGGGGGTTTGATTGGTATTGCATGGTGGAATGGTCTTTTTTTGAGAAGTAATTATCTTATTTCAAAATTTGTCTGCAATAGTATCGTTTTGCTGACATCAGCAAAACGATATCATTGCATTTAAGTACTTTCCACATTTGATAAGTATTTTTCATAAATTTTCCGAGCAGTTTCATGAGAATGAATATTTCCTTCGTCAATATCTTTCAATCCTCGGTTAATTGATTCCAGTTCTTCTGTTGTTATCTCATTTAAAGATTCCTCTGGCATGAATTCTCTGGCTCTCATGGCTTTCTATTTTAAGCAAATATATAGAATTTCAATCGGATAAATTACTTGTATTTTGAAGGAATTGTATATCCCTGTCAGGGTTTCAAACCCTGACAGGGATATACAATTGGAAATTACCACTAAAAAAGGAAGATTATTTTTCCACAGGCAATATTTTATGATCAGAATGTTTTATATTTATCAGAAGATAAAGATTAGGATCGGCAGACTGATACAAACAATATCTGCTAGATAGGTCTGTTTTGGCAGGTCTATATTTAAGTTAGCTGCAAGTGTAAAGGACGACGCAACGCGACATGAAACAATAATTGAGTATGGATAATAAAATATCAATAATTGACGGAAATAAGGTTGAAGTTCACTATTGGTTTAGTGACAATACTCATTTAATGGATGCCTATATTCAAAATAGGTGTGAATATGAACTTTTAGGAATTATTAAAGAAATTTCAAACACATTCAAGATTGAAATAATCGTTGAGACAGAACCACTTGATAATGGTGGACTTAGACGTTGGTTTCGACTCGCTTCAAAAGAAGAAAATAATAAAGCAACTATTACAACAGCTTTAATTACAGCTTTATTAACCACCATTATCATAACTCCTCTTTCAACTTCAATTTCAAAACTGACCGAAAAGGCGATTGAGAAAATTTTTGAAGACCTAGAAATAAAAGATTTGGAAAAAGAGAAACTCAAACTTGAGATTGAAAAACTAAAGCAGGAAACCGGATATAACATTCAATCACTTGACAGAAACAATGTTGTTAAGAAAAAGAAGTCAAATTTCTACTACTCATTGGAGAAATATCATAAAATTGACAAGGTAACCTTTTCAGTTACAGACAACAATAAAACGACAATAGAGGAGAAAACAGTTTTAAGAAAGTCGTTCAAGGAGTTTATACTTGTTTCGGATGAACTTGAACCAGAAGACTATGATGACGTAGTTATAGAAATAATTTCTCCAGTATTAAAAAAAGGAAATTACAAATGGATGGGGATTTATAAAGGAGATCCTGTGCCATTTAGTATGAAGTCTAAGGAATTTAAAGAGCTTGTTCAGCAGGGACAAGTTCAATTTAAAAACGGAACATCAATTAATTGTAGCTTGACAATTAAAAAGAAAATTGACAATGAAGGGCTTGAGAAAATAACAAATATTGAAGTGAATAGAGTAAATCACTATTTTGAGAATGACAAGCCAATAGAGACACCTGAGGGACGAACACATAGAAAAAAAAATGAGGCAGATAAACAACAATTGAAACTATTTGCAAACAATGACGACACGACAAAATAGAACACCAGCAGCTAACATCATTTACCCCACAATTGCGGCCCCGAGCACTCGGGGTGGTTTTCGGTGTTTATCTTTCCGCTCAAACAGCTTTACGGTTTGATAGGAAATCGCCCGCAATCCGCCCCTGCGCTTAGCTTCCTAATTGTGGGTCAGTTTTAAAGCAATCAAATAGACTTCAGTGACTATAGATTATTAACTTTGATTAAACATCTTAAATTTTCGCACATGAAAGCATTCCTATTATCATTACTTGTTATTACAATCTTGATTCCTAAAAATGTAAAAGCTCAAAACGAAGGTGTAGCTGCTGCTGCAGTTGTTGGTGGTCTTGTTGCCATTGGAGCAGGTATAGTAGCAGTTGAACAAATGAAAGAAAACGCTGAACTTAAAGCAACCGAATGGATATTATCAAATCATCCTGACTTAACAAGTTTTTCTTTACAAACACTTGATTTTGATGGAAAAAAACTAAAAGACCTGTCTAACGCTTCAGTTATAACTTTTGAAATTCAGCAGTTTAGCCCTAAAAAGGATCCAATCCTTGATGGGAAAAAGCAGATTTTATTCGCATTTACAAGTAAAAATTGGGTTAATGAGTATGGGATTGATTATAAAAAAGTAAGGTGGTTTCTTTTTGACAGTTCAGAATGGATGAAAATGATGGTAGCCTATGTAAAAGTATCTTCTGATGAAAAGAATGAAACTAATATTCAAAATAAATTAACAGAAGGCAGAGTAGTTGATAAAGGCGTAAAAGTTAAGAGTAAACTTGTAATCCCATTTTTCAATTTAAGTGGAGATATGTATGTTGTTACGGATTATTCTTTAGTGATGAAATTACTCTACAATGAGAGGTCTTTGGGCATTTTTTTTAAAGATACAAAGGATTTGGTTCAAATTGGGAGGTTAGATATAATCAAAATTCATGAATACTTTTTTGGCGAGAATTGAAAATTGGCGACCTAAACATTTTGAAACAGCAAGAACCCGGTG
>CAIPKZ010000031.1 GCA_903865775.1 uncultured Prolixibacteraceae bacterium | reverse complement strand
TGGTAGGCAATCGAATCGACTATGCCATGCGGTTTGTAGTTTTTAATGTAATTGTTCTCCACATTTTCGGGCTGAAACGGCCATCCGGCCTTTATTTTCTGAATGCTTAATTCAGCGGTCAAACTGTCGAGCGGAGTATAACCCCAGGTATTCCTGTAATATGCCGATGGTTTATAAAATTTCGGGTCGGTTGTGCCAATCACTTTACTACTGACGATTTCTGAATAGAATGCATCGGCCATCAGAAAATAGCCATCGATAGTCGGATGTAAATGTTCCGTAATCAGATTGTTTCCAATCAGACCATGTGGCGATTTTTCTTCAAAAACGTGTTTCATCGGCACCAGATGAGCACCGTATTCCCTGGATAAGTTATCGATAATCAAATTCAGATCTTCAGATGCCCTGAAACGAATGCAATCCAGATCTTTGGCGCGATAGAAGTCGGCTTTGGCCTTTTCAAAATCGCCGGCCTTCTCAAAAGCCAGTCCCTCCTGATACACTTCCAATGCACGGGGATAGTTCTTTGATGCGGATGAGCCTAATGGCGGTAAATCTTTAATGTTGCTGATCAATTCGCTGTAAAATACGGCAACGCCCTTTGCACGCGACTTTTCTAAAATAGACTGCATGTTCTTTTTGTAATGCTCGTGTGCCAGCTTGAATAACGGGCTGTTATATTCAACGTCTTTATTGGTGGCAATCTTTTGCATCATGGTCCCGGATTGCTGGGAATCGGCAGAGTTTTTACCCATGATAAACCGTTGTGTTCCGAAAATAATCTCACGGATCAACTGATAGGTTTTGAATTCCAGCATATTCAGATGTAGGATTTTGAGCCACCGCATTTGACCTAATGCTTCTTTGGACGCAATGCCCAATCCACCATAAAATTCATTGTGTCCGCCGTAGATCAGTATGGCATCCGGCTGTGCTTTCAGTATTTCATCCACCTTATCCTGAAAAGCATAACTGTTGATTGCCGTCATGGCAGTATTCACGATTTCAATCTGCCTGTCGGGATAACTATCCTGAAGCTTGGCCTGAAGTATTCGTGAAAACATGATACCTGAAGTATATGGAAATCCGGCGGTTGTCGAACTTCCAATAACGAAAATACGGTATCCGTTTTTCGGCTTTTCCTTCAGGAAAATGTCATTATGAGGAACCATCGACGG
This sequence comes from uncultured Prolixibacteraceae bacterium, assembly GCA_903865775.1. Lineage (GTDB taxonomy): Bacteria > Bacteroidota > Bacteroidia > Bacteroidales > Prolixibacteraceae > Aquipluma. The sequence continues at coordinate 6,054 of CAIPKZ010000031.1, read as the reverse complement.
AAGGTTATAGAAATATTTTTTGCCGTATTCAGGGTTAACGCGGGAGTATTTCTTTCCAAATAAATTGAAATCTGTAAAGAGGTTATAGTTTGGGCCATAATTTACTGATCTCAAGGTCACTTCAACCAACAGAAGAAAGATCAGGGGAATTAAAACCAGGAAGATCGAAAAAATCAGTTTCTTTTTTGGACTTATTGGATCGGTATTTTTAATGTTGCCCATGGCTTCGTTACAATTAAATAGCTGTGATGATTAGAATGGTGGCAAATTTAATTTATTTACCATGTTATCCAAAATCCCGCTTGACGGTTCACTTGAATTCAATCTTTAAATCAGTATTTGTCTGAATGAATTCTGCTGAAATCAAGTTCAGTAAAAGGTCTTCCTGCAATGGATTGTTGCGGGTAACCGATGGAAATAATGCTCAGAATCCGGAATTCTTCAGGAATATTCAAGGTTTCTTTCACATAGGTTTCGCTTGGTTTTTGCTCGCTGTGAGCACGACCGCGGATTTGTATCCAACAGCTTCCAAGTCCCAGTGAAAGAGCCGTAATCTGCAGCAGAATGGATGCAATGGAACAATCTTCGACCCAGGCAACGGTTTGGCTTTCGTCGGCATGTATTACAACAGCCAATGTTGCAGTTTGCAAGGCACTTGCACCCGTCAATTTGCAGTTTGCCAGTTTTTCAATGACCGACTTATCGCTAACAAAGATAAACTGGCTGGCATTCGAATTCTTTGAGGTAGGTGCCCGAAGAACAGCTTCCTGTAGCACTTCAATTTTTTCTGCTTCAGGGATTTACTCAGCAAATTTTCGGATGCTTCGGCGCTTGCGTAAAAGGTCAATCATCGTTATTTTGTTTAAGTTTCCTGCAAAACAAAAGAAAATGCCTTACTTCAGGCAACTAATTTGGCGTTTCATTCATCTACCTGGAAAAGATTTAACATGTTCAGGAAAATTTCAATACTGGTTTTAGTTATTTATGTGTTTTTATCGTGTCGTCACGAACAGGTGACTGAGGATAGTGTCATGAATTCGATGTCAATAAAAACCGGTACTATCTGCGGCTGGTGTTCAAAAGATGATACTTTGGCAATAAATGGAAATGCCGTCCGATATATCAATTTCTGGGATTGCAGAACCAATCAGTCGCTTGAAAAAAAAGGTATTCTATCGGCTTTGGAATGGAATGCTTTGGTTGCAAAACTTGACTTTGAAGAACTTAAGAAACTAAATCTGAATACATGCAACTTTTGTGCTGACGGCTGTGATGAATGGCTTCTGATCGAAAAAGGATCCGAATCGCATTACATCCGTTTTGGTAAAGATGATCCTGAACTCAAGCCAATCAAAACATTTCTGGATGAGCTATTCCTGATTAAGGCCAGATATTCAGGAGATAAATGAATCCAGCAATTGCTGATGTGCCGAAGGTCCTTCATTAAAGAGCAGATCCAGAATGCTTAAATCAGGTATAAAACCAAATTTTTCAGAAAAGACTTGGGTGTAAGGTTGAGCGGAAAATTCAGGATCAAGCGTGTTCTTGTGGACTTTTGGATTGATTTTCTCCCTGAAATTCAAATAATTTTCCGGAAGGTGTTCGAAGTCATCTGTCAGTGTCAAAATCACCGGTATTTCCAGAATTTCCAGAATCGTTTCAGTAATGTGCTGGTTGTAGTCGAGCAGGTATTTGGATTTTTTCAGGAAGAAGGATTGCAGATCATCGGCATAATATTCGAAAAAAGGAGAGGAGTTATACGCTGAAAAGATAGTTCGCCAATGGTTTCGCTGCCACTCTTCGTCATACGAAATACGCAGGTCTTTGATCCTGATTTTCTGTTCACGGCCTTTTTCGACCGGTACAATCAGCGAAATCGGGCCATTGGCTCCCAGTATAACTGTCCGGTTTCGGTAGGTTTGTTTGATGAAATTTTCGTGCTGTTCGATGTAAACTTCAGGATAAACAGCCAGTTTCGCGAAATACCTGACGGGCGCGAAATAGGCAGTACTCAATAGAATCCCGTTAGACTTTTCCATGCTTATTCGTTAAAAAATCCTCCCTTGTAATCGCTGCCCATGCTGACTCCTTCCGAATCTACCAATTCATCTTTCGTGGCGACAATTTCTTCGCTTTTCTTCAGTTCGGTCACGACTTTTTTGAGTTCCCGTTTAAGCTTTAATATTCGTGGAAGCTGCATCATGGAGGCGAGTAGAAAACCAAAAATCAAGCCTGAAAGCAGAATATACACTACCGGAACATCAGTAATTTCCCAATGGAAAAACTTGAGGTTCAGCAGTATTTGATTCTGAACGGTAAATATCACCAACAGAATGGCAAGTAGAAAAAACACAATCACTTTCCAGGACATGAGAATCAATTTTATAGCACAATGATAACTAAAAGGCCGTAGAAGAGCAAATGGATTATAGTGTGAGCTTGTATTTCAGTCCGACACAGATGCTTTTCCAACTGTAAAATCACTTGCACATGAATACAATTCGCCCAATGAACCGGATGAAAGTTATTTGATTTGAAACGTAAAATACCCGGTTTTGTATGCTGTCTGAAAAGAATAGTTGTAACTTTAATATCGATAAATGACAATACTTAAAAATCTGATATGAAAGCAAAAATACAAATGACCTTGGTTTTGCTGCTTGTGGCGACCATTCTCATAGCACAGGAAAAGTTTGAAGACAAGCTCATTCGGCGGGATGGAAAAATTATCAGTTGTAAAGTTCGTGAAATTGGCGATGATGAAATAAAATATTCCGAGGAAGGAATGCGCAGCGATATACTCATCGGGATCGATAAAAATAAGGTTGCTTCCATCGTTTTTGCCGATGGTCGTGAAATGAAAATGGCTGATTCGATGAGCAACAGCGAGGATTATGCAACTCAGCGGAAAAATGCATTTAAGGTCAATGTCTTTCTTCCAATCAGTGGTGCTTTCGAATTGGGTTATGAAAGGAGCCTGGTTCCCGGAAGAAGTTTTGACAGTTCATTCGGTATAATTTATGCAAGTCATGATCAGGGAAATGATATGGATGCCTCGGGGATTTTCCTTAAGGCAGGTTATAAATTCATAAAAGATCCTGATTTTTACCTCAAAGGTATGCGGTATGCTCATATTCTGAAAGGCGCATACGTTAAGCCTGAGCTGGTTTTTTCGACATTCACTTTCAATTCAGACTATTCTTGGGCACGGTCTCCGACAAATCAGCGAACCAGTGTTGCCAAATTCGCGGTAATGCTCAATGCGGGTAAACAGGTAGTTTACAGTAATCGCTTTCTTTTTGAATGGTTTATTGGAGCGGGATATGTGTTAGGTGGTTCTGATGAAACATACCGGTATTTCGCATTTCTTGGAGGTGGAGAAACAGGTACTTCTTTTGTAATGACCGGGGGAATTCGTGTAGGACTGCTTTTTTAGATATCGCATGCTTTTTCGGGCAAACAAAAAGGATAACTTTTCGGGTTATCCTTTTTGTTTTTATGGATGAAATTTTACATTCCATGTGATTTCTTTTCGTGCATTTTCTGGCTTTCCCCCTTTGGGGGAACGGGAAGGGGGCTTTTTATCGCACAAACGAGAACAGTCGGCTCCAGCGGATTTTGTTATAAAATGGCTGGTCTTTATCAAGCGAAAGCCAGATGAAAACTGCTTTTCCGACGACATGATCTTCCGGAACAAATCCCCAGTAGCGCGAGTCGGCCGAATTGTGGCGGTTGTCGCCCATCATCCAGAAGTAATCCATTTTAAAGGTGTAACTGTCGGCAACCGCACCGTTAATGTATATGGCGCCGTCCTTTACTTTCAAGTCGTTGGCCTCGTAAAGATGAATGATGCGTTCGTACAAAGGCAGGTTATCGACGGTCAGTTTCACGGTTTGACCTTTCTTAGGAATTTGAAGTGGTCCGAAATTGTCAACGTTCCATGGATATTTGCTGCTGAAAGGAAAAATATTCTGATCCCAATTGGCGCCTGTTACCAGTGTGCGTTTTACTGAAGTCACATTCTTCATGGCCTTCAGTTTTTCTTCATTTTCCTTTGTTAAAGGAAACAGGTACTGCGTGCTTGAATAAACGTGGCGGTCTTCTTCAGCAATATGAAGTTGTTCCAAAGTACGTTTATTGATTCCAACTCCGTCGGTGGTTACGATGTTGTCGTATTGCATTCCGGGGAAATGCTGTTGTTCTTTGCCATTTACAAACAACTGGCCGTTTTTTAATTCAATCACATCGCCTGAAATACCGACACATCGCTTGATGTAATTTTCGCGTTTATCAACCGGCCGCGAAATGATTTCGCCGAAAGTTTCCTTTTCGGACCAAACCCTTGAACGTCCGTAGTTGCGAACCAGCGAATAATAGCTTTGGTTTTGAACATTCACGGCAACGGTGTCGCCTTCAGGAAAGTTGAAAACGACTACATCGTTATTTTTAACCTTGCCGAAACCTGCAATACGTTTGTAAGGATTTTTGATCCATTCCACGTATGATTTCTGCGTTTTCGACATGGGCATAGTATGATGAACAAACGGGAACGACAGCGGTGTATTGGGAAGTTTTGGGCCGAAGGAAGTTTTGCTTACAAACAGGTAATCGCCAATGAGCATCGATTTCTCCATCGAAGAAGTTGGAATCGTGTATGCTTCGATAAAAAACATTCGGATAAAAGTGGCAGCGATGACGGCAAAAATGATCGCGTCAACCCACTCAACCACTTTGGTTTGATTACCGTCAGGCGTATTCCGCTTTTTCCAGAACGCCCAATGTACTTTTTTCGTGACATACATGTCGAAAATTACGGCAAGGCCAATGAGCCAGAGGTAGCTTTCGATCCAGATTACCCATAACAGATAGATTAATCCGACCAGAGCAAACTTGAACCATTTATTGGAAAGTAGTTCTTTCATTTTATTGAGTTATTTTAGATTTAACAAATCATTCATGCTTAAAATTCCCTTTTTTCCGAAGCTGTATTCTGCTGCCAGAACCGCTCCAAAGGCAAGTCCCTTCCGGTTTTTTGCCAGATGAGTAATTTCGATTGAATCAACCTCCGAGTCGTATTTGATGATGTGTGTTCCGGGTACCTGACCTTCACGTTCCGAAATGATTCCGATTTCGCCGGCCTCGTCAGTTGGCTGATTGACCCAGGTCTTTTTTGCCGGAATGTTTTCCAGAATTCCTTCAGCCAGGGTAATCGCCGTTCCGCTGGGCGCATCAAGCTTTTGGGTATGATGTATTTCTTTCATTTCGATCGAATACTCATCGTGGCTGGACATCAGCTGGGCCAGTTTCTTATTCAGGGCAAAGAAAATATTCACGCCCAGACTGTAATTGGAAGTATAGAAAAATGTTCCGTTCAGGATTTTGCAGAGCTGATGAACTTCAGGCAGATTTTCGAGCCAGCCTGTTGTTCCGCTCACTACCGGAATACCGGCTTCGAAACAAAGTTTATAATTGGCCACAGCCGAATCAGGTGTAGTGAATTCGATCGCTGCATCTGCTTTTTGCAAATTGGCAATCGTAAGTTCTTCAGGATTGGTGATGTCGATTTTCAAGATTATTTCGTGCCCGCGGTCGAGAGCGATTTTCTCAATCTCTTTTCCCATCTTTCCATAACCGATTAATGCAATCTTCATTCGTAAACAATTGAGGTAATAATTTCAAGATATGTATGCCAGATTTGTGTTTCATTACTGAATCACATCGCTTTCAAAAGTTAATTGTTCTTAATTTTTGGACAGCAAAGATATAAAATCAAGGTTAATATAGTGAAACGCCTCAAAGTAATCTGTTTTATAGTCCACCTGAGCTTGCTGAAAACTCGCTTTTCCTGATCAGTGCATTTGCCGGAGCCTTTTTTCTCCTTAACTTCGTGTCGGTAAAATTTAAGCAATTATGTCTTAGTACATGACAAAAATATAAATAGCTGATTATCAGCAAAATAAGTGTTAAAATATTTGGATAATACTCTGAATATCAGTATCTTACAAGAAATTACCACACTTCGAAGTAAGAATAATGACACCCAGAGTAGAGTCT
>CAIPKZ010000030.1 GCA_903865775.1 uncultured Prolixibacteraceae bacterium | reverse complement strand
ACGAATGGTTCAATGTAGCATTTGGATAAAACCTGAAGCGAATCATGATTCATGAATTCCTTAAAGTCAATGTCTTTGTGTCCGTCAGGCTCTTCATCAGAGAATAGGCGGTCGTACAGACGGACTTCGGCTTCCACATTTTCGGTGGCCGAAACCCAGTGAATGGTTGATTTTACCTTGCGTCCGTCGGGCGAATTTCCCCCGCGTGAAGCCGGATCATAGGTGCAATGTATTTCGGTGATTTCGCCGCTGGCATCTTTCACCACATCGGTACACGTAATAAAATACGCATAGCGAAGACGAACTTCGGTTCCGGGCGACAAGCGGTAGAATTTCTTAGGTGGTTCTTCCATGAAATCTTCCCGTTCGATATAGATTTCACGGGTAAATGGAACAAAACGTGTTCCCATGGTCAGATCTTCCGGATTATTCACGGCTTCCATCTGATCAACAACTCCTTCTGGACAATTGGTAATCACTACTTTCAGCGGATTCAGAACTCCCATCACACGTTGTGCACTTCTATTCAGGTCTTCACGGATGCTATATTCCAAAAGTGCAACATCTGTAATTCCATCAGTTTTGGTAACTCCGATCCGTTCGGCAAAATTCCGGAGCGATTCCGGAGTATAACCACGACGGCGCAAGCCACAAATAGTAGGCATGCGTGGATCGTCCCAGCCTGTAACATGTCCGTCTTTGACCAGTTCGAGCAATTTACGTTTGCTCATAACGGTATAATTGAGGTTTAATCGCGAAAATTCGATTTGTCGTGGGCGATAATCCGAATCTTTCAGCTGATCTACAAACCAATCGTAAAGCGGGCGGTGAACTTCAAATTCCAAAGTGCAAATGGAATGGGTAATTCCTTCCCAATAGTCACACTGTCCGTGGGCAAAATCGTACATCGGGTATATGCACCATTTGTCGCCGGTGCGGTGGTGGTTTGCTTTCATGATGCGGTAAAGAATCGGGTCGCGCATGTGCATGTTGGGCGATGACATATCGATGCTGGCACGCAAAATACGATCGCCTTCGTTGAATTCACCGGCCTTCATGCGCATAAACAAATCGAGGTTCTCTTCCACCGAACGACTTTTGTAAGGACTTTCAATCCCGGGACGGGTTGGTGTGCCTTTCTGAGTGCTGATGGTTTCAGCGTCCTGGTCGTCGATGTATGCTTTTCCTTCCTGAATTAGCTTTACGGCAAATTCAAAAAGCTGATCAAAATAATCAGAGGCGTACAATTCAGTCTTGTTCCAGGTAAATCCCAGCCATTTAACATCTTCTTTAATGGAATCTACATACTCCGTTTCTTCTTTCGAAGGGTTGGTGTCGTCGAAACGAAGGTTGGTCAATCCGTTAAACTTCTGAGCGGTGCCAAAATTCAGGCAAATGGATTTGGCATGACCAATGTGCAGATAACCATTTGGTTCCGGAGGAAACCGGGTATGTACACGTCCATTGTTTTTACCGGCACTAATCTCTTCTTCAATAATCTGGTGAATAAAATTATTTGATTTTACCACATTATCATTTTCAATCGCATGTTCGCTCATTGTATTCAGTTTAAAAATCGCTTTTGTGAATGGGATTACCGACAAAAGTATAAAATGATTTCAGCTATCAGATATTCATCAGTTTGAAAATTGATTTCCGGAACAATAAAATTAATTTTGTGTGCGAAGTTGGAAGACTGATTTGAAAATCTCGAAATTTGAGGTTGGGAGCGAAGTTTGCTTATTGTAGCAAGGAGTAGCGGTGTAAATTGTAAATTGTTTAATTGTAAATTACCGAAATGGCACTGATCGAAATTGAAGGAATGGAGTTTTATGCTTTCCACGGGCATTTTGAAGTGGAGAAAATTGCCGGAAACCGTTTTGTGGTGAATCTACAGATTGAAACTGATTGCAGCAAAGCTGGGCAAACCGACCGCTTGGAAGATACGCTCGACTACCAGAAAGCCTATCTGGCTGTGAAAGAAGAGATGGCTGTTTCGTCCGATTTGCTCGAACACGTTTGCCACCGAATCATTCAGCGGATTAAAACCGAATTTCCGGAGGTGCAAAAAGTCACAGTGAAAGTTTCGAAGATGAATCCTCCAATGGGCGGCCAGATTGAAAAAGTAAGTGTGACCTTGGAAGGATAGAATTCGAAACGTCATTACGATCCGCAAGTTGGCGGAGAAGTATTCTCAATGGATTGCTTCAGTTCATTCTTCCTAAAATGACAGATTTGCAAAAAAGTTCCTTTAGGAACAAAATATGGGTAGAATGAAATTTTGAAATGAAACATTTTGTCCCGGATGGGACAAAACCCCAACCTTCGATTTTTTTTCTACCCACATCAAATCCCTGACGGGATTCTCCCTGTCATATTCATATTGTGCCCAAAAATTGGGTGGGGACTCGCGTTGACGTTCTGATAAAAGTTTATTTCACTTTCGAAAACCTCATCAATTCCGAAGCGTGCGGTTCAACTGGAATTGAAAATTTTGAATCAAATTTAGTAGCGGATTGCTTGTTCCATAAATTCTCGATTCTATAGTTTCCCGAAATACCAAGTTCAGCAAGAGTAACTGAAATCCCGGAAGCGCCGGTATCGTTGATATTAAAGAAAGCCACATATTTATCATCGGTACCCGGCACATCAGCAGTCCAAACGATCAGTCCGTTTTCTTCTTTCAGTTGTTTGTTATTGGTGCTGTTCTGATTAACCGCCAGTACTTTGTCGTTGGTCAATAGCGAAAGTGTAAATTCATCGTTGCTGGGCAGATCACCACCAAACATCAGCGGTGAGCGAAATATGGCCCAAAGGTTTATCAAGGTATATTGTTCGGTTTTTGTAAAACCAGTCATCCGGTCTCCACCGCGCTCACCCCGAATGGAGATTCTCCCCAGCGGAAGCATGTCGGCATCGGGCCAGTGACCTTCACCAACGTATGGCGCCCAGTTGGCACAACGTTTAAACTGAGGTTTCAAGGCTTCCCAGTTGTCCCAGAAATCGTCGCAAATTCGCCACATGTTGGCATGATTGACCACATGTTCAGCTTTGTCGAGTGCTGTTGCTCCAGGCGAGGTGGAGAATACCATCGGGCGGCCACTTTGGTCAATGGCTTTGCGAATCATTTCGATTTCGCCTTGAAAGTATGGCCGTGATAAGTCATCAACTTTCACGAAATCGACGCCCCATGAGGCATACAGGTTAAAAATAGAATTGTAATATTGCTGTGCTCCGTCTTTTTGAGGTAAAATGGTGTACATATCGTGCAGCCAGCCACACTGATATTCCTTTGAATAAACATCAGTAGCCTTTGCCGAACTTCCCATGATGGGGCAATTATTTTTGACTGCCAGAACAGGGATGCCACGCATCAGGTGAATCCCGAATTTCAGGCCTTTTGAATGAATATAGTCAGCTAAAGTTTTAAAGCCTTTACCATCGGCTGCCGACGGGAATTTCTTGATCGCCGGTAAAAAACGACCAAATTCATCCATCGTATAAATCGGATCGGTTTCGTTGTAGCCACCAGCCTTGTCGTTCTCAACAAACCAGCGGATATCGACAATAATGTATTCCCAACCGTGTTGCTTCAGGTGACTGGCCATGTAATCAGTATTCGTTCTGATTTCCGCTTCGGTCACGGTTGGCCCGTAACAATCCCAGCTATTCCATCCCATTGGCGGGGTTTTGGCCTGTTGCCAGAATTTTGTATCCTGATTTTTTTCGGAAGTTTTTGTATTTTTCCCCGAACAGGAAGAGGCAATTACTATGGATAAAAGAAGTGAGATTAGGTTTTTCATTCGAAAAGGTTTTCAGTTTTTTAAAAGTGTAAATATAACATTTATACTTTTTCTGAAAATATTCATCTGAAAATATTTGCCGGTATCGTATAAAAAAAAGGACCAGAAATCGTCCGATTTTTTCTGAACGATTTCTGGTCTTAAAATTCGTTATAACAGGATTATAGTCTGATAAATAATTCGTCTTTCGATCTTCTGACTTTGGCAGCAGAACTAAGGTAATCTTTTTCAGCATCGCGGTAACCCAATGCCAATATAACAACACTGTGCAATCCTTTTTCCTTCAGGCCAAGTGCGGCATCCAGTGCGTCCGCATCAAAACCTTCCATTGGCGTGGCATCAACCTGCTCATTGGCAGCTGCTACTAAACCGAATCCAAGGGCGATGTATGCCTGACGTGAATTCCAGTTCAACAATTGTTCCGGAGTTTTTCCGGCCAAACTGCCATTAATCATGTCGCGCATTACTGAAAGCGACTCTACCGGAATACCGCGAAGGGCTGCGATATTATTCAGATATTTTTCAACGTTTTCGTTGCTGTAATCCTTCCAGGCAGCAAATACCAATACATGAGAGCCTTCGGTAATTTGCGGCTGATTGTAAACCGCCGGAGCTATTTTAGCCCTCAATTCAGGATCTTCAATTACCAATATGGTAAATGGCTGCATGCCAAGTGAAGTTGGAGCCAGTTGAATAACGTCCAGTATATTCTCAAGTTTTTCTGCCGGAACCTTTTGTCCGCTCATTCTTTTGGTGGCATAACGCCATTTCAAATTTGTCAATGTGCTCATTTT
>CAIPKZ010000029.1 GCA_903865775.1 uncultured Prolixibacteraceae bacterium | reverse complement strand
TACTTCGAACTGCGTTTACTGCAGCTGTGATCCCACCAGCCACTTCAATATGATTATCCTTGATCATGGCCATATCGTGAAGTCCATGACGGTGATTGCTGGCGCCTCCTGTTTTTACAGCATATTTGTCTAGTTTATTAAAACCTGGCAAAGTTTTTCGGGTATCCAGAATTACTGTCTGGAAATCTTTAACTGCATCGGCGTATTTAGCCGACATGGTTGCAATTCCGGATAAACGCTGCAAGAAATTTAATGCGGTGCGTTCACCTGTCAGGAGTGCGCGGTACGATCCTTCAAACTCGACCAGTACATCTCCACTTTTGACTCTGTCCCCTTCAAGCACCAACTCATTCCAAATCAGGTCCGGATCGAGTTTTCGAAAAACCATTTTGGCAACAGGAAGTCCGGCAATTACCCCGTCGGACTTCGCAACCATTTTGGCCTTACGTCTGATTTCAGCCGGAACAATATTGTTGGTGGTTATATCGCCATCACCTACGTCGTCTGCCAAGGCAATTTCGATGAGTTTGCGAGCTGCTTTTAATGCGTGTTTATTCATTTTTTAGTTTCTGATTTCCTGAAATTTAAAATGTTGATCTTTTTGCTGAATCAGGTGCATACACAAAGTGGTGTCTTCATCCTGATAATCTTCCCGGATGTGTCCGCCACGGCTTTCAGTTCGGATTAAGGCCGATTCGCAAATCAATGTACAAATATCAGTAATATGTTTGATTTTTAAGAGATTGTATTCGTCAATTTTCTCTGGCAGTTGCTTCCTTATGGAATTGAGTTCTTCAATAGCTTCGCTAAGTTTCTTTCCGGACCGGACAATTCCCGACTTTTTGCTCATCAATGACGCAATTTGGTTTTTGATTTCCAGAAAGTGATTTTCATTCTCAGCATCAACACGAATCAAATTTATTTCAGGTAGAGCCGCTGAAATGCTTTCCTCCTGAGTGGCCTTCTCTGCGGCCCGTTTTCCGAAGACCAAACATTCAAGCAATGAATTACTTGCCAATCGGTTAGCCCCCATTACGCCGGTTGATGCAACTTCGCCACAGGCAAAAAGCCCTTTGATGTTGGTTTCACCATACAGGTCGGTCTGAATTCCACCCACCATGTAATGCGCGGCCGGTGAAATCGGAAGAAGGTCGGTTGTGATGTCGATGTTGTAGCTGAGCAAAGTATGGTAAATAGTTGAAAACCTTTTTTTAATCAATTCCGCATTGAGGTGTTTTAAGCTCAGGTAAACAAAATCAGCCTGATGCATCTGCAATTGGTTATGAATGGCAAAAGCCACCACGTCGCGGGGAGCAAGTTCTGCAAGCGGATGAATCTGCTGCATAAATCGTTCGCCTTCCTGATTGAGCAACCAGGCTCCTTCTCCACGCACAGCTTCACTGATCAGAAATGCATCTTCGCCGGGAATATACAGAGCAGACGGATGGAATTGAATGAATTCGATATCAGCTAATTTGGCTCCGGCATGGTAAGCCAGGGCAATTCCGTCGCCGGTGGCTGTATGTGGGTTTGTTGACCGGTCGTATATTCGGGATAATCCACCGGTTGCAATAATTGTGGCTTTCGATCTGAAAATGACATTTTTGCCGCTTACAAAATCGAATGCCTGAACTCCGGTGCATATCTGATTTTCGACCAGGAGTTCAACTACCGTAGTATATTCGAAAGGAATGATATTGCTCTGTTCCTGAACTTTTTTCAGCATAAAACATGTGAGTCCTTTTCCGGTTGCATCGCCTCCGGCATGAAGGATGCGTCGCTTGCTGTGTCCACCTTCCAGACCAAGAAAATATTTTCCGTTTTCCTGATCGAATTGCATGCCCAACTCAATAATTTGCTGAACACACTCCTGACCTTCAGAGACCAGAATTTTAACCGCATCCAGGTCGCAAAGGCCGCGGCCGGCAACCAAGGTGTCCTGAATATGTGATTCAATGGAATCATCTTTATCGGTTACAACAGCAATTCCGCCCTGCGCGTAATACGAATTGCTGATGTCGAGCTGCGATTTGGTTATGATGGCAACACTTCCGTATTTCGAAGCATGAAATGCTGCAGTCAGACCGGCCAAACCGCTTCCTACAACAAGGATGTCAAATTCTTTAATTTCAATGGAATGTGGATCAGCCATCAGAAGTATATTTTCTTACAAGGGCGCAAAGGTACAAAAACGGATCAACAGGAGTATGACATTGAGCATTTTGTTTACTTTGATTTAACCGGAACCATCGGTCCAATATATGAACTTGCGGCAACGACATTGTCGTACCATTTTTTTGCTTCGCCTTTTGGATTCGATTTGATGTGAAAAGAGAGTCCAAATCGATCAATTTTCAAACTCTCCACATCACGCAAACGCAGATTATTAAAATCGGCGACAAGCTTCCCATCGAGCCAAACCGCAACGCGGCCATTGCGCTTTCCGGGCGTATTGGCTAAAACCATGTATTCATAGCAATACCAACGATCCATATCGGGTATTATCTGCGGGTGGCTGACGAAATTCGTTCCGAAGTCATAAGGTTGACTTGTGTTCGGCATGACTTCCCCATTGGGAAAAAAGTGATCGCCCCATTGGCTGCGCTGTTCAGGGTGGTATATATAAACATTAAGAAAGCCCGGAGAGGCAATCGCTGAATTTTCACGCCAATTCTCCAAATTCACAAGAAACTTATTGGTGCCATCAGAAGGCACTCCGGGAGTTGCCATACCGTTAATGAAATAGTGAGCAGAAATACTTGATCCGTTGTGGCTCGATCCAATCACGTCGTATGGTGAATGAAATTTGGAGTAATAACGCAAGAACAGAACGTCATGCCCAGGGCTAAGGAACTTGTCTAGTCCGTCACTAAGCTCGGCCATCTGCTGTGGAAGGATGAATTCCAATGCCTGCTTTCCTCCATAAATGTTGGCCTCCACATTCGTGATTCCCACAAACTGAGTTTGATAAACAGCATCCCAACGCTTCCCAAGAGATGATGTCTGGGTATAACTTTCGAAATCTTCCGCGAAGATTACATCCGGGTCACCGACAATTCCAACATCACCCGGGTGTTTAGCTGCAATACCATTGCTGCCCTGAGGCAAAATGTCATTTACCCCAGTTCCTGAATTAATTTCAACTGCCTTGATTACTAATTCTTTTTGCAGATCCGAATAGTTTGTCTGACCATAAAAGATGTTGACTAAAGCAGTAATCAGAAAAAAGGAAACTATAACATATTGAAGTCGCATGGTAGTTTTAGCTTATTTCAGGTTGATTTAAAGTAAAAAACAGGACTGTATATTTTATCCTTTGCATAGAATCTATTTCATCGTTTGACTAACTCGGGTTCTTTATTTCGAGCATAAATCCGCTGCCATGAATGTTGCGAATTTCGACTAAAGAATCTTCAGAAAAAAGTTTTCGGAGTTTGGTGAGGTAAACGTCCATGCTCCTGGCTGTGAAATAACCGTCGTCGCCCCATATTTTTTTGAGTGCTGTTTCGCGTGGCAACAGTTCGTTCCGGTTGTCGCACAGCATTTTCAGGAGTTCGGCTTCCTTTGGCGAAAGTCTGTGCTTTGAACCGTCATGCTCGAGTGTCCGCAATTTAAAATCGAACGAATAGATGCCAATCTGGTAAAAATCTGATTCTTTTACCTGACTTCCTGACTGCCTTTTCAGGATGGCTTTGAGTTTAAAAATCAGGACTTCAGTGTCAAACGGCTTGGTAATGTAATCGTCGGCACCAATTTTATAACCTTTCAAAACATCTTCTCTCAGGTTTTTGGCGGTCAGGAAAAGAATGGGAACATCGGGATTTTGCTTCCTGATTTCTGCACCAATAGTAAACCCGTCGACATTGGGCAGCATCACATCCAAAATGCAGATATCAAAATCCGATTTTCTGAACTTATCCAGTGCATATTTTCCATCATCAATCCATTCCACTTCAAAATCATGGATTTCGAGGTATGATTTTAATACTGCGCCAAAGCTGAGATCGTCTTCAACCAGAAATATATGGGGTTTTGTATTCATTTTTGAAAGACAATTTGTGGTCTGAAATTACAAAATTGGTAACAAACTAATAACGTTATTGATTGAAGGACATAAGGATTGATTCTTCCAATTCCATTATCCTTTTTACATTTTTCCATTTCTTCTGATGAACTACAATTTATTGGTCAACGCCATTCCGTCCGAAAGGTGTTTTTTACCTTGAAAAACCGTGTTGCGCGGACGGTTAACTGTATCGCTATTTCAATCCCCGGGCTGAAACCCGGGGCTACCAATATGCCGCTCCTAACGGAGCTAAAAACCACTTCCAGGTAAAGCCTAAAGCTTTCCCCTGCGGGGGAACGGGAAAGGGGCTTTATTCCCTCACAAACGGGATAAAAACTTCAAACCGACTGCCTTTTCCCAATTCGCTGTGCACACTGATGCTCCCGCGATTAGCTTCCAGAACTGCTTTCACATAACTGAGGCCCAATCCAAATCCTTTTACATTGTGGATGTTTCCGCTGGCCTGCCTGTAAAACCGTTCAAAGATATGACTTTGTACCACTTTGCTCATTCCTATTCCTTTGTCTGTGACAGTTATCAGAACTCCTTTGGTCGTATTTCGGGTTGAAATGTTGATTTCAGGCGCATTAGGCGAATACTTGTTGGCATTATCAAGCAGATTGTATATCAGGTTGGCAAAATGGTTTTGATCACTTGTTGCTATTGGGTTTGTTGCCAGAAACTCACTTCTGATTGTACCGCCTTTTTTCTCCACCTGAAGCACGATACTCTGTATCGCATCTTCAATCACATCGTGCAGATTGAATGCTTCCCATTTAAATTCAAAATCTTTTTTATCGAGCCGGGCAATGGTCAAAATGTCTTCAACCTGACGGTTCATCCGGGTATTTTCCTTTTTAATCATTTCGATATAATACCTGATACGCTCCGGATTTTCAATGATTTTCTGGTTGTTGATGGAGTCGGCTGCCACTGAAATCGTTGCGAGTGGGGTTTTGAATTCATGGGTCATGTTGTTGATGAAATCCGACTTCATCTCCGAAATCTTCTTTTGTTTCAGAATAAAATAAATACTGACCCCAAACGTGAGCAGGACGATTATTGAAAAGATCAGCGAAATGAGCAACAGCCAGTTCAAGGTTTGATAAATAAATGAATCTTTTTCAGGAAAGTAAACCGATAGCAGTGCGTTTTTCTGGAAAATATCGTTGGGGTAAAGGTTTACTTTGTATTGACTTTTGCTTAAAAGTAATGTATCTGCATCAGCAGATTTGTCCTTAAAAATAGAATCTTCAATGATGCCCAACACGAATGGAATTGGGATATTCCGGTTTTCGAGTTCTTTTTTTAATACTTCATTCACCCGATCGATCGGAACTTCCTCTTCCCAGGTCGAAATTTCCTGAACAACTTTATTGGCAACCCGCTTTAATCGGGTAGACTTAACTTGAATCCGGTGTTTAATTCCTGAAGTGGTATCGTCATTTAATTCAATATTTTCGACAACCGAATCGAATCGGTTAATTCCCTTTTTATACTCCGCTCCCAATGTTTTTTCAATACTATCGCGATTGATATAAATTACATCTTCCGATCTTTTCAGACTATCATCACTGGTTGTAATCTGGTATTGAAAACCTTTCTTCGATTGTTTGGACTGCACAATCATTTTTATCTGGCGGCTTGGCGGCCTTTCCCGTCCTTGCTTCGTACGGAGTGATTTTTGATGCGGAAATTTAGGTGGTGGTGGTGGTGGTGGTCCATTCAGAATATGATCAGGATCCTCAAAAGCAAAATGATTAATCAGACGGAAGTCCTGCATGGTTTCGAGCCGATTGGTCGTGCTGGTTAGTGCTTCATTTACACTGCGATCAAACAATTCATTTTTTACCCGTATCGCATTGTTCATCCATACCAACTGAATGATGATAATTCCAAGAATGGAAAAACCCATCAGTGCGATCAATCCGGTGATGATTTTTTTGTTCATGAATCAAAGATAATGATTAAATACTGTGCTGACAGGAGTTTAACTTTTCCTTAACAGAATTTAACCCGGCATTAACTCACTGAATGGGAAAGCTTCACGTATCTTTGTTTGCAGATAATATGAACTAAAATTATACAAACATGAAAAACACATGGACATTATTTGGAATGGCTGGAATTGCAGCAATGGTATTTACGTCAACTGCCTTTTCACAAACGAAAAGCGGAGAGAAAGAAACGCCTAAACCACGCCACATCAAGATGATTAAAATTAAAAATGGTGAAACGACAAAGCTGGACACCCTTGTTGCCGGAAATGACGTTTTCATCTGGAATGGCGATACCATTGGAGGAAAAGAATTAGGCAAGCACATCAATCCTTCTGGTTTTGATGAAATGGAACATAAAAAAGTAATCATTCGGAAAATGATTAAAGACGGAGAAGGTGATCAAATGATCATTATGAACGGTCCGGATTCGGAACTTTGTCCCCCAATGCCACCACACATGATGATGATGCGGAAAGAGCAACATTCTGGACGTGTAATTGATCTGAACGATCCGAATATTACTTCTTTCAAAATCAAAGACTTGAAAGGCGGTCTCGAAAAAATTGAGATTATCCGGAAGAAATCGACTGAACCCGAAGATATAACATTTGATTTTATTGGAGATGACCAATTGATACCACCTCCTCCCCCAGCACCGGGAAGTCCTGAGGCGCCACAAATAATCAGGGAATATAACAATGGCAACGAAAACATTATAATTATTGAAAAGGCAACCAAGGTTGACGGAAAAGATGGCAAGGAAATTAAAGTTGAAGTTCAATCAAAAGAGACAAAATAAAGCTTTCAGTTGTAATAGAACAGGAATACAATTAAACAGAAAAACAGCAAAAAGGTCGGACATCAGTTCCGGCCTTTTTTGTTCCATCTGCAATTAAGACCAACGTTATTTACCTGGTTTTAAGCAATTAAAAGAAATAATAAATTTGAATTTCCCCTCAAATTGATTTAAATTTGATTATTCTCATGTCAACTTAAATCAGGAATATGAAAAATATTGTATCAACTCTGCTTTGTTTAGTTTTCATGACTTCATGTTTTAGCCAGTCAGAAGCCCAGGTAAATACCGTTTCTGCCGATAAAGAGTGGAAAAGTCAGTATGCAATTCTAAAGAATACATCAGAGGCGGATTTTATCATTCGTGTCGGAGATGTCGATAATCTGAATTTTGGGTGGCCTGAAGGGTTTGACCCATTTTGTGGACGGATGACCGAATCACATTCTTTTCCGTGGGAGGCCCACGAGGAAGATCTGCCCGGATTTGACCGCATCCTGTTATCGTCCAGGTTTAAGCCTGAAGCAGAATTCCCCTGTGGAGGAGACGGCTATTCCGGAACTTATGATCCGCCACTTACCATGCCGGTAACATGGACATTGCCGGTCGATGTTTTGCGGGGTGCTGAAGTTAAAAATGCTTACCTGCAAATTTTCATCGATGATTTCCAGGCGCCTTCATTCTGTTCAAAGTTTCAATTGGTTTTTAACGGAATTCGTTTTGCTGAAGGCGAGAAATTACTGAATGCAATTGATCAAACAGGACCCGTCGGAAAACTCCTTTCAATTCCTCTCCCTGAAGAATTCTACGGCGGATTGACTTCAAACAATTTTTTAAGCTTTCGCATTGATGAAAATACGGGTGCGGCTGATGGATTTGCCATCGATTTTATCCGACTTTTGGTAAACCGGAAATTGGAGAACACGTGTAAGGGAGATATTCAGGGAAGAGTTCTGGAAAAGGACACTGACAAGTCTCTTGCCGGGGCAAAAGTTAGACTCGCAAACAATAGAAGAGTAATTGCCAATTCAAAAGGAGAATTTGTTTTGAGAGCTGTTACTACTGGTTATGAAATTGTTAGTGCTTCGCTGGATGGTTATGCTGATGGATTTGCTTCCGCAGATATTGGTCAGGGAGATATGAATCCGGAGGTAATTGTCTATCTGGAGAAAGGAAAAAATGCTGTACTATTCGATCAGAAAAACATTTCTGCAGGTGAAACAATCAATCTGAATCGCATCATGTTCGATCAGGGCAAGGCTGATCTGAAAAATGAATCTAAGATTGAACTGGATAAAGTAGTCACATTTTTAAAAGCTAACATGAATGCTGAAATCGAACTTTCCGGCCATACTTCATCCGAAGGTGAGCCGGATTATAACCGTTCATTATCCTATAGAAGAGTGAAAGCCTGCAAAGATTATATCCTTTTGCAGACCATAGATGCCGGCCGTATTATTGCCATAGGATTTGGATCCGACCGGCCTGTGGCTCCCAATGATACCGAGGAAAACCGAACCAAAAACAGACGGGTCGAAATGCGGATAGTGAAATTATAGAAGAGTTTGTCTGTATTTCGGCATTGAGAAATAAGAAATCAAAGGCTGTCACAATAAACCTTTTGAGCCATGCCTATTCCCATAACTTTGGCAGCAACAAAGTGAAAGCTGCACAAAAACGCGAAACGGGTTCGGACGAAGAACAAAGGAGGGTGCAATAAAAAGCAAGGATTCCATCTTTTCGCAGAGATGGAATCCCTTTCATTTATTCGAATATATTATTCAGCAATCCTCCGCTGGATTCTTTCCGGCTGTTTGGGCCAAATGAACTAAGCTGAGCAACCAGTTTTCGGATTGGCATCGACTGCAACCAGACTTTTCCGGTACCGCGAAGGGTAGCCAGGAACAAACCTTCACCACCAAATACCATCGATTTCAATCCGCCCGCCTGCTGAATATCAAAGTCGATTGATTCTTCAAAACCTACAACACAGCCAGTATCCACGCGAATAACTTCGTTGTTTAACTGACGTTCGATGACAGTACCTCCGGCATGAATAAATATCTTTCCATCACCCTGAAGATTTTGAAGAATAAATCCTTCTCCCCCAAAAAAACCGGCACCGATCTTCTTGTTAAAACGTATGGAAAGTTTGGTACCCAGAGCGGCGCACAGAAAAGCATCTTTTTGCACGATCAGGCTTCCCTGATGCTCCTGAAGGTTAATCGGAAGAATAGTTCCAGGATACGGTGCAGCAAAAGCGACATGTTTTTTACCCCAGCCCTGATTCGTGAAATGAGTAATGAATAGTGATTCTCCAGTGATCAGACGTGAACCAGCTGCCACTACTTTGTCGAAAAACCCAGCACGGGGATTCGATCCATCGCCCATTTTCGATTCAAAACTAATGCCGTCTTCCATGTACAACATGGCTCCGGCCTCTGCTATTACAGTTTCTCCCGGGTCGAGTTCAATTTCTACCAACTGAATGTCGTTACCCACAATTTTGTAATCGATTTCGTGTGATTGCATGAATAAATAATTTAAGTGTTACTTGCTGTTTCAAAAATCTTGGATAAAGTTATGGAATGTTCACAAAACGAACTGCATTTTCCGACCAGAAAGCTTTTTTTATCGGTAAACTGTCTGATAGAAAGCTAAATATTTTCCCAAAAATTTTGATATAATTGTTGAATGTTATTACATGTATTCACTATATTTGCACATTATCAATGATTTCAGTTATAAATGTTTTAACATGGATGCAAATATCATTAAAGTTGGCAACAGTAACGGCATTATCCTACCGGCTGCTTTGCTCAAAGAGTTAAAACTCTCAACAAAATCAACTGTACGCATTGTTGTTGAAAAAGGAGCAATCGTGATCCGTCCGGGTATCAGGCAGGGGTGGGAAGATGCAGCAATGACGATGCACCAAAACGGCGATGACGAGTTGTTGATCCCTGACATCTTCAAGGACGAACCCATGGAGGATTGGACATGGGAGTGAAACAAGCCGAAAGAAACGGGGTGTATTGGGTGAACCTTGATCCGACAAAAGGTCGTGAAATAGCTAAGACGAGGCCTTGCGTTGTGGTAAGTCCTGATCAATTGAACAAACACCTTCAAACGGTTATTGTTGCACCCTTGACATCGACAATGAAGGAATATCCGTGGAGGGTAAAATGCAAGGTCGCGGGAAAGTGGGGAACTATTGCCACAGACCAACTCCGGACTATTGACAAAGAAAGGCTGGAAGGTCTGATTGACAGATTGAATAATAGTGAATCAGAAGCTCTTCTGGAAGTTTTAAGGCAGATGTTTCAGGAATAATCAAGCTTGTTAGTTTTACAAAAAATCAGCTGCTTAATTATTATTCATTTATTCTTTCTCCTCTTATCTGACATTTCCCCTCATATTATTCCAAAAACTACTTATTTTTGCAGCAAATAAAACCGAAAATATATGTACAGAACACATACATGTGGCGAAATCCGCATCAATCATCAGAATTCGCAGGTAATTCTTGCCGGCTGGGTTCAGCGTGTCCGGAACCTGGGTGGAATGACTTTTATTGATCTTCGTGACCGTTACGGACTCACTCAGTTGGTCTTCGATGAAAAAACCGAATCATCTGTTGCCGAATTGGCGAATCAACTTGGCCGTGAGTATGTGGTTCAGGCCACAGGAACAGTTCGCGAACGCAGCAGCAAAAATAAAAATATGCCAACCGGAGAAGTCGAACTGGCTGTATCTGCCTTGAAAATTCTGAACAGTTCGGAAACGCCTCCGTTCACCATCGAAGACGAAAGCGATGGCGGCGACGAAATCCGCATGAAATACCGTTACCTCGATTTGCGCCGTGCTCCTGTCCGCGATACGCTCATTCTGCGTTCAAAAATGGCGCATGCCACCCGTTCGTATCTGAACAGTCAGGATTTCATCGAAACCGAAACACCGGTTTTGATCAAATCAACTCCGGAAGGTGCCCGCGACTTTGTAGTTCCTTCACGCATGAATCCGGGTGAATTTTATGCCCTGCCCCAATCACCGCAATCGCTTAAACAATTGCTGATGGTTGCAGGTTTCGACCGCTATTACCAGATCGTGAAATGTTTCCGCGACGAGGATTTGCGCGCCGACCGTCAACCCGAATTTACCCAGATCGACTGTGAAATGTCGTTTGTCGAACAGGAAGATATCCTGAACATGTTCGAAGGTTTGACGAAATATCTTTTCAAAGAAATTAAGGGAATCGAAATTACTGAATTCCCTCGCATGTCGTATGCTGAAGCCATGGAAAGCTATGGTTCCGACAAACCGGATATCCGGTTTGGAATGAAAATCAAGGACCTTTCTTCTCTTGTGAAAGGAAAAGGGTTTTCGGTGTTCGATGATGCTGAATTTATTGGCGGAATCTGTGCCGAAGGATGCTCGGAATATACCCGCAAACAGCTCGATGCTCTTACCGAATGGGTGAAACGTCCGCAGGTTGGCGCCAAAGGTATGGTTTACCTGAAATATGGCATCGACGGAACAATCAAATCATCAGTAGATAAATTTTACTCTGCCGACGAACTGAAACAGTGGGCTGATTTATTTGGGGCAAAACCCGGTGACCTGATTTTGCTGCTTTCAGGAGTGAAAGAAAAAATGCTGAAAGCCATCGGCGACATGCGTCTGGAGATGGCGAACCAATTGGGATTACGTGATAAAAATGTTTTCCAACCTTTGTGGGTGGTTGACTTTCCTCTGCTCGAGTGGGACGAAGACACCAGCCGCTTTTATGCCATGCATCATCCGTTTACTTCACCTAAACCTGAAGATTTTGATTTGCTCGAAACCAACCCGGGTGCTGTCCGTGCCAATGCATACGATTTGGTAATTAACGGTGTTGAAATCGGCGGAGGTTCTGTTCGAATCTTTGACAAAGCCCTTCAGGCCCGAATGTTTGGATTGCTTGGATTCACTCCGGAACAAGCCGAATATCAGTTTGGATTCCTGATGAATGCCTTTAAATTCGGCGCACCTCCACATGCTGGGATTGCATTCGGATTCGACCGCCTGACTTCGATGTTTGCCGGTCTGGAAAGCATCCGCGACACCATTGCATTTCCGAAAAACAATTCGGGACGCGATGTGATGATGGACAGTCCTTCAACCATTTCGCCGATACAATTGGATGAGTTAAATTTGGTGATCAACCTGAAAGACAAAAAGTAAAGGTATGATGTTTTAAACAAAGAAGCCGGTTCGTTTGAGCCGGCTTCTTTGCTTATGTTTCCTCTTGAAAATCAATTATTTCTTTACCACATTCAGCATCAGCGTATCAGCATTTAGTCCGGTAAAGATTCCTAATCCATTTTCAATATTGGTGGCCGGATTGGTCAGGTTTTGAGAACTGTTCCCATTGTCTTTGTATAACTCTGTATAATCGGCATTCAAATGGTAAAGTATCAACCTGTGCCTACCGTAATACTGGAAATTCATGGATGGTATTTCGTACTGGTTTGATTGAGTTGGTTCATTTCGGAAAAATCTTCCCGGAGGCGTCTTGTCCCCAAAATCAGTAATTGCGGTGGGAGATGTTTCTATATTTTCAGTTACAACCATGTAATAACCCTGATTGTTATTTGTCCATGTAAGCTTTACCGGATCTGGCATTTCAAATCCACCGGTTGGAGGCCCACTGCTGAAATCAAAACTTTGAACCTTCAATTCTTTAACCGACTGTTTATAATTCACCGGTTTTGTCGGTATGTCGGTTGATGAGGTAACCAATTGATTGTTAAACTCAAATTCGAGTTTGTAGGTAATCCCTTCCTGAGGTAAAAATGTGGCATCTTTATATACACCTTTGCCCACCGAAGGAATAATCCGGATTTGATCGTTATAAGTGATTTTTACCTGAAGCTGATTCAAGCTGTCAGCTGAAAATGCAACATTATCATCATATGG
>CAIPKZ010000028.1 GCA_903865775.1 uncultured Prolixibacteraceae bacterium | reverse complement strand
CCGGCAAAACCGGGAAGGCTTTAAAAAACATTTTTGAATTGTATCTCATAATTATCTGGTAAATTGAGAATAAATAAGTTGCCCCATTTTAGCGACAAAACTCCTTTCCCTTCGGGAAGGTAGGGATGGGGCTTCTTTCTAAAAATAAACTTCGCAGTGAATCTGATCGCGTTCAAAACCTTTTTCCTTCAGGATTTCCAAAGAATCAAAAATCATGTCGCTGTTGCCACAAAGATAAAACTGCGTTTCCGAGGTAAAAGTACAGTCTTTCAAATAGCTGGTCAGCCTTCCCTGAAATGTTCCTTTTGAATCGCGGCTTGTGCAAAGCATGTAACGATCGGATGCATATTCGCTGCGATCATATGCTTCTTTAGAATAACGAACTCCGTGAATCAACGAATAATTGATTTCCGGGTATGTCCGAACAATGCTCCGGAAAGGTGCAATACCGGTGCCGCTTGCGATAAATACGAATTTTCCGGTTTCGGCATCTTTGGGTTCCATCCCGAATTTACCGAAAGGGCCATGAATTTCAACGAGATCACCGACTTTCAGTTTCCTGAGTTTGGGCGTAAAATAACCTTTCTCAACTTCCTTTACCAACACTTCAAGGTTATTGTCGTTTTTCCCGCTGTAAATCGAATACTCGCGGCTCTGGTAATCACCGTAAATACCCAGCGAAATATGCTGTCCGGCCTGAAACTCAAATCTTGCCCTGGGCAATTTCAAGGAAAAAGTTTCATCCGTCAACTGCCTGATCTCTTCAACCTTATAAAAGCTTTCGTCAATCTTTATATCGTGCTTTATTAAACTCATCATTGCAACAAAATTTTGGACTGCAAAAATAATTATTTATTTCTATTTCAGACAATTAAATCTTTTATTTTCGTTTGCCTAACAATTACTTCATTCAGAATTTCAGGTAGAAGTCCCGAGTTAATTCTTTGTACTCCGGAGTATAATCGTGATGTGTTTCGAATTCAATCATCAGCCGTTCTTCAATAGCAATACAGTCGGTTTGAGTTAATTCAAACAATATTCTGAAATCTGGTTTGATCGGATTCGGTTTGATCCGGCACAAACGGCTAATATACAACTTATTGGAAAGACACAGCTGTAGTATTTCCGGAAGGCTTTCGACAGGCATAATCAAGGCAATGCGGCCGGTTTCAGTAAGAATATTTGCTGCTCCTGAAATCAAAAATTTCAATGGCAAAGAATCAGAATGCCTGGCTTGTGCCCGATTTTGAGCAGGCGCTTTTAGGCCATCTTTTGCGAAAAAAGGGGGATTACTCACAATCAGATCATATTTTCGATCAGTCTGCTCAGCAAAATCCTGAAAAGAACAGCATTCAATACGAATCCGGTTACTCCAGGCAGATTCCTGAAAATTCATTTTTGCTTCTTCAAATGCTTCCAGATCAATTTCGATAGCATCAATCAATGCAGAATCGTTTCTCTGAGCCATCATCAAGGCAATCAGTCCGGTACCGGTACCAATATCCAGAATTCGTTCGGCAGCTGAAGTATCCGTCCAGGCACCAAGCAATACCCCATCCATCCCAACCTTCATGGCTGAATGCTCCTGAATAATCCTGAATTGTTTAAACTGAAAATGGTTGTTGCGAGGCATATAAAAGTTGAATATCAAGTTTATTGACAGGGTGACTTCGAGTCACCCCCTCAATAAACTGCCTTGCAAAAATAGTTGGATTTCCTGAGAATAGAATGAAAGTGAATGAAACTCTCAGAATCTGCCCCTCATTTGAAACAAGGAGTAACTGGTTTTGAGTTTTCAACTCAGCGAATAAATTAATCAGCCATTATTTATTTTAAAGCCGATCTGTTTATGCGGCTTAGGATTCTCTTGTTTCTCAATTAGTTCGTCCAGATAATTAAATATCATCAAGATGCCTCTTGAAAGGTATCGCATTTTGCGATACGTAACTTGATGTCGCAATTTGCGATTTCAAGATGTAATTATGATATTGACGGGGTGACACAAAGTCACCCCGTCAATAAAATGTATCATCTTTTGATTTTATCCTCCCCAATTTTCCCTATCCAAACTTCTATACTGAATAGCTTCCGATAAATGATGACTTTCTACACGGTCATTTCCTTCCAGATCGGCAATGGTGCGCGAAACCTTCAGAATGCGATCGTAGGCACGGGCTGACAAACCGAGTTTTTCCATGGCATTTTTCAGCAAACTACTACTGACTTCATCCAGATCGACGTGTTGCCGGATCATTTTTGATGACATTTGGGCATTGCAGAAAACTCCATCGCTTTTGGCAAATCGCTGTGACTGTATTTCCCGGGCTTTGATTACCCGTTCGCGAATGGCAACGCTGGGTTCAGTTGCCGCCTGATCGGACAATTTTTTAAACGGCACCGGCACAACTTCTAAATGAATGTCGATGCGATCCAACAGCGGCCCCGATATTTTATTCAAGTATTTGGGAACCATTCCCGGAGCGCAAACACACTCTTTGGTTGGGTGATTGTAATAGCCGCAAGGGCATGGATTCATGGATGTCACTAACATAAAACTGGCTGGGTATTCAACTGAAAATTTGGCCCGTGAAATAGTGATTGTCCGGTCTTCCAGCGGTTGTCGCATCACTTCAAGCACTTGTCTTTTAAACTCCGGAAGTTCGTCGAGAAAAAGAACACCATTGTGTGCCAGGCTAATTTCCCCGGGCTGAGGGAATGCACCGCCACCAACTAAAGCAACATCACTGATGGTATGGTGCGGGCT
>CAIPKZ010000027.1 GCA_903865775.1 uncultured Prolixibacteraceae bacterium | reverse complement strand
GGTTTTAAAAGACAGTCATGTGATTGAATACATCCGTTCGATCTCTGATTCATTGCAAATGAACCCGCTGCTTATGGCTTTTTTGATTGCGTCAATCTTCAGGCTGGCTGTAGGTTCGGCTACCGTTGCAACCCTGACCACCGCACCGATTATGCTACCCATTGCCCAGCAAACAGAAACTTCTCCTGAATTAATGGTATTGGCAACCGGTGCCGGAAGTGTGATGTGGTCACATTTCAACGATTCAGCGTTCTGGATGTTCAAGGAATATTTCGGACTGAGTGTGAAACAAACTTTTCAGACCTGGACCGTTATGGAATCAACAGTCGGAGTGGTTGGAATTATTATGGTATTAATCATGAGTGTATTTATATAAACATAAAGAAGTGTTAAAGATATCTTAAAACTGATTCAGGCATTAAACCTTTTAAATTCAGATCGTTCCAATGAGAAATTTTAGTAAAGTTTCGGAAAACAGAATTTAAAAATTAAGGTTATGAAAACAAAAGTTTTAATGATTGCCGTATTGATGGGTTTCACTACCCTGCTGATGGCTCAGCCAAAAGAAAACGATCAGAAACAATCTTTTCATGGGTCAAACCATGAAGTGAGAATGAATGATGAAAGAGGTCCGCAAAAGTTGAACCTTACCGATGCCCAAAAGGAAGCTTTTAAGCAAAGCCGGCTTGCACTTCAAAAGCAGATGCAACCTTTACGCAACGAACTGGGTGAGGCCGAAGCCCATCAAAAAACGCTTACCACTGCAGAAAAGCCGGATATGGCTGCCATTAACAAAAACATCGAGAAAATTGGTGCTTTAAAAATGGAGATGGCCAAATTACAGGTCAAACATCGTCTGGAACTGCGAGCTCAATTAACCGATGAGCAACGCCTGAAGTTTGATCTTCATCAGGGCAAAATGAATCGCGACAGAGGACCGGAAGGAATGAAACATGGCCGGGAAATGAAAGGTGAACACTCCAGAAATTAGAAGCAATTGCTTTTTTGAGAAAGGCTGTCCGGAAGAAATTTCTTCTGAACAGCCTTTTTTGATTACAAAAATACCCTAACTCTGCCAGCAGAAAAGCAAATCCATTCATAAAGACATCCTGCGGTGTGGCAACTCACCGTCAGAAATTAATTATTGAATAGGGGCAGCTTGGTGTCGGATCTGTAAAAAGGATCGGTACCTTTACCTTTTAAAAGATAATAGTGTCTATGCGTTACCTCTGGATCATCATTTTGCTATTGCTGACATACAATTCCTTTGGTCAGGATTTCTATTTCGGGAACGATCTTTCGTATGTAAATCAGATGGAAGATGCCGGGGCAATCTATAAAGAAAATGCTCAGCCGAAGGATGTGTATCGCATTTTTGCCGACCATGGAACGAACCTGGTTCGGGTTCGTCTTTGGGTCGATCCTTCCTGGTGGCAGAGCCCTTTGCAACAACCTGCAGGAGTAAAGTCGTTTTACAACGATATTGTTGATGTTACCGAAACGATCCGCCGCTCAAAAGAAGCGGGAATGAAAGTGATGCTCGACATGCACTTTTCCGATTTCTGGGCCGATCCCGGACGTCAGCTGGTTCCGCGAAAATGGATTGGTGTCGCATCCAACATTAATCTGCTTCGCGATTCGGTTTACAACTATACCAAACGAATTCTGACGGGCTTAAACAAACAAGGATTAATGCCTGAAATTGTGAAAGTTGGCAATGAAACCAATGGTGGTTTTATCAACCAGATTCCGCAGGACAACAATAGTTTCGAAGTTAAATCAACGATCAGTACAAGCTGGGCAAGGCATGCTGTTCTTTACAATGCAGCCTTCAAAGCCATCCGCGAAGTTGGAGCAACCTCATCCATTAATCCCAAAATTGCTTTGCACTTTACGAATAAACTCTCCGGCCAAGTCTGGAACTATCAAAATGTGATTAACAATGGAATTACTGACTTCGACATCATGGGTATTTCATACTATTATTCCTGGCACGGAGGTAGTATTCAGGAACTGCAATCCACCATTGCCAGCCTGAAATCAAATTTTCCGAATTATCAGCCGATGGTAGTTGAAACCGGATATCTGTGGAGTACCAAAAACTACGATTCGATGGCCAACATCATCAACGATCCCGATCCGCAATACCTTCCGGTGTGCCCTGAAAAACAACTGGAATACATGATTGATTATACCCGCGCAGTGATGAAAGGTGGTGGAATTGGAGTCGTTTTCTGGGAACCTGCCTGGGTTTCAACTGCATGTCGAACTCCCTGGGGAATTGGATCTTCACAGGATCATGTTGCTTTTTTCGATCCGATGAACAGCAATTTCATGGAAAATGGTGGCGGACGATGGACTGAACCTCAATTTTACACCGATAGAGCAGCCCAAAAAGTTATTTTCAAGGTGGATATGACGGGAAAGGATGTCAGTAAAGGAGTATTTATTTCCGGAGATTTTACTGCTGTAAACGGAAACTGGAGACTACTACCGATGCTTGATGAAGGGAAAAGCATTTTCAGCTATTACACTTTTCTGGAACCAGGAAAAACCGGAGCTTTTTACTTCCTGAACGGCAATGACTGGAATTCGCGCGAAACAGTTCCTACAGAATGTGCAAAAGCAAACGGAACCGATCGTCAATACACGATTGCGGGTACCCAGACTACCTATTTTTATAAATTCGGCGGGTGCAATACACCGGCAACTCTGCCCGTGAAAGTAACTTTCAAAGTCGATATGACTGGTCAGGATCAAACACGTGGCGTTTTTATAACCGGCGATATAACCAACTGGGCCATTGTGAAAATGAATCCTGAAGGAAACAATATCTTTAATTACACCACTAATCTGATGCCGGGCGACTCCCTTGCATACTATTACCTGACCACTTCAACGTGGACCAATTACCTGAATTACCGGGAAAAAATACCTGCTGAATGTGCCTTGTTCTGGAACTCCGATCGCAGAATTATTGTTCCGGAAGTTGATAAACAAATCGGAGTGGTGTGGGCTTCGTGCAAGGAATTCCTAAACACTTCAAGTCAGCAGTTGAAAAATACACAACTCATTCGTGTTTACCCAAATCCGGCGATCGGAAAAATAAATATCAAGGCAGAATTTAGCTTTGAGAATTCAATTCTTTGCATCACAAACACCCGTGGACAGGTCGTGAAGCAAATTAATCTCGAATCAAAAAACGGGATCGAAACGATTAATGTTTCTGAGTTGCCGGCCGGATTATACTTGTTCAGAGTCCAAAATAAAAATACTTTCGATACCTTTAAAGTCATGCTGCAATAGATATAAAGCATTTAATTCAGCAAAGCCTGAAGGTTTCTCTTGAAGCACAATACCTTCGATTGATTACATACGTTATTTGAACACATTTTCAACGTAATTTCATATGAAAAACTTACAAATCCATCTGTTTGCGGCGTTCCTTTCGGTCATCCTATTATACGGAATCCCCAAAGTGGGAGCATCCCAAAACCTTCAGACGACCATTTTTGCAAAAGGTGCAGACATCAGCTGGCTTCCCCAAATGGAAGCAACAGGATACAAATTCTACAACGACAACGGACAGGAAGAAGATTGTTTTAAGATTCTGAAGAATCATGGTATGAATTCCATCCGGCTGAGAACCTTCGTGAATCCGACAGACAATAAAGCCAGCGGTCACTGCAGCAAAGACGAAACGGTTGCCATGGCGGTTCGCGCTCAGAAGTGGGGAATGAAGGTGATGATTGATTTTCATTACAGCGACAGCTGGGCCGACCCTGGCCAGCAACGGAAACCCAAAGCCTGGGAAGGACATGACTTTCCGACTTTACTGAACGATCTCTACAGCTATACTTTTGAGGTGATGACTGCTTTGAAAACTGCAGGAATATCTCCGGAATGGGTTCAGGTTGGAAACGAAATTCCCGGAGGAATGATTTATCCTGATGGAAGTTCTTCAAACTGGCCTCAGTTGGCGCAACTCATCAACAAAGCTTATGAGGCCATTAAAGCGGTAAGTCCGGAGTCAAAAGTAATTCTGCATATCGATCAGGGAAATAACAACGGTCGTTTCCGCTGGTGGTTCGATGCCGCGACAGCGAATGGTGCCAAATACGATGTAATTGGCTTATCCTATTATCCTTACTGGCTCGAAGGAAAACCGGATTACTCTTTATCCATTGAAGATTTAGGAGCCAATCTGAACGATATGGCTTCGCGGTACGGAAAAGAAGTCATGGTGGTTGAAGTGGGTGGCGAGGACACAAAAGTTCAAAACACATACGACATGCTGGTTGCTGTTCAGAAAAAAGTAAAGGAAGTTCCTGAAGGCAAAGGTCTGGGAGTATTTTACTGGGAGCCTGAAGGTGCACGAAGCTGGAGTCATTATGCCCTGAGTGCCTGGGGTGACGATGGCCGGCCGACAAAAGCTTTGGATGCATTTATGGAGCAATGAATCCCGAAAAGCATATAAGGATTATAATATCACCCCTTCAGGGTTTAGATTACCGGACGTTCTGATATTCTATAATCTTTTCAGCCCTTCGGTCTTGGCAAATCATTGATGACCTTATTGTCAGATCAAAATCCGGAAAGAATGATTAGATTGGGTTTCAATGCCACAATCCCGAAGGGATGTCAAGATTATAGCCACAAGATAATTGATAAAGGAACAACCCCGAAGGGGTGAAATGATTACAGAAATTTCATATTTACAAATTATAAAATCCGATTCAAATGACCATTCAAAAAGCCCTGTTCATAATCATTCTGCCCTTTCTGGTATCCTCTTGCCACAAATCAACTCCCATCATCTTTTCAACCGAAACCGGGAATTTCAATTCCGGATGGGAATTCATAAAAGATCCTTCCGGTGAAATTTCTTCGGAACTATTTCAGAAATCCGACGAGAAAACAAGTGCCTGGCAGAAGGTTCGTTTGCCCCATTCTGCCAACATCGAAGCGGTTGATTCTCAGGAGAAACAATGGCAGGGAATTGCCCGGTACCGCAAATTTTTCACCGTTCCCAAACAGTTTAAAAACGAAGCCGTTTCTCTGAATTTTGAAGCCGCCATGCAGGTCGCCAAAGTTTTCCTCAACGGAGAACTGATTCAAACCCATTCAGGCGGCTATCTGCCATTTCAGGTCAGATTGGATGGAAAAGTGAAATTTGGAAGTGAAAACTGCATCTTGATTGAACTTGACAACCGCGACAATTCGGTCGTTCCACCGGGGAAACCTTTGGCAACGCTCGATTTCAACTATTACAGCGGAATCTACCGGAATGTCACCATCGAAGTGAAAGACAAGTTGCATATTTCTGATCCGGTTACGGCCAACCGGGTTGCCGGAGGCGGACTGCTGGTCACATACAGCAATGTATCAGCGCAATCGGCCAAAATTAATGTTCAGGTGGATGTCGAAAATGAATCGGAATCCTCATTGCCAACCAGCCTGAAAATCAGTCTGAAAGATGCGGATGGAAAATCAGTTCTTTTGGAAACAATTGCGGAACAAACCGTTTCGGCATCAGGATTCGTTCAGTTTAAAGGACAATTCCAGCTTGATAATCCAAAATTGTGGTCGCCCGAAAGTCCAAATCTGTATAGTCTGAATGTAAAAGTTCTGAACAATAAAATGCCGGTTGACTCGCTTTCTGAGAAGATTGGAATCCGTTCGGTTTCCTTCTCGGCAAAAGATGGTTTTGTATTGAACGGACAAAAGCTGAAACTGCGCGGAACCAACCGTCATCAGGAATATCCGTACATCGGGAATGCACTTTCGGACAATGCCCAATCCCGCGATGCCTATAAAATAAAGCAGGCCGGATTTAATTTTGTGCGCAGTTCCCATTATCCGCAATCACCCGCTTATCTGGCTGCATGCGATGAACTTGGAATTCTGGTGATGGATGCTATTCCGGGATGGCAGTATGTGGGAAATGAAGAATTTCAAAACAACAGCATTCATGATACCCGGCAAATGGTTCGCCGCGATCGCAACCACCCTTCCATCATTTTATGGGAAGCATCGCTGAACGAATCGGGAATGCCAAAATCCTATATGGAGCGCGCACATCAGGCCGTACATGAAGAATTGCCGGTTACTGATGTTTATACCTGCGGTTGGATCGACGATGTTTATGATGTGTTTATTCCGGCCCGACAACACGCCAAAGCACCTGATTACTGGAATAAATACTCCAAAGACAAACCGATGCTGATTGCTGAATATGGCGATTGGGAATATTATGCACAGAATGCCGGGTTCAACCAAACTACTTACGGAAATTTACAGACTGAAGAACGGAATTCGCGTCAGTTAAGGGGAGCGGGTCAGAAACGAATGGCCCAGCAGGCGCTTAATTACCAGGAATCGCACAACGACAACCTCAATGGTCCGGCTGTCGGAGATGCCAACTGGCTGATGTTTGACTACAAACGTGGTTATGCCCCGGACATTGAATCCTCCGGAATCATGGACATTTTCAGGTTGCCAAAGTTTGCCTTTTACTTTTTTGCCAGTCAGGCTGAAAAGGCTGATCCGATGATATACATTGCCAATTTCTGGAACGATCCGAAATTCAAAGAAGTGAAAGTTTACAGTACTTGTGATGAAGTAGAATTGTCGTTGAACGGAAAAGTGATTGCCCGCCAGAAAGCCGATCAGGAACGGAATTCGACCAATCTGAATCATCCGCCATTCACGTTTTCTGTTCCTGAATTTGTGGCCGGAAAGCTCGAAGCCAGAGGATTTACCAATGGAAAAGAAGCTATTAAAACCGAACGAAAAACTCCTGGAATAGCTGCAAAGATTGTTTTGTCCATTGACCAGAGTGGTAAAGAATTGCAGGCGGGTAAAAATGATGTCGTCTTTGTTTATGCTTCGGTCACCGATGTGGAAGGAACAGTCATTCCGGATGATAGTCGGGCCATCAATTTTACCATTGAAGGCGATGCCGAATTGATTGGCGATAATCCGCGAAAAGCTGAAGCAGGTATTTCGACAATTTTGCTGAGAGCGGGTAAGACTTCAGGACTTATTAAGATCAAAGCTTCAGGTGATGGGTTGACTTCAGGAGAATTAGAATTCAATATCCAATAAGCAGATCTACACAGTCTAATCCCAAATTCAAGTCTATTTATGGGAATATATTCCCAAATTCAAGTCTATTTATGGGAATATAATCCCAAATTCAAGTCCAAATTTGGGATTAGTTAAAAATATTCGTTATTTTTGAAGCAAAAAGAGATATGATTTCCCGCATCATTCAAGAACAAATAACCCAACGAATGGGAAAAGGCAAAGCTATTTTATTGGTTGGGCCACGTCAGGTTGGTAAGTCAACCATATTAAAAACTATTCATAAAGAACAAAATCAGGACACCTTATTATTAAACTGTGATGAGCCAGATATCAGGCAGGCAATGGAGAATGTCACTACCGATCAACTTAAATCTTTGATTGGAAAAAACAAGCTGATCCTGATTGACGAAGCACAAAAAGTTGAAAACATTGGCCTGACAATCAAGTTAATTGTAGATAACATAAACGATGTGCAGGTTATTGCAACCGGTTCATCTGCCTTTGAGCTTCGAAATAGAACCAATGAGCCTTTGACCGGACGAAAATTTGAATTCAACCTATTCCCGTTTTCGATTGCTGAAATGGTGAATTATCACGGAAAAATGACCGAGAACAGAATGTTGGAGCGGCGGTTAATTTATGGGCTGTATCCTGAAATTGTGAATGAACTGGGCAATGAGCAGGAGAATTTACTGGAGCTGATTAACAGTTATTTGTATAAAGACATTCTTGCATTTCAAAACATCAGGAAACCAGGCGTGCTGGATAAGTTGCTGACAGGACTTGCCTTACAGATGGGGCAGGAAGTTTCATATAATGAACTGGGGCAATTGACAGGGATTGACAAAGCTACTGTCGAAAAATACATTGAATTGCTTGAAAAGTGTTTCGTCGTTTTCAGACTGAGTTCATTTAACCGAAATCTGCGAAACGAGCTGAAAAAGAGCCGGAAAATTTACTTTTACGATAATGGAGTAAGAAATGCTATTCTGAATAATTTCTCACCCATCGCTTTGAGACAGGACACCGGGGCGCTTTGGGAGAATTTTATGGTAAGCGAACGAATCAAACAAAACTCGTACAACCGCGATTACCGCAAATCATACTTCTGGAGGACACAGACTCAGCAAGAAATTGATTTACTGGAAGAAAAGGATGGGATTTTATATGCCTTTGAGTTCAAATGGAACGATAAAAAACAAGCCCGTGTTCCAAAATCGTTTGCTGAAGCTTATCCCGAACATCGGTTTGAAGTTATTACTCCGGCAAATTACCTGGATTTACTCACAAAACCCATTTAGCAGGTCTTAATTATTTTAAGTTAAGATAATCTCGTCCAGCGGCCTCTTCGGAACGTGGTGAACCTGGTTTTCATCGCGCCAGTATTTTATGTCACCGGCCTTCATTTCTTCCAGCACGACTGTTTCTTTTGG
Organism: uncultured Prolixibacteraceae bacterium; assembly: GCA_903865775.1. GTDB lineage: Bacteria > Bacteroidota > Bacteroidia > Bacteroidales > Prolixibacteraceae > Aquipluma. The sequence goes on along the minus strand of CAIPKZ010000027.1, from coordinate 527 downwards.
TTTTCCAAGTGCTATGACATGAAGGATTTCAAACTGTTCGGGCAGATTCACAATTTCCCTGAGTTTAGGTCGATTGACTGAATGAATGATGCAGCCTCCAAATCCGGCTTCAACCGCGCCGAGTAGAATACTTTGAATAGCAATTCCATCGTCGCAAAAGTAGTTTCCTGAAATCGAATTGTCATTCAGCATCAAAATATAAGCCGATGGCCGCTCACCTTCTTCAGGACCATTCCAATTGGTCAGGTATCCGGCCCAGGACAGCTGTTCGAAGATCTGAGCATTCAATCTGGGATCAAAAATCATCATATATTTTAGTGATTGAGCATTGCGGGCCGAAGCCGAATTACGAGCCAGGTCGATCCAATCCCGAAGTTGTGTTTCAGAAATGGATTCGGATTGATAAAACCGACGGTAGCTTCGATTTTTAAGGATAAGATCTTTAAGCATGATTGGTCTTTTATTTTCAGGATAAAAATAGGGATTTACCCTGAAAATGGAAAATGATGTAAAATTGGAAGGAAGCC
>CAIPKZ010000026.1 GCA_903865775.1 uncultured Prolixibacteraceae bacterium | reverse complement strand
TTGTAAAGAGTCGCATTATCAACTTTCAATAGCTGCCAGATTAGGTTATATCGATTCGAAAGAATTACTTGAATGTGAACAGAAGTTTATTGAGACCGAGAAAGTGCTTTCAGCATTAATCCGTTCATTGCGAAGCACCTAATAGTCTGCAGTCTAATAGCCTAACAGTCTAAAAGCCTAACAGCCTAACTATGAAATACGTCGATGAATACCGAAAAAAGGACCTGATTCTTTCAGTCTCTGAAAAATTGAAGTCAATTTCAAAAAAAGAAATTGTATTGATGGAAGTTTGCGGTGGGCATACCATGGCCATTCACCGGTTTGGACTTCATTCGTTACTTCCTTCCAACATCAGACTCATCTCTGGTCCCGGCTGTCCGGTATGTGTTTCGAGCCAGCATTTTATCGATACCGCCATGGCATACAGTAAATTACCTGGCGTAATCATTACAACATACGGCGACTTGATTCGTGTTCCCGGCTCAACCACTTCACTTGAAAAAGAACGGGCGAACGGAAGCGATGTTCGGATTATTTATTCGGTACTCGATGCCCTTGAAATTGCCAAAAAGAATCCTGAAAAACGAGTTGTATTCCTCGGAATTGGTTTTGAAACGACTGCTCCACTGACGGCAGCAGCCATTCTTCAGGCACAAAAAGAAAAAATTCCCAATTTCTTCGTGCTGAGTGCGCACAAGGTCATGCCGCCGGTGATGAAAGCGCTGGTGGATGAAGGTGTTAAGATTGATGGATTTATTGCTCCCGGCCATGTGAGTGCCATTACCGGAACAGCGATTTACGATACGCTTGCTTCGGAATGTGGATTGGGAGTTGTCATTTCAGGTTTTGAACCGGTGGATATGATGCATTCTGTCCTGATGTTGACCGAACAGTTGGAATCTGGAACTCCGAAAGTGGAAGTTCAATATCAGCGTGTGGTTCAACATGATGGCAACAAAATTGCACAGCAAATTCTCGACGATGTGTTTGAATTGCGTGATGATCAGTGGCGTGGATTGGGAACTATCCCCAAAAGCGGACTCCGGATTCGTGAAAATTTGTCGGCTTTTGATGCAGAGAAACATTTTCAAGTGGACGTTCCCGAATCAACCGAACCCAAAGGCTGTATCTGCGGACAAATCCTCCGTGGTTTGAAAACACCGGTCGATTGCGGATTATTCGCCAAAAAATGCACGCCAGCCGATCCGGTGGGCGCCTGCATGGTTTCAGGAGAAGGAACATGTGCCACCTATTATAAATACCGCGTATGAAACAAAGAGACGATAAAATACTTTTGGGGCACGGAAGCGGTGGCCGGATGATGCACGATCTGATTGAAAATTTGTTTCTGAAACATTTCAGCAATTCCATTCTGGACGAGCAAACCGATGCCGCCATCCTGAATGTTGGTTCCGAAGAAATTGCCTTTACCACCGATTCTTTTGTGATTGATCCCTTGTTTTTCCCGGGCGGAAACATTGGAAAACTGGCTGTCTGCGGAACCGTGAACGATCTGGCTGTTTCAGGCGCAGAACCGCTTTACATCAGTGTTTCGATGATCATTGAGGAAGGTTTCCCGATGCAAGGCCTTGAGCTTATCGTGGAATCGCTGGCTGCAGAAGCTGAAAAGGCCGGTGTGCTCATCGTAACGGGAGATACCAAAGTGGTCAACAAAGGCAAATGCGATAAGTTGTTTATCAATACAGCCGGAATCGGGCGGGTCAAAAAGGAAAACCGGCTGGTCAGTAAAGCTCTGGATATTCAGCCGGGTGATGTCATTATCATCAATGGTACGATTGGCGATCATGGAATGGCCGTGATGAATGCGCGCGAATCGTTTAATTTCAGGACAAGTATCGAATCTGATTGCGCTTCGTTGAATCAACTGATCCGCGAAGTGCTTGACCAATCGCCCGTGAAATTCATGCGCGATCCAACCAGAGGCGGAGTTGCAACTGTATTAAATGAACTGGTGGAAAAAACAAAGCTCGGTATTGAAATTGACGAATCAGCTCTGCCGATTCTCAGCGGAGTAAAAGCTATGTGTGAATTACTTGGATTCGATCCGTTGCACATTGCCAATGAAGGAAAAGTACTGATAGTTGCCAGCGAAAAAGATGGGAATGCGATTCTTGAAATATTGAAGAAGAACGAACTGGGTCTGAAAAGTGCCATCATTGGTCGCGTTGTGGCCGACCACCCGGGAAAAGTAGTACTGAAAAATGAAACAGGTGGCCGCCGGATTGTTGATTCCTTGTCAGGCGACCAGTTACCTCGAATCTGTTAAATGAATTGAGATGCATGAATTTTCTCTGGCGGTAGAAGTGATCAACCTGGCTCAACGCGAGGCAGAGAAAAGTAATGCGCGTGAGATTAAGGAAATTACCATCGAAGTGGGAGACCTCAGTGGAGTTGAAGCCGATGCTTTTGGATCGGCACTCAACTTGTTGGTAAAGGATTCAATATTAGATCATGCGGTCGTGAATATTCATAAAATGCCTGGAAAAGGAAAATGTGCCGCATGCAATCTTGAATTCGAAATGAATCACCGGATGGCCGCATGCCCCAAATGCCGGTGCTTTCCTTCAGAAATCAAAGGGGGCGATCAATTCAGGGTGGTGTCGCTTATGGTAGAATAAATTAGAAAATATTAAACTCAAAAGATATGTGTGAAACTTGCGGTTGCAGCGAATCAGGCGAATTTAAAATTCACGACCTCCATCACCACCACGATCACGAACCGATTCATGATCATGAACACAAACATGGACATTCACATGACCACGACCACGGTCATGAACATTCGCATGATCATCAGCACGAACATGAGCATGATGGTGTTTTTCATTCTCACGACCATGACCATCCTCATCAAAAAGTGATCAATCTGAATCTGGATATTCTATCGGACAACAACCGCCTGGCTCAACTTAACCGCCGGTTTTTCGAAGGACGGAAAGTCCTTTGCCTGAATTTGGTGAGCTCGCCTGGTTCCGGGAAAACAAGTATTCTGGAGAAAACCATTCAGGCACTGATCCCAACACGAAAGATTGCAGTGATTGAAGGCGATCAGCAAACACTTCTGGATGCTGAACGGATTGAAAAATCGGGTGCCCCAGCCATTCAAATTAATACCGGCTCCGGATGTCATTTGGACGCACGAATGATTGAGTTGGCGCTTGAAAAACTGGAAGTTGAATCCGGGTCATTACTTTTTATTGAAAATGTAGGCAACCTCGTTTGCCCGGCCATGTTTGATCTGGGTGAAGCAAAACGTGTGGTGGTGATTAGTGTGACCGAAGGAGAAGATAAACCGCTGAAATATCCGTACATGTTTCAGTCATCGCATTTGTGCCTGATCAACAAATCGGACCTGCTACCCTATGTGGATTTTGATACTGAAAAGGCAATTGGATATGCTCGTTCGCTGAACCCAAAACTGGAGTTTATCTTGGTTTCAGCAAAAACCGGTGAAGGAATGAATTTGTGGTATGAGTGGCTTGCAGGACAGGCGAAATAGAATATCAACGAATTCAGATTAACGATCAACGATTAACGATGAAACTGGCGATAGCCGCCAAATCAAAAATCGTTAATCGTTGATCGTTAATCA
>CAIPKZ010000025.1 GCA_903865775.1 uncultured Prolixibacteraceae bacterium | reverse complement strand
TCCATTCGCTATGGTATTTTAACCGATACAAACTGGATTTCAGGTTATCAAGCCGAAAATTGGCGAATTAATCATGGAAATGGAGTAAAATTCCGGAAGTTTTTCTGTTTGTAAATTAACTTCTTTGTTTAAACTGATTACCTTTAGTTACAAGTTTGGCATTGTTGCTTAATCCACAGGGTTAATATCACCCTGTGCTTATACCTATCATCCCTTCAGGACTAAAAGGGGCAAGGCCCATACTTGTGACAGCATAGGACGTAATGGAATGGAGTCCTATGAGTTATAATATAAACCGAATCTATGAAACGAATTGCTTTAATTTCCGGACTATTTCTTTTTACAATACTTCTTTCAGTTGCCCAAAATGCAGTGAACCCGGATGATTTAATCCGAAATTTCAAAAACCCACCAGCCGATTGCTGGCCGCATACCCGCTGGTGGTGGCCCGGAAATCCGGTTTCGAAAGAGGAAATTACCCATGAACTGGAAGAAATGCGCAGTCATGGCATTCGCGGGGTGGAGCAAATTACGATGGAACCGGTTTACGAAAAGGGAAACATTCCGTATTTATCGGATGAATATCTGGAGATGCTGAAGCATACCGTCAAAGAAGCGAAGCGGCTGGGCATGGAAGTTTCTCTGAATTTTGGCGGACCCGGCTGGGTCATTGGCGGCGAATGGGTAAAGGAAGAAGACAAAAGCAAAGATATGGTTCCGACTTTTTTGGATCTCGCCGGAAACCAAACGTACTCCGGAAATTTGCCTGACGGACTCACTAAAACCAAACGTTCCTGGGAACACTTTGAACCTAAACTGGATGGCCAGGAAACTTTGCTGGCGGTAATGGCCGGAAAGATTGAAAAGGATGGAAAGATCAGTGAAAGGTCGCTGGTAAACCTTACGAGCCTGGTTTCAGGAAACAAAATTACATGGAAGGTGCCCCAAGGCGAATGGCGATTGATGGCTTTCTGGCTAAAGAAAAACGGAATCAGCAATGCAGTCGATCATTTCAGCAAAAGCGCTATGGAAAGTTACTGCAACTTTCTTGGAGATCAGTTTTACCAGGCAATTGGCGACGAATTTGGCAAAACGGTGGAATCGTTGTTTGCCGATAGTTTTGAACTGGCGAATCTTGCCAGTGGCATCAACTGGTCAACCGGCTTGCTGGAGGAATTTAGAAAGAAAAAAGGATATGATCTGACTCCTTATTTACCAGCAATCTGGTGGGAGGTTGGTGATATTTCTCCAAAAATCAGGTTTGATGTGAACAATTTTTTGCATCAGACCGGACTGAATGTTTTCTTCAAAACCTTTCTGGGTTGGTGCGAAGCTCACCACATTCAGGGACGGATTCAGGCCTATGGTTTTAATACCGACAACATCGAAGCATCGGGCATGACGCATATTCCGGAAATGGAAATTACAGCAGGAGAAAAAGATGCTGCCGACTGGTTCGATACCCGGATTGGACCCAAGCAATATGTCGCTTCCGGAGCACATATTTACGGGCGAAAAGTGGTTTCTGCCGAAGTTTACACCTTCATTCACTGGGAACGCTACCGCGAAACGCTCGAAGAACTGAAGATCGCCAGCGATGGTTATCTGTTGGCCGGAGCTACAAAATTTTACAATCACGGCTTTAATTTTTCGCCCGAAAAACAGGTTTCCCCTACCCGCTCACTTCCTTTTGCAGCCTATATTCAGTCACAAAACGTATGGTGGAAGTACTACCCGAATCTGGCCGAATACATTGCCCGGTGTTCCTATTTGCTTCGGCAGGGCGATTTTGTTCCCGACATTGCGGTGTATTCTCCTTTGGCAAACCAATGGGCAAAAAATGCATTGAATATGCGCAAATGGACCCGCGAATTTGATTGGGGAGAATTGGGTAATCTGCTCATTTCAAACGGCTACAATTACGATCTGATTAACGATGACGCATTGCAAAACCTGTCGGAAATTGAGGATGGAAAGATCAAAATCAGGAACATGGATTATAAAATACTGATTCTTCCAAATGTGGAATCCATTCCGCTAAAAACGCTTCAATTCATTGAAAAATATGTGGATCACGGTGGAATTGTTATTGCTCTGGAGCGTCTTCCTGAAAAGTCAACCGGATTTCAGGATAATCAAAAATCCGACGAACAGGTGCAGTCGATAAGCAATCGAATATTCCGGACTCCTAAAAAAACGGAAGATAAAACGATGAATCCTTACGGCTTGAATGAACCGAAAATTGCTGATGGAGTAATTCTGAATCCATACGGAAATGGAAGAACCTACCAAATCAAAAATGTGATCGACCGCACCATCTGGTGGGACAAGCGAAGCAGCACGCTCGATCCGTTTCTGGAAACCATTCGCACTCACCTTGCTCCCGATTTCGGGATTGATTTTGCACATCAAGGTTTGCGTAAGAACAACGGATTGACCTTTATCCACCGGAAAGTGGAAGAAAAGGATATTTATTTTGTGTCCAACATTCAGGACAAACAAAGTACAATTCCAGTCACGTTCCGGGTGAAAAATAAACTGATCCGGAAATGGAATCCTTATTCCGGCGAAATCACTCCGGTTTATAATTTTAGCGAAGCAGTTGATGGAATTAAGGTTCCGCTCAATCTTGCTCCTTACGAATCGCTGTTTCTTGAATTTGCTCCCGGCGAACCGGAAACCTTTGTCAGCAAGACCAGTTTTGATCAAATTATTGATGCAACAAAGAATGATCTTACCGCATTAGCCAATCATAACGGAACATATATTTCGACCATTATTACGAGTGATCAGGAGAAGAAAATCACTTCTGAGGTTTCCGGAATTCCTGCACCGTACCAGATTTCAGGAAAATGGTTGGTGGAACTGAAAAGTGAAGGATTCCCCACTTTTACTAAACAAACAGATGAACTTGTCTCATGGATTGATGATCCGGCAACCCGGAATTTCAGCGGAACCGGCCGGTATGAAATTAATTTCCAGATGCCGGCAGAATACATTAAAAAGGATATCAAACTGATGCTCGACCTGGGAAAAGTCGGGAATGTGGCCGAGGTAATTCTGAACGATCAAAATATTGGTACGGTCTGGATGCATGGACAAAAACTGGACGTTACAAAAGCTGTAAAAGAAGGCGAAAATAAACTCGTGGCTTTGGTTACGAATACCTTGATTAACCGGATTTCGGCGATGAAAGTGGCTCCGGCTGTTCCGGCAGAATTGATTACCAGATTTGGAAGCGGTGCTGTTATCAAAGAAACTCCGAGAGAATTCGGGTTCAAACCTTTGCCAGCTTCAGGATTGATTGGGCCGGTAGAGATTATTCCGGAGAAAGTGGTGATGGTTAAATTCTAATGAAACGAGCATGTTCGCTAAACACAAACACGGATGAATATTTCACATGCGAGTTCCATCCGGCCTTAAAAAAACAAATTATATTCGGATGAAAATAAAAAAGCAGAGTTCAGCCACTTTCTGTCAGATCTAATTTTGAGTCTATTCTGAAAAGCGGTTTTCATCATTTCGAACGAAGTGATACAATCTTAACACTCAGTATACCAATAGTATGAGATTGCTTCGTGCCTCGCAATGACGCGCTTTGAGGCTTTCCGGAATAAGCTCAATTTTCAGTATATTACGCTTGCAAAAATTAACCTAAATAAATACCATGAAGCCATCACTTTTTCTTACCGGTATTGCTTTTGTCTTCCTCCTTTCAGGATGTGTCGGACATGGAACCTTGCGGGTTTATGATCCGAAATGTGAAAACCTTCAAAATCCACTGGGAATCGATAAAACCACGCCCCGATTCAGTTGGAAAGTCCGAAGCCAGAAAAACGGAACTGAACAAAAATCGTTTCAGTTGTTGGTTGCCAGCGATCCTGACTTGCTCAAAAAAGATCAGGCCGACCTATGGGATTCTGAGGGAGTTGCTTCTTCGGCCAGTATTTTGGTTCCATACAGCGGCAAACCAATGATTTCAGGAATAGCCTGTTACTGGAAAGTCCGTGTTTGGGATGAAGCCGGGAATATTTCACCATGGAGCGAGATTGCCGGATTCAGTATCGGTTTATTAAACAAAGAGGACTGGCAGGCATCATACATTGGTTTTCCGACGGAAGCCGGTTACAACGAATGCCCCCAGCTGATGAAATCATTCAATCTGGACCAAACCGGAAGCCGGATGCTGCTGCATGTCAATTCGCTGGGTTATCACGAAGTTTACCTGAACGGACAAAAAGTGGGTGACGGAGTTCTTGCCCCGGCTGTTTCGCAGTTCAATAAACGATCATGGGCGATTACTTACGATGTTTCTTCATTGGTAAAGAAAGGTCAGAATGATCTGATGTTATGGCTTGGTAGTGGCTGGTACACCCAAGGTTTGCCCGGAGTCGTCAACACTGGTCCATTGGTGAAAGCGCAACTGGAAAAGCTGGCTGAAAATAAAAAGGAAATCATCCTGAAAACCGATGCCTCGTGGGCAGGACGTAAGAGCGGCTATATGCGGCATGGCAGCTGGCAACCCCACCAGTTTGGCGGCGAAATTCTGGATGGATCGCTGGCACAAAATGATTTATCTTCAGAAAATATAGCTGGCAGAAGTTGGAGTCCGGTTTCTGTAATTTCGGTTCCTGAATCTGAAGTCAGTCCGCAAATGGTGGAGCAAAACAGGATTACTGAAACGATTAAGCCTATGGAAATCAAGAAACTGGCCAAAGATACTTTCCTGATTGACATGGGAAAAAGCCTTACCGGCTGGGCCGAAATCCATTTTCAGAAACTGAAAAAATCTCAGGAAATCGTTCTGGAATATTCCGATCACCTGGATGAAAACGGGAAGTTTTACGATCAGGGACAATCCGACCGATACATTGCTTCCGGAGAAGAAGCGGAAATGTTCAAAAACAAATTCAATTACCACGGATTCCGGTACATTCGAATTTCCAACGTGTCGGAAGCGCCAAGCGCCGAATCAATTTCGGCCTACCTGATCCATACCGGATTTGAGCAGGCTTCCGGATTTCAGTGTTCTGATCCGGATCTGAACCGGATTCACGATATGGTTTTTTATACACTGCAGTGTCTCAGCATGGGCGGCGATCTGGTAGATTGTCCGACCGTTGAGCGACTGGGATATGGTGGCGACGGAAATGCCTCCACCGAAACGGCTCAAACGATGTTCAATTTGAATCCTTTGTATGTGAACTGGCTGCAGGCATGGGCCGATTGTATCCGGGAAGATGGCGGAATGCCACACACGGCACCCAATCCGTACAAAGCTGGTGGTGGACCTTACTGGTGCGGATTCATCATCACGGCTTCGTGGAGAACCTATATGAACTACGGCGATGCGGCCATTCTCGAAAAGTATTATCCGGTGATGCAAAAATGGCTGGAATATGCGGATAACTATTCTGCCGATGGTTTGCTGAAAGGCTGGCCGGATACTGACTACCGTGGCTGGTATCTGGGAGATTGGGCCACACCAAACGGAATTGATCAAAAAGCTGAAGCATCGGTTGGGCTGGTTAATAATTGTTTCTTAGCGGTTTGTCTGGACAACATGCAAAAAATTGCACAGGTTCTCGGGAAAACCGAAGATGCCGGAATGTACGCTCAGAAAAAAGATTTGCTTCAGAAAAGTATCCATCAGCGTTTTTTCGATCCGGCAAAAAATACCTACGCGACCGGAACACAAATTGATCTGGCCTATCCGATGTTGTCTGGTGTTGTTCCTGAAGAACTGGGCGGAGCAGTTACTCAAAGTCTGATCAATGAAACCGAAAAAAACCGGAGCGGACATTTTGCCTGCGGGCTGGTTGGAATTCCGGTTTTGACTGAATGGGCAGTTAATAATCACTCAGCAGACCTGATGTATTCCATGTTGAAAAAGAAAGATTATCCGGGTTATTTATACATGATTGAAAATGGCGCCACAACGACCTGGGAGCATTGGAATGGCGACCGGAGCCGCATTCACAACTGTTACAACGGTATTGGTTCATGGTTCTATCAGGCAGTGGGTGGCATTCGTCTGGCAGATGATGTTCCTGCTTACCGGAAGGTACTCATTTCACCTCAGATTCCACAGGGAATTACCTGGGCCAAAACATTCAAGGAAACGCCTTACGGAAAGTTGGTTATCAACTGGGAACTTAAGAAAAAAACGATGGAACTGAAAGTCGAGATACCGATTGGAACAGAGGCTGTAATTGTGATTCCTTCCGGAGTAATAAAATACAGGTTGAACGGCAATGAATTTGATTTGTCGGGAGAAAAAAATGCAGGTGTTGATTTGAAAAGCGGAAAATACAAGATTGAATATACCCTGTAACTGATGAAACCGTATGTTTTTTCACTTTTAGCCGGATTATTCCTGATGATTTTTCAATCTGTTGTTCAGGCCCAAACTGTGCCGGAATCACTTATGCAGAAGATTTATCAGGAAGTAAAAACACCTTTCAAATACGGACTGGTAATGGTTCCTGAAAGCAGCAAAAGAATGGTGGATAGTCCAAGTATCTTTCGATACGATAAAAGCTGGTATATGAGTTCCATCGTTTTCGACGGAAAAGGCTACGAAACCTGGATGGCAAAAAGTACCGATTTATTGCATTGGGAAACGGTTGGAAAAATCATGTCATACACTAAAAATACCTGGGATGCCAGCCAGAAAGCCGGTTACATTGCCTTGCAGGATTATGCATGGGGTGGGTCATACGAAGTTCAAAAGTATTCCGGAAAATACTGGATGTCGTACCTTGGAGGAAGTACACCAGGCTATGAAGCAGGAATTTTGGGAATTGGTATCGCCAGTTCTGATCTTTTGGAAAAAGTCGCTGAATGGCAACGGCTTGATCATCCGGTGGTTTCAGCAAAAGATGCAGACGCCCGCTGGTACGATAACGAAACAATCTACAAAAGCACCGTTATTTGGGACAAACAGAAATCGCTCGGGTATCCGTTTGTGATGTATTACAATGCCAGAGGCAGCGACAAAACAAATGGAAAAGAAGGTGCTGAACGCATTGCCATGGCTGTTTCGGACGATATGACGAACTGGAAACGCTTTGGTGTAAAACCGGTGATCGTTCACCAAAGCGGAATTTCAGGCGATGCTTTTATTACCCGGATGGATGATTTGTGGGTGATGTTTTATTTTGGCGCCTTCTGGAAACCCAAAGCTTTCGACCGGTTTGCCTGCTCGTATGATCTGGTGAACTGGACTGACTGGACCGGAGAAGATCTGATCAGCCCATCTGAGCCGTACGACGAACAATATGCCCACAAACCATTTGTAATCAAACACCAGGAAATAGTTTACCATTTCTATTGTGCTGTCGATGCAAAAAACAGACGGGGGATTGCGGTTGCTACTTCGAAAGATCTGGGGAAAAGCCAACTTGAATTTCCTAAATAATTAGCGGGTAATTCCTCTCCCTTAAAACTTCTTATTAAATATATTAATTTGTAATTGGTATTGTTAAATATAATAACTACCTTGAACTTTGTTAGTAATTATTCACCCCAAACAATAAAACTATGGATTTCAAAGACCAAATTAAAATTCTAGGTGATAGAGTTGCAAGACTTAAGGACCAGATTCAAACAGAAGAGGCTACAAAAAATGCTTTTGTTATGCCATTCATTCAAGCACTTGGCTATGATGTATTTAACCCTATAGAAGTAGTACCAGAGTTTATTTCTGATATTGGCTTAAAGAAAGGTGAGAAGATTGACTACGCTATCTTCTTAGACGGAAAGCCAACTATTCTTATCGAATGTAAACATTGGAATCAGGATTTAAGCATACATGATGGTCAGCTATTAAGGTACTTCCATACATCTAAAGCTAAGTTTGGTTTATTAACTAATGGTATCATCTATCGTTTCTACTCTGATTTAGTAGATGCTAATAAAATGGATGAAAAGCCTTTTCTGGAGTTTAATATCTCTGAGATTAAAGATAATCAGGTAGAAGAATTAAAGAAGTTTCATAAGTCTTACTTTGACGCTAATAGCATTTATACTACTGCTAGTGAATTGAAATATACCAATGAACTGAAACAGCTATTAAATATTGAATTGAATAACCCTTCTCCAGAATTTGTTAAACTCTTTACTAAACAGGTTTACCCGAGTGTAATTACTGCTAAAGTTCTTGAATTGTTCACTAATCTGACTAAAAAATCTGTTCAACAGTATATAAGTGATTTAATTACAGAGAGGCTTAAAACAGCTCTTAACAAGGAAGATGAAGTCGCCAAAGAACAGGACAGTAAGGTCGTAACAATTAAAGAGTCTGAGAATAAAATAGAAACAACAGTAGAAGAATTAGAGGCTTTTATGATTGTCAAGTCTATTCTGAGGCAAAAGGTTGATATTAAAAGAATCGTTTATCGGGATGCTCAAAGCTATTTCTCTATTATCTTAGACGATAATAATAGAAAACCAATTTGTAGATTATATATGCACAACGGAAT
>CAIPKZ010000024.1 GCA_903865775.1 uncultured Prolixibacteraceae bacterium | reverse complement strand
ATTTGCAACGGTTTTATGTTTGCTGTTTTTAATGTTACAAACCAGGGAATTTTGATGGATCTGCATTTCAAGATAAATATATGATTTCAAGGGATAACTTACCCCATGTTTAAAGGCATTTTCGAGCAACGAAATAAACAACATGGGTGGTATTTTAATCTCCGGAATCTGGTCCGGAATCCGGATTTTAACTTCAACCTCATCCGAATGTCTGAGCTGCATCAACGAAACAAAGCTGTTGATAAACTCAATCTCTTTTTTCAGTTCAATGGTGCTTTGAGCCGAATCATAAAGCAAATACCTCATCAGTGTCGATAAGCGTTCGATGGCATCCTGCGCCTTTCCGGAATCAATTTCAACAAGGGCATGAATGTTATTGAGGGTATTCATAAAAAAGTGCGGACTTACCTGGTGTCTTAACAAAGCCAGACTTGTTTTAAGTTGTTCTTTCTCGACATCTTTTCTTAATTCTTCTTCGCTCAGCCATTTCGACATCAGCTTAATCGTTGTACCTGCGCCTACAATCAGGATAGAAATAATCAGATTGTCGAAAAATACCATGAATGGTGGTTTTTGCCTGGGAGCCTCAATGGCCAGTCTTTCTATTCCGGAACCTGCATGTGGTGGCGGGCCAGTTGGCGAAATAATACTGATCCCAATTACCATTACGATGAGGGCCGATACTAAAACAAAATAATTCAGGTAGCGCTTCTTTAAGAGAAAGCGAGGCACCAGAAAATAAACGTTGATCAAAAAAATAACGAGATATCCAAAAACACGCATCCAATTTCTGAATACCTCATTCCAGTTAATATGCCCCGAACCGCGTTCGCTAAAGTATGGCACAGAAAAAACAAGAGCCCATATTACAATATAGAACCACGCTTCAATTTTTCTGCTATTTATTGGAGTTAAATTCATCTGTATATAATTTGTTTTTTAATTGCCAGATGGAACTCGCCATCGATAATCATGCGCCTGCATGAGATTATCTTAAATGGTTCGTTTCATAACATGAAATTAGTTTTTTTTGATCTAAATGTTCGTCTTTAAGAAACAAAGCTGATAATAGTTCAAACCCAACAAACCGGTTTACTTATAGAAAACCAATTCAGAGCGAAGCTGCCGCCGAGAAACGTTTGTCGACATGCTGTTTAAGCTGACTTATGGCTGAGGAAAAATCGCTTGCCCCATTTTTCAGGAAGGTATAACCGGATTCCTCTTTTATTACTGACTCCCTAATCAGGTTGCCGAAATAATCGTATTTGGCATACATCTTTGAAGGTTCGAAAACTGTGGATGCAAACTCCCTGGCATATTGCTTGTATAGGGCAAAGTAGGTATCATCGGAAGCGATAAAACTGATTAGTGGCCATTCGCTGGATACTCCGCTGAGATTGATCGCAATACTGCCTCCCATTTTTCCTTCCTGCAGCGCCTCGTTATTGTCCCAGGGTATCCAAACAAATTTCGATGTTGAGGGATCGTTGTAAAGGTAATAGTTGTGGGTCATCTTACCGTAGGTATCCCAGTTTTGCATAACCGTATTGGCTGCCAGCCATTTGATGTACAAATCCATATTTATTTTCGACTCTAAAAGCACTCTCCATGCTTTGGGATCAGAGATCCGCAATTCGCTGTGCAAGGCATCATATAAGGCTTTTACATCAGACCAATCGCCTGCAACCTCATTTGTTTTCTTGTAGAAATCAGTGGTATTGTATTTCCCAAAGGCAAAACTGGCTGCTGTACCCTCTGGTTTGTACAGATTACCATCGCCATTGGCAAATTGGGATTTGATTACTGTATTATCAACCTCTTCAACTAAAGTGTATAATCCAAAATATTGAGATTTGCCCTGATAATTTATATAAACCTCGTAGTATGCCGACTTTGCCGCTGGTAACCCAAATTCCCGAAACAAATCTCCGGTAACCTTCTCACGCATGAGCGATTTATCTTCGAAATTGTTATTCAGGTTTAGCTGCTTAAAACCAAAGAATCGCTGATCCTTGATTTCAGGATAGGTATCCTCAAATTGGTCGAAATCAAGTTTGAAGGAGAATTTCTTTATACCTGAAGCGTATGTAGTCTGCAAGCTGGAATTTCCCTTTACCCGAATTCCAACCTTATACCACTGCTTTTCATTATAGAACAAATCGCAACTTACCCAGATCGGATTGAATGTACCATCGATGGTTTCACCTGGTCTGGTTCGGGGCATATTGGCAAGATCGGTTTGTATCGCATCCCAATCATCACGGCTAATCGTAATATCTAAACGCTGAACCTTATCCTGAGGGAAAACGGTGGAATAATCGGGGTCTGCCGATTTTCCGTGTGTTTCCAAAGTCCAATCTGTAGTTTCAATTGAAATAATGTTTTCACTTTCGTCTGACTTGTTACAGCCAAGCATGAGAAGGATCAGGAATAAGCCTGTAAGTCTTAGAAAATATGCCCTCTTCTGACTAAAATAATAATTTTGCATTTTATTTAATATTTCTCACCAATCTCACATAATTAAGCACCCTTTCTTCTCCTTCACCCGTTCCAACGGTCTTCTTGTCGAAACGCAATGCACCGGCCCCGTGAAGGTCTTCGCCACTTCCATTTTCTGCCCGACCAAAAGCCACATACCAGGCATTGTTGTAAGTGCCGGTTGGATTTGAAATTGCCGATGTACTTGTCCAGTAATAGGGATAGTCGGCCTTTCCGCCATCGTTCAGAATAGCCGTACAACTGAACATGGCATTGATTGCCGGTCCCACATTGGCTGGGTTTGTTGCACCTGGAGATCGTGTGTAATCCACCAGACTTTGTAATTCTTTTGTATTGGGCAAACGCCAATCGTTGTGTCCCAGGAAGTTTGCCTTATTCTGCGTTTGAGCATAGGCCAATGCATGTTCCCAATCCATTCCGGAACCATTGTCGGCTTTTGGCCACATCAAACTGGTTGCCAAATCAGAAATTGTTCCATCGTTATTGTTTTGGAATAAATTTACGCCATACGCAAGATTGCCTCGTACACAACGAACCTGGTGCTTTGGTCCGACACTTATACTATACGATTTAATGTGTCCGGTACCGAAATTCACACCGAAAGTAAGTTCTGCGCCGGGCGTTTCCCCGCTTACATTGCCCATCACTCCTGTATATTTGTCACTGCTCCAGAAAATGGCGTGACTGAGTTCCTGCTCGCTGCTGTAGGTAATGTCAAAATAGTTTGTATCAATCCAAGGCCAGCAGTTACTTGCATTCCACAACGAATAAAGCTCCTTGATGGTCGGCAACCGCCAGTCCCTGAAACCGCCATATTTCTGAGTGTTCAGATTGTCAGCCACAGTTTGAGAGGCAGCCCAGTAATAGGTGCCACTGTCCTGACTTTTCTGCCAGGTCAAACCGGTAACTTCGTCTTTTACAGTAAGTCCATCACT
>CAIPKZ010000023.1 GCA_903865775.1 uncultured Prolixibacteraceae bacterium | reverse complement strand
GCCATGATTTTACCGGCTATGCATCCTGAGATCTTCAGTATCAGTGTTCCGTTGAGTATGTCGTTTCGAACCGACGAACAATATATGGCCGAACCGCAAAGTGGATGGAACGGTCAGTGGGGTTCAATTTTTGGCGGCGCCGGAAAATCAGGCGAAACGCGGCTTACCGACTATTTCAAGTTGAACAGTCCATTCCATTTCTTCGCTCAAAGCAACCTGACAAAATATGCAGCTCTCAAAATTTTATTGGATTGCGGCGACGATGAAGAAACACTTCACATCACCAATGGCAGCTTGCACAACCTGTTGCGTGACCGGAAAATTCCGCACGAATACCGCGTCAGAAATGGCGGACATAGCTGGGATTACTGGCATGGAGCACTTCCGGAAGCGCTGAAATTCATCAGTTCTGGTTTCTCAGGGAAAATATATCCTGAAAATCCGGAACCGGTTAGCATCGGCAACCTGATCTCAACCGACCAATATGTTCTTGAAAAGCTGAAGGGAAGTGACATCCAGCTTGGAATATTCAAACCGGCAGATTACAATTTAAACACCAATTTG
The DNA here is from genome assembly GCA_903865775.1 of uncultured Prolixibacteraceae bacterium. Taxonomy (GTDB): domain Bacteria; phylum Bacteroidota; class Bacteroidia; order Bacteroidales; family Prolixibacteraceae; genus Aquipluma. The sequence goes on along the minus strand of CAIPKZ010000023.1, from coordinate 5,263 downwards.
TATCCGGTCATTTTTTGGATGCACGATTTCGAAGGTGCAACACGCAGCGGGAACGCCATGAAAGTATTGTCATTCCTGAATAACAGCATGCAAGCCGGAAATATTCCGCAATCTCTCGTAGTCGAAATTCCGGAAGGTGCAACCGAAATAACAAGCACAATTCTGACCAGCATCATGAACCAGATCAGCTCGAATTACCGGATTGTTGCCGACAAAAAAGGCCGTGTTTTGTTGGGAAATGAACAAGGCGGATCTGATGTTTGCAAGTTAATACCTGAATTTCAAACGGTAATTAACGGATGTTTTCTGTTCGATGCCAAATTGGATGCCAATACGAAAGCAGTTCCCGATGTTTATTATTATGTGGATGTTACCGATAAATCGGATCATTATCAGGGAAATTTCGATCTGTTTGCTGATTTGCGAAATAAAGGAAACGGCATGGAATACCGTGTCAGGCAAGGAACAGCTTCAATTCAAACAACAATTAACGGGTTGAAACAGGCGCTGTTCAACCTTTCAAAAAATTTACGAATTAATTAGCATGAAAAAGCTTCTGACTACATATTTCGTTTTTCTGATGCTCCTGAATACCTTGATGGCACAGGATCTTCGCATCAGGGAAAGCCTGAGTTTTTTCAGCAAGATACTGGGGCAGGAAGTGAAATATTCGGTTTGTCTTCCGGAAGATTATTTCTCCGGAAAGCACAGTTATCCGGTGGTTTACCTGCTTCATGGTTTGGGCGACAACGAAACTGCCTGGCTCGAAGATGGTCAAATAAGTCCGATCGCAGACAAATCAGTTCACAATGGAGAAATTGTTCCTATGATTTATGTGATGCCGCAAGGTTTCCGGACTTATTACGTGAACGATTTTACCGGAAAATTCAGGTATCAGGATATGTTTATTCAGGAATTAATTCCCTTGATTGACGCTCAATACCGGACAATTGCTGATGGAAGGCACCGGGCAACAATGGGTTATTCGATGGGTGGATATGGCGCATTGATCCTGCCGTTAAAAAATCCGGAAGTCATCGGTACCTGCGTTCCAATGAGTATTTCGATTCGGACTGACGAACAGTACATGAAAGAGGATTCTTTGGAATGGAACCAACAATGGGGACGAATTTTCGGGGGTATTGGAATCCTTGGAAACGGCCGGATAACCGATTATTACAAACAAAACAACCCCTTCCATATTTTAGCTCAGCCTGATTTGTCAAAACTGAGCAGCCTTAAAATCTACATCGCCAATGGTGACGACGAACAAACGCTTTGCCGAAGCAACGAAGAGCTTCATATTTTACTAAGTGACAAACATTTTCCGCATGAATTCCGGGTTCAGAACGGAGGCCACGAGTTTTCATTCTGGCGATCTGCCTTGCCAAACAGCCTGCGGTTTATCAGCGATGCATTTGAAGGCAAACCTTATCGTGGCGATCTTCAGATGAGAGATACATTCGGTATGTTATCCGAAAAACAGCTGTTAAAACTAACCGTAGGAAATGAACTTGTTAACGCATTCGTTCCCGCAGAATACAAAACGACAAGTCGTCTGTATCCGGTCGTTTACATGGCCGGAAATTTCACGGAATCCCAACGGATTTCTCTTGCCGGATTGGTAAACCAGAAAATTGAAAACAACGAAATATGTCCGATGTTGCTGGTATTTCTTCCGGAATGTGCTTTAGATCAGCCTAAAACATCACTTCCGGAAATCGAACAAAAATTAAGGATTCGTCCAGGTTATCGTTTCCGCTCCATATTCGGATTTCAGGAGGAAGCATTGAAAAGCTTTACCACGGCATCAACTCAGGAGCAATTCAGTTCGTGCATTCTTGCCGATGGATTTCTGTCAAAAGACTCCATTTCAAACCTGATTTCAGAAATGAAATCAAAAGCACTTGAGCATACGGCTCTTTATATCGTTGCCCCGGATAAAGGCAAGTTTTATGAAGGCAATGGAAATATTCATATGCTTCTGCGCGACAAAGACATCAGGCATGAATACCGGGTACAGGAAGGTGCTGGCGGATTTGATTGGTTTTTGACCAGTTTACCTGAAATCTGTATTTTAATATCGAATAAATTTCATCAGTAACTCTTGATTAATATTAACTAAAACTTGAAACTATGTTTATTGTAGGAAGTTACACACTGGCAGTCGTTCTTTGCTTCATCACCATGCTTTGCTGGGGATCGTGGGCAAACACTCAGAAAATTGCCGCTAAAAGCTGGCGTTTCGAACTCTTCTATTGGGATTATGTGCTAGGTATTCTACTCTTTTCCCTGATTCTGGGATTTACCTTCGGAAGCAGCGGAAGCCAGGGAATGAGTTTCGTTGAAAATCTCAAGCAAGCCGAATCATCCAGTATCATTAGCGCACTCGCAGGTGGTATCATTTTCAACCTGGCTAACATCCTCATTGTTGCCGCTATTTCAATCGCAGGAATGTCAGTCGCATTTCCGGTAGGCATTGGTATTGCATTGGTATTGGGCGTGATTATCAACTATATTGGGATGCCTCAGGGAAACCCGGTTTGGTTGTTTGGGGGCGTCGCATTGGTTGGTCTGGCCATCGTAATTGACGCTCTGGCTTATGGCAAGAAAGCCGCTCAGGCCAAAAAAGTTCCTGCAAAAGGGATCATTATCTCCATTGTCGGCGGTGTTCTGATGGCCATGTTTTACCGTTTTGTAGCCGGTTCGATGGCAAAAAGCATGGAAAGTCCTGAAGCCGGAATGTTGACTCCATACGCTGCAGTTTTCATTTTTTCGATTGGAATACTCATCAGCAACTTCCTGTTTAATACCATTTTGATGAAAAAACCATTTGAAGGTTCACCTATTTCGTTTGCTGACTATTTTAAAGGCGGACTTAAAGAACATCTTACCGGAATTTTAGGCGGAATGATCTGGTGTCTGGGAATGTCGCTCAGTATTATTGCTGCAGGAAAAGCCGGGTTTGCCATTTCTTACGGGCTGGGGCAGGGAGCAACCCTGATTGCTGCACTTTGGGGAGTGTTTATCTGGAAAGAGTTTAAAAACCCACCAAAAGGAGTAAATACACTGCTTACACTCATGTTTATACTATTTGCAATAGGTCTGGCCATGATTATTATGGCTGGAAACTGATCATTAGATTTCTAATTTCTTATATTTTTATTAACTCTAAAACTGTACAAAATGAAAAAACAATTTCTCATGTTGGCTCTGGCTGCTGTCATAGCCATTCCGTTCTCTTCCTGCAAAAAGGACAGTGTAACTGTACCCTCAGTTACTACAACTGCAGTCTCCTCGATTTCAACTACTTCAGCAATTTCGGGTGGAACTATTACTTCTGCCGGAAGTTCGGCTATAACAGTCAGTGGTATTTGCTTAAGTAAAACTGCAAATCCTACTATTAACGATCAAAAAACTTCCGATGGACCGTTAAGTGGCACTTTTACAACCACTATTACCGGTTTGACCGCTTCAACGACATACCACATTCGCGCTTATGCCACCAGTGCTGATGGAACCGGATATGGCGATGATGTTACTTTTTCTACAGGATCACAACTCAAGTCAGTTTCATTTTATGCCGACTGGGCCGGTGGTACTGAAAAATGGGATTTTTCTTTCGATGCCACAACGAATGCAGTTACCCAGTTTGTTGACTATTGGGAAGGTGAAGTGGATAAAACCGTAATTTATGATTATGCCACACCTGGAACGCTAAATCTGAAAAGAGGATCTGATGTCTGGAGAAAATATGATATCAATGCAAAAGGGCAAATTACTAAAGATTATGATTCTGGCGATGAATATGAATATAATGCAGATGGTTTCCTTTCAAAGACATTTGAAACATGGAGTGGATCAAAGGTTATACATAACGAAATGACCATTACAAATGGCAATATCACTAAAATTACTACCTACGATGATGCTGGTACCACCGCAAAGAAAATCAAAGAATTTACCTACACTTCAGGTGACAATGTAAATGGTATTCATCAGGCAAATGCGATTGATTCTGACTGGAAACCAGTTGGTGGTTTTTATGGAAAACCAAGCGCCAAACTGGTAGATTATTTTGAATACTGGGATCCAAGGTCAACACCTATTTCCAAATCAAGATCCACTTTAGGCACTGGTTACACATTTGATTCAAAGAATCGCCCGACGAAAATTGTAAAATCACTTACTGACGGCTCAACCGAAACATGGAGTTACACTTATGCTGACTAATAAACGAGTTTCAATCATTAAATCATTTTATTAAGGAATTAAAGAAGTTAGCTGACATCTGGTCGGTTAACTTCTTTTTTCTGAAACACTTGCAGATATACTTTTTAGAATGGATTGAAATGTAATCTTCACCGATAATATCTATACATTTGTTACCGAACATTTTTTAACGATCAGGAATGAATATAAAAAATCTGATACTGCTTTCAATTTTCATCCTGAGTCTTTCAGGCTTTGCCTCGAATTCTTCCGGTCAGAAAACAAAAAATTTGCCGGTTGTAACTGCATCAGCAAAGGAAAATTCCAAAGAAGCCAATTTTGAAAAGGTCAATCCATATCAAAGTTGTAAACCATACACCCGGTGGTGGTGGTTTGCTTCGGTGATTAAAAATGAAGACATTAAAGATCAGCTCGATTGGCTGAAGAAAAACAATTTTGGAGGTGTCGAAATTGCATTTATTTATCCCGTAAACCGCAATCCAAAGGCTGTTCGGCTGCCCTGGCTCGGACAGGAATGGCAGGATGCAGTACAGTATGCAAAAATTTATGCCGATAAAATTGGCCTGGGTTGTGACTTTACCTTCGGAACTTTATGGCCGTTTGGCGGCACTTTCGTGAGCGATGCCGATCGCACCCTGATATGGGGCGACCCAAAATTCAAACAATACCTGACCCGCTCATGGACCATGCCTGACACTGGAAATGTGCTCAATCACATGGATAAACCGGCTTTTGAACGATACGCTTCAGTCTTGGGAAATGCCCTCGCACCAGCTTTGAAAGGATCAAAGTCTGCCATTTTTTGTGATTCGTGGGAAGTTGAAACCAAATGGCTTTGGACCAAAGGTTTTGATTCAATTTTCCAAAAGCAGTTTGGGTACGACATTCGTCCATTTATGGACAGCATTTATTCAGCAAAAAACTCAGGTCCACGCTACGATTACATGAAACTGGTTTCGAAGATGGTAACCGATGAATTTTATATTCCTTTTACTGAAAAAGCACATCAGCTGGGTGCAATCAGCCGGGT
>CAIPKZ010000022.1 GCA_903865775.1 uncultured Prolixibacteraceae bacterium | reverse complement strand
TATCGTATCTGTCTGCTGTGTCTGTCTTTTTTACACTTGTTGCCAACGTAGGAAGCTACACGCAGGTGCGGATTGCGGGCGATTTCCTGTCAAGCCGAAAAACTGCCTGTGCGGAAAGATGCACACCGAAAACCATTGCTGCCGGACTTGCGGGTAGCTGATGTTACCGCCAGTACTTCTTTCAAATTCAAAAATAGGTTAAAAAGTCCGAGTTTTTTGTTTTATTCTTTATAATTTTTCATATATTTGCATACTATAATTAGCGATTTTAAAGTCTTATATGTTTTACTATTACGGAAGAAAAAAACAAATTGCAAAGCATTATCCAGTACCAAACTATGATACAATCATAGAACCATTTGCAGGTGCTGCTGCTTATTCATTATATGGTGACAATTGGAAAAAGAACGTTATTCTGGTTGAAAAGGACGAAAAAGTTTCCCAAATATGGGATTGGTTTATAAACTCGGCTACGGTTGAAGAAATTAGCAACTTGCCTGATTTAAAAGTTGGAGAAAAAAGTTCGGAATTTCTTCATATTATTCACGCTGCTACTAAAATGGCGTTTCACTTTAAAACAATAAAAGTCACACCAGTACTTGAAAGAAATTGGGAAATTAGTAGACGTGTCTTTGCAGAAAATTTATATAAAATTAAGCACTGGACAATAATCAATGGTGATTATTCAGAAGCTCCTAATATTGAGGCAACTTGGTTTATTGATCCACCTTATAAGGGCGATGCAGGAATGGGCTACAGGTTTAGCAGTAAACTCATAGATTATCAGAAGCTTGCTAATTGGGCTGATGAACGTAAAGGTGAACTGATCTTTTGTGAAGGACTTAATGGAGATTATTTACCATTTAAACCTTTACTAAATCTTAAAGGAGTTGCCGGAAAAGTAAGCAAGGAAGTAATGTTCTACAGAACCGAAGCAAAAATTGCAAAGCAACTTAGCCTAATCGAAGCTTGGAATATTTAATAGTCTTGTATACTTTTGAATATGAGGTTCATTGTCGTACAAGACAATGACACCTTGACCCATTTTTTCCTTTCCACTCTTAAGCATACCCGTAACTTTTGTATTTCGTCCAGTAGTACCAGATATTTCTCCCCAATCGTCAGGATTTAGTTCATCAGAGAAAAATACGCCTGTAATTGCCGGATAATTAAAGTCTTCAATGTCATTGACAAAATCCCAAACAATCCCTAACAAATAATTTACTTCTCTGTGATGAGCTTGCCAAGTTATACCTGTCAACGCTTTAATTCTAGTAATGCCAGCACGAAGATTTGAACCATTTTTTAAATTTCCAATAGTACCTTTAATTTCCATGCCTTTTGGATAATTTCTAAGGACAGCTTCTGAAGATCCAAGGCCAGAAATTGGAATAATATCAGGATGACCTTTTTCAATTGGGTTAACTACCGTGTCAGGTACAAACTCTACAATTTTTGCACAAAAGATTGCACCAATCATTGCACCAGTTGTCTTAAAATCAATATTTCTATACAAGTTTGGAGGAAGCGTACAAAGAAAAGTATTTACACTACTTACTGCTAATAAAATTTCGTTGTGAGAAACGTCGAACCCGAGATTTTTCTGAAATTGGGAATTAACCTTATAATTTATCATTAAATAACTCTTTAATGTCTACATTAAGTGCTTTTGCAATTTTCTCAATGTTTACAAGAGTTATATTCTTTTCGGCTCTTTCTATCATACCGATATAAGTACGGTGTAAATCAGCTTTGAAAGAAAGTTCTTCTTGAGAAAGATTTTTTTCTTTTCTGATTTCCCTGACACGATGACCAAATTTTATGAGAATTTCTCTATTATCCATTGAGTAAAATTTCAACGGATAAAGCTATTTATAGTATGCAACCTATGCCACATACTAAAGTTAGCATTTTGTTATGTCTCAAATTGTATTTTTTCAATTATTTCGTGTCTTCGATCCTGTCAACATAGCTTGCAGTGTCCCCTTAGTATTGGCGGTAACTCGTTTATCCGCGAAACGAAGTTTCCCTATTGATCAGAATTTGGGGGTATAGGCGAAACCTTATTGCGTTATATTTCTGTAAATCTATACAACTTTTCATAATTTCAAATCATCAAATGGAGATTTAATTTTTTTTATGCTACGTGTACTTACATGGGTATAAATTTCGGTTGTTTTCGAACTTTTATGTCCTAAAATCTCCTGGATGTATCTCAAATCAGTTCCATTTTCCAAAAGGTGTGTGGCATACGAATGACGCAACCAATGAAGGGTTACTGGTTTTTTAATTCTTCCGGCTTTGAGTGCATTTTTTAATACCATCTGCAGACTCCGCTCATTGTATGGTTCCCCTGAATTTTGTCCTTCGAATAGCCATACCTTCGGACGGTACAATTTATAGTATTCGCGTAACAGGTCGATTGTCTTCAGCGATAAAGGAACAATTCTGTCTTTTCTCCCCTTGGCTTGCCTGATAATGAGCAAGCCCCGCTTGCTGTCAACATCTGATGGCACCAAATTCAGTAATTCACCTCTTCTTAATCCGCACGAATAAATCAGGCTTAACATGACCCGGTGTTTCATATTGACCAATGCTTTGAGCAGAATCGCTACTTCTTCTTTGCTTAATACGTTGGGAAGTTTATGTTCGTGACGCGGGCGTTCCAGTTGTTCGGTTATTAACACCGATCCACGTATGGTTTTGAAAAACAACTTGGCCGCATTTACTGCCTGGTTTTGATACGAAAAGCTTAACTTTCGGGGAATCATATATTGATATACAAAACGCCGCATATCTTCGTTGACAGCTTCTTTACTTGTTTTGGGCTGAATAAACCGAAGAAAAGTAGTAATGGCCATCAAATAGGTTTTCACCGTCGAATCGCTGTATCGTTTTTGTTCCATCCAGTGCTTAAATCGTTCGATCTCATGCACACCTTCTGAATCAATTGGAGGTAAATTGGAAACGTAATGATTTTGAGGAGTGACTGGAATTGCGATTGATTGCTCAGGTTTCTTGGTTTCAATTCGGGTAATCCGGATGTTGAAATAGTTTTTAAGCAGTTCCAGATTTCGACCGTAGTTGGGAATTACCCAGTTGTAACTGATTCTATCCCACCGCGCATAGTTGAAAGTACGAATAAATTGAATATCCATCTGATTTTTTGGCATTTTCAGGAGGATGTTTTTATCTGAAACTTCAATAACAATTTCATCCTGAAGTGGCATTTGCCTGGTCGAAGGCGCTCTCTCCTTTTCAATTGGAGTCACCTGATCTATTTTAATGTCAGGGAACAGTCTGATTAGTTGATAATAGGCTTCTTTGTTGTACGGTATATTCCAGGCATCATTAGTTTTGCTCCACAAGGCTCCGGATATTTGCCGAATTTTTGATATTGCTTCCTGATCAATCGGAAAGCTAACTTGAATACGATTTTCTCCGTTAAATTCAATTTTTTCGGCTTTCATAGCTTGGATTTTTCAGATTTAACCAAATATACGAAATCCGGATATTTTTTTTGTTCAATCCTGAGCCAAAAACAAAAGGGAACAACCCATTCAGATTGTTCCCTTTCGATGTAAATTAAAGATCCTTTTTACAATTCTCGGATCTTAATATTCCTGAACCAAACAGAATAACCATGATCCTGAAGTCCGATATATCCTTCTTTAGCGATTCCTTCGGTCCAGCCCGGAAAGTCTTTGAATTTGCTTTTAGCCACCATAGCATCCCATTCCGGAGTCCAAAGGGTGTATTCAACCACTTTTACACCATTCTGGGTATGGGTTACTTTACCATCTTTTACACGGATTACGATTGTATTCCATTCTCCGGTTGGTTTCACAGTCTTTGGATCAGCGGGAAGTATGTCGTAGAGCGAACCAGCCAGGTGACTGGCTAATTTGTTGTCGCTGGCATCCACATTGTCGAGCACCTGAATTTCAGGAGCTGCATAATAAATCGGCTTTCCGGGAACCTCACGAACATCATAGAAAATTCCGGAGTTGGCCATTTTGCTGGCTTTCCAGTCTATCGTCAGTTCAAAGTTTTTATACTTTTTTCCGGGGTAAAGAATATCGCCATCGGAGCCCTGACCGGGTTTCTTGCCTTCACCGGTAAAAACGTTCATGGCGTTGTCGTCGATTTTCCAATTGACAGGCATTGCAGTACCATTGCATTGGCGCCAACCATCAAAATTTTGGCCGTTGAACAACAGGGTCCAACCGGCTTTACTCTCCTCTTTCGAGAGCTTATTCACAGTTTGTGAAACTCCCGGAAATGCGATTACCATCGCAGCTACGAATGACAAAGTCAAAAAAATGTTTCTCTTCATAATTTGAATTTTTATTGAAAATGTTTATTTGTGTTTAGTACTTTCAGGCACCAAAAATAAGAAAATTAAGGGTTTCGAACTTTATTTATCGATTACAAAAACAGAAATCAGGAAGATTAAAACCTCAAAATTTTTATTCTTTGATAATCTTCAGGGCAATATCTTCAGCATATGCTGGAGATTCCAATTGGACCATGCCTCCGGAATGGCTAAGCTTTTCCTTCTTTTCAAGTTTTTCAGTGATGGGATTTAGCCATTCCAACAAATATTCGCCTTTCGGCAATTGAAACTCAGGATTCATCTGTTTGCCACCCATCCAGTAAATCGCATATTGTTTCCCGGGTTCCGATAAAACAGTGACTTTGTTTTTGCCTGAAATTTCTCCTGAAAACACAGTGGTATCGGGCTTCATTTTTACAAAATCAAACGAATCCATAAATTTTTTCAGGTAGCTGAGTTGCCTGCGAAATGCAGGAGTTCCGCCTCCGGGTTGTTTTTCCGGATACAGAAAAGTTCCTTCAGGATGATCGGTTGTGAACGAATAATCGAGGTTGTTGAACAGTCCTCCGCCGGTTAAAATCAACTCCCAGGCTTCTTTGCGGTAGGTTGAATCTTTTTGTCCGTTAAAACCAGTTTCGTTTTCGCCGATCACTTTATTCAGATTATAATTCAGACTTACTGCTTTGGGAGGCGTAGCATAATGAAAGTTGAACACCGACACCAGCGGATTCGGATTTTTTATTTTTTCGAAACCGTTGCCAATGTTTTGCGAAATCAGATGTTTGTTGGCAAATGTTTTTTCGGCTTCGACGATGGTTTTCGAAATCTGCTCCTGCCATTCGAGCGTAATTCCGCCAAAATAAGGTTCGTTGCAGATTTCATAAATCAGGTTTGGAAAGCCGTTCAGTTCATCAACCAATTTGCGGACCATTTTTTCCTGAATGGCTAAAAGTCCCTTGTTTTTATCAAGCGTGTAAACATCTGTTCGTGGAATAGCACCCAACCCATTCACATTATTTTTGATGTTGAACGGACTCAGTTCCCATTGCATTTCTTCGTAAAATGGGCAGAATAGCGAGAGTTCAACAATTACTCCGGATTTTTGAGCTTCGGTCATAAAGTCTTTCAGGCGAACAAAATAGGCATCATTCCATTGGTTGAGGTCGAATTTGGTTTGATCGGTTGCCCTTTTCCAGGGACAAAGAAATTTGTCTTTTGCTGGTCCCATTGTATTTTTCGAAATATTGAATGCCCCGGCTGGTTCAAAATATGCTCCGGTCATGGTTCGGGTAAGGTTCAGTCCGTCTTTCTGAAGAGTTTTCAGGTAAATTTTGTAATCGAAATCAGGGTTCATCACAGCTCCGTAATGCTCTCCGGAAGTAATCAGAAGGATTGGTTTTCCCTGATAGCTGAAGTAGTGCGGGTTTTCAGGATGAAGGCTGATGGGTTTGATTTGTGCAAAAGTTGTGCATGCAAGTATCATTACAAATGCGGAAAAGACGATGGATTTGAATTTGGATATTTTCATAGTTGCTTAAAAACTGTTTAAATTTCATAATACACTTTTATTCGATCATAATTATGTGTCTTAATATCGTGCCGTAGGCACAAAATATGGGTAGGAATAGAAAACAGGATAAAATATTTCGTCCCGGATGGGACGAGACCTTGCATTTCAATCTTTTTTCTACCCATATAAAATCCCTAACGGGATTGAAAAACCAAATTTAAACAGTCTCTTAGTTTTTTCTTGTACTTTTCAGGCAATTCTCATATACTTTCTTAACTCCCGGATTTCAACACTTTGGTCAGGTAAAAATTTTTGTCAGTACTTATTTTCATGAAATACAGTCCGTTAACGGGGAACAGGTTTGCTGGCAGTGAAAATGAGCTGGCTTCCGGTTTTTGATCTGATCCGATCAGTTTCCCTTGCAAATTGAAAATCTCAGTCCGTATATTTCTTTCTGTGGTGGCTAATCGAATTGTAAGATCACCATTTCCAAGTGGGTTTGGAAAACACCAAATTCCGGTTGAATTTTCGGTGTGGATTTGAACTCCCACCGGAAAACCTTTGCTTTCGGCAATAACTTCAATGCTGTCGTACCAAACAGGCTGATACCAGGCGTACAAACCAATTTTTCCATACCTGAAGGCAGTTGTTGCAATACCGTTAAAAATATTTTTACCATTCACTTCAACTGCAGTCGATTTGCCATTGTTGGTAACTTTGAGCGTCGAATAAACGCCTTGTCCACCACCGGTATAGGTTGCTGAAGCCAAAGTTTTTTCACTGCCGTTTTTCACCTCGATTAATGCAATATTTCGGGGATCGGCATCGAGTTCGAGCCGGTAATAGTTTTTGTTGTCGACATAATTGAAAACCAAACCGTAAATATTGCCCCAGTCAGGCTTGATCTGGACAGTATAGGTAAAATTGTAAAAGGTAGTTCCATCATAAACCGTAATATCAATGCCATCAGTTGAGGTATGATGCATTTGCTTTGATTCCACCACCCAGGTTCCCGAATTGCTTTTCCAGTTCTGTGCCAGTCCGTCATCAAAATTTTCGGTGTAGTTCAATTGGCCATTTTCTCCGGAAACTGTTATAGAAACCGCTGATGATGTTATTGAAAGTCCTTCATTGTCGTTGGCAGTTGCTGTAATGCTGTAAACCCCAGGGATAACATTTTTCCAATCGAACCCAAAAGGTGAAACCAGCGACTCCCCGATTTTTGTTGTTCCGTTGAAATATTCTAATTTGGCAATAGTACCATCTTTATCAGTGGCATTTACGGTAAATGGTATCGTTACTCCTGAAGCAAAAAAGGAATTGTTCTCCGGAGAAATGACGCCGATTTCAGGAGCAATGTTTTGAACGATAGAAATTGGAATGACTAGGGAAACAGCCGTATCGCCTTTTGCATCGGTAACTTTAGCATGAAGCTGCCAGGTTCCCAATTCAATATTGTGCCAGTTAAGTTGGTACGGTGCGTTTGTGGATTCACCAATTTTCTCGGCGCCTTTGAAGAATTCAATTTTTGCAATTTCATTATCAAGCTTTGTGGCTGTAGCTTTTAGCATCAGGTCAGTTCCGGCTCTGTACACACCATTTTTGACTGGGTTGGTCAATGTAGCCGACAGACTTTTTATTCCGGCTTCTTTCCAGATTCCGTAGCAACTTCCGGCAGCCCAGAGTTCGCGTGTCAATGGATTTACCCGAAGTGCAAATACCTCATTGGCGCCGTCATTCAGATTGAGTCCGTTAGTTGTTCGGGTATTCGGGGTGATGATCTGCCATGTTTTTCCAGAATCAATGGATCGTTTCACACTGGCATCCGATTTATAAATATTTTTGGCTCCGGCACAATACACCACTTTTGGATCCTGCGGATCGACTGCAACGGTTTGAATGGCAACTGCACCATATTGATCTTTTGGTATCAGCGAAGTCAATTCCTTCAGTCCACCTGAATCATACTGAAAAAGACGGTCACCCGAAATCACCACATAAAGCCGGTTTTGAGCATGATCGATGGCAATATCTGAAACCACATTTGGCAAGGTTGTCACAATAGTCCAGTGGTCGCCTTTATCCACCGACTTAACCACATTGTATCCATCAGCTCCATACACTTCCTGATCGCCAAACAAATTTGCAGTTAAAACACCTTTGCAGCCTTTCATCACTTTCCAGGTCGTACCAAGATCCTGACTGTAGTAATTGCTGAAATAGATCACATTCGGATCTTTGGCATCGCCGCAGCCTACATCGAGTCCAGTGCAAATCATTGAAGTGTTGGTAAAACTTGCACCTCCGTTTTTGCTGAGGGTCAGTTGTCCATCCTGTCCCCATCCCGGAGAATTTTGGGTAACCAAAACCTGATCGTTGGCAGCATACGCTCCGTAAGTAAATCCACCCCAACCGAGGTTGGCCGCATTGCAGTACTTCCAGGTTTGACCATTGTCTTTGGTAAAAGCACCATTGTAATCCTGCGATCCGACAAAAAGCAGATTTGAATCAGTAATGTTGAAATTGAAGAACCCACCCACAAGGATTCCATTGTACCCATTGGCATCCCACTCGAAATTCTTTCCTGCATTGGTGCTGCTTGTAATCCAGTCACCGCCCAATGCCCAGACTTTATTTGGATCGGTCGGGTGCCAGGCGATTTTTTGATCCCTGCTGTTATATGGCATAAAAGACAGTGCATTACTTCTTAAAGCTTCGGTCCATTTGATGCCTCCATTATTCGAATAGTAAATTGGGCCTCCCCAATTGCTGTTTTTATAGCAAACAGCCATGTAATCAGAATTTGCCTGACTGACATTTAAGGTAATTGCATTGGTCGGGAAATTGCTTGTGGTAATTTTGCTGAAGGTTTCGCCTCCATCAGCTGAAACGAAAAATTTGGAGGCCGTGCACAGAAAAACCTTGTCCATAGCAGTTTGAACCACGTCCATATCGGTCACATTTTCAGTCAGCTTCTGGACAAATGTTTTACCGCCATCGGTGCTTTTAAAAAAGCCTGTGCTGTTGGCTACATAAACATCGCCTTTGTCCGGATGAACTTTAAGGATACTTTTTCCATAATTGATATTGACTTTTGTCCACTTTGATCCGCCATCCACCGATTTGTATATTCCACCGGCAGGATTCGACCAATAAGCCACTTTCGAAAAACCCAAAGCCGCATCGAAACTGCCTTTCATGAAATCAACCTTGTCGATCATACCGACATAAACGTCGTAATTTCCATCGGGTAAAACCTGCTTCCAACTCGCTCCCTGATCGGTAGTCAGATACAAACCATGACTTTGATTTTTGGTACTATTGGCACCTACTGCCAGTGCGCGTTTATTGTTGTTCGGGTCGATGGCAAAACCTGTGTTTCCTCGTGCAGAATAACCAAGGTTGCATGGCTGCCAGATTTTACCGCCATCGATACTTCGGTAGATTCCACCCACATCGGTTCCCATCAGAAGAAACGAACCGTCGGTATGGTCGCACTCAATGGCTTGGACCACCTGACAGCCTTCACCACCCAAATAGCCCTGGTCTTTCATGGTTTTGGTGACTAAAGGAACGGCAGTCCACTGCTGTGCATTTGCTGCCACAGCTAACAGTAGAAAAAGGAATGTTTTTAGGTAAATGAAGAGTTGGGTTTTCATGATTGGTTGGTTGGTTTAAATAGCATCAGGTCGTCATCCCATTGTCATTGAATTAGTAAAGGAAATAAATAAAAATGAAAGCAATCCCAATCCTCATTTTCCTCATTCCTTTTTTCTTTTTTATTATTCTGTCACCTCAAATTTCACCCTTTATTTATTCAACCTAACCTTCTGGAACGCGCCCCCATCGGGCATCATGTGCCACGTCGAGCATGGTCGAAAAGGCCCAGTCGAGCCCGGCCAGATTGGCTTCCTTAGCTGCAACAGTTGCAGCTTCAGTAACTAAAGCCGGATTCCAGGAGCATTTTTATCCATATAGACAGGATTTCTGACTTGTGCGCTGGATGAAATCTGAACAAAAACATGCAAGACAAGAATTACTGAAATACATTTCATACCAAGAGCATTTACTTCATGTATTGAAAACAGGAACAGTTTGACCTTCAAATATAGCAAGCTTTTACAGAGAGATGCAAATCAATGCTTAAAACCATAAGCGTTTCAGTCTCTGTTTGCTTCAAAAAAATGTTTTTTGCATGATTTAATGAATCATCAAATGCTTTGAACAATTTGTGCCGGTTCGATCATAAAATTGACTTCATCCAAAACTATGACAATTCTTAAAACTAAGGCGGATTGAACAGCATTGATTTCCAAATGCATGTTCGATCCGCCTGCCTTGTGTATTCATTGCTGAGATTAGCGCCAATGAATCTGTCCAAACAAATAAAGAAAAATTTCTATCTCTCCTTAATTCCGGCAATAGTGCGTGCTTTATCAGCACTTCCAGCCGATGAACCGAAGTAGTAACTGTAGATTTGAGTTAAAATGGCACTTAAAACACCCAAAATATACAATACAATATCGCGGCTTTCGGTCGTGATACTTTTTGGTTTAAATATCAGGATGTAAAAGAATGCCAATGTAATAACCGTAGTTCCAATGGCAAGTACATGCATGGTGTTTTTTGTCCACCAACTTGCATTGGGAGCCGACAATACCTGAATTTCACGCTGCCGTGCACTGCTGATATCGCCCAAAATCATTTGCTGCTCTTCATTCGAAAGCTTTTTCATGTCTAACTGAAACTGAAGTTCTGATTTTCGGATTTCATTTTCAAGCTGCATTTTTTCTTCTTTGGTCGTAACCACATTGTCCAGCACTTTGCCCACCGAATTGACGAACGTACTGGCACCTTTTGAAAAGAGATTGGATAGAAAGGTCATAAGTAGCCCCCTTCCCGTTCCCCCAAAAGGGGAAAGCGATGAACGCTTCGATAAAAGCATTCGATAGTTATTGGATATTGAATTTTCATAGTTGGATATTTAAAATTATTAAGCTATTACCTCATTTAATGCATTCTTTGAGTCCCCTCTTTCGGAGGGAATTTAGGGGAGGCCTTTAAGCGTTTTCTCCAAGGGAGCGCAACACCCATCCATAAAAGTATTTCCGGCTTGTCGGTCTCTTTTTGACGATGTTGACATATCGGGCAATCTTGGCAACAGTGAAAGCTGCAAGGAAGTGATCAGAATTAAACGCATTGATTTTGGATATTGATTCCTGACCTATCACACCGTCGGTTTCTGCTTCCACAACCAACTGGGCTAAAGAAGCACTGGTACCAACTCCTGCATTGACCCCAAAATCAAAAATCGATTCCGCCACTTTCTGATTGGTAATGTCATCACCTTTCACTTTATTCCAGAAATTTACACGGTAAAAGTCCTCAATATCCTGCTGAAGTTCAACATCTTTGTCGAGGTTACCCGGGAAACCAGACTGACGTTTTAAAAGGTCAATTTTTATCCAGCCATCCCATTTACTGAAAATCTTGCGGGCCACACCTTTGTAGGTTTCGCCCCCCGGATCATCCGGATCGTTGACATAGCCACCTTCGTTAGCTATGACCAACAGAAAAGCCTGATTGAAATCTGCCATAAGAATTGTTTTTAAGTGGATAAAAGGTTTGATTCTAAACTGAATAAAAGATGAACATGTCTTTTATTCAATTGTTCATTTTTAATATGTAAAAGTTACAGCGTTTTGATCAGATTTCAATCTTTCTGATCAAAAAAAATGGATAACGAGTAAAAAAAAGACCCGTTCCGCATTGGCGAAACGAGTCTTTTTCTGATAAGAATAATGAAAAAGGTCAATAGTCATTGGGAAATTTGATAAAAGTGATTTTCCTATGACTATTGACTAATGACTTTTTCTTATTTCCTATTTCAGCCCCCGGCGTTTCAGAAGTGGTTCAATCGATGGCTCCTGACCACGGAAGTTTTTGTAAATAACCATACCATCGTCCGATCCTGATTTGGTCAATAAGATGCGGAATTTGGCCGCAAATTCAGGATTAAAAATATTACCGCTTTGTTTAAATGCATCAAATGCATCGGCATCGAGCACTGCTGCCCAAATGTAAACGTAGTACCCCGCAGAATATCCTCCGGAGAAAATATGCGAGAAATAAGTGCTGCGGTAACGCGGCGCAATTTCGTTGATCAGGCCAATTTTATCCATCGAGGTTTTCTCAAATACTTCAACATTGCTCCCAAATGCTTTAGTATGCCAGTCCATGTCAAGTATAGAAGCAGCCAGGTATTCCACCGTTTCAAATCCCTGATTGAATTGCGAGCTTTTAACTATTTTAGCAATCAAAGCTTCTGGAATGACCTCGCCAGTCTGATAATGCTTGGCATACATGCGAAGAACTTCAGGCTCGGAAGCCCAGTTTTCCATGATCTGGGAAGGAAGTTCCACAAAGTCGTTCGGAACATTTCCGGCTGTACGGTGGTAAGGTCCATCGGTAAATAATCCATGTAGTGCATGACCTGCTTCGTGGAACAAAGTAGTTACTTCATCGAAGTTCAACAGCGCAGGAACATTGCCCGCCGGGCGGGTGAAGTTGCAAACAATAGATACAATCGGGTAGATTTTTTGTCCGTTTTTATAGGTTTGATCGCGATACGAGGTACACCATGCTCCGTTGCCTTTTCCGGCACGAGGATGAAAATCCATGTAGAAAACACCAATGTGCCTTCCATCGGCTTCCTGAACTTCATAAGGCATAGCTTCTTCGTTATAAACCGGAAGGTCGGTGCGCTGGATGAATTTAATTCCATATAATTTATTGGCTACCTGCATCATTCCGTCAACCACATTTTCGAGTTTGAAATAAGGTTTTAGCTGAGCTTCGTCGAGATCGTATTTGATTTTGCGAACTTTTTCAGCATAATACCACCAATCCCACATTTCCAGTTTGAATTTTCCACCTTCCTGATCAATCATGGCTTGCATGTCGGCACGTTCTTTTTTAGCCCGTTCAAGAGCAGGAGTCCAGAGTTTCAAAAGGAAGTTCTCAACATTTTCAGGTGTTTTGGCCATGTTCACATCGATTACATAAGCTGCATGATTGGCATATCCCAGAAGTTTTGCACGCTGGTCGCGCAAATTGACGAGTTTTCCGATAGTCTCTTTGTTATCGTTGGCGTTACCGTTATTGCCACGGGTAAGATATCCTTTATACAGTTTTTCACGGAGTGTGCGGTTTTCGGCATATTGCAAAAATGGGATCATGCTTGGCTTTTGAAGTGTAAAAACCCACTTTCCGGCCAGGCTGTCGTTTTTTGCAACTTCAGCAGCTGCGGCAATCACATCGCCAGACAAACCTTTCAGGTCAGCTTCTTGGTCGATCACCATTTTAAAATTTTTATTGGATTCGGCCAGGACATTTTCACCAAACTTGAGCTCCAACATCGAAAGTTCATCGTTTAATTTGCGTAATTCTGCCTGTTTTTCATCCGGAAGATTGGCTCCACTCCGCTCGAAATCGGTATAATATTTTTCAACCAAACGCAATTGCCCGGCATTCAGATTCGAAGCATTTCGTTTATCGTAAACTGCTTTTACCCGTTTGAACAAATCCTTATTCAGCATGATGTTATCGCGGTGAGTCGATAATTTGGGAGTTATTTCACGGGCCAGAGCCTGAATTTCGTCACTTGTATTCGCCGAATTCAGGTTGAAAAAAACCAACGATGCCCGGGTAAGCAAATCACCGGACAAGTCAAATGCCAGGATGGTATTATCGAATGTTGCATCTTCTTTATTGTCGGTAATGGCTTTAATTTCAGCCAGATTGTCCGCAATACCAGTCTCAATGGCCGGCAAATAATGTACCAGCTTGATTTCGTTGAAAGGCGGAACCTGAAACGGAGTTTTGTACTCGCTAAAAAACGGATTGGTCATGTCTTTTTGTGGTGCTTTTTTCTGATTGCATGAACTCAGGATAAGTGCGAAAGCAATCAGGGTAATTCCAATTTTGTGCATATTATAAGGTTTTAAATTTGATTTTGTTCAATAATTTGTTTTTAGAGGTTTCATCCATGGGTGAAACCTCTAAAAATTTATTTCAGGCCTCTTCTTTTCAGCAGCGGTTCAATGGATGGTTCCTGTCCCCGGAAGTTTTTATAAATGGTCATTCCTTCGTCTGAACCCGATTTGGTTAGCAATGTCCTGAATTTGGCTGCCAGTTCAGGATTAAACAGGTTGCCGCTTTTTTTGAATGCATCAAAAGCATCGGCATCGAGCACTGCGGCCCAAATGTACACGTAATATCCGGCAGAATAACCTCCGGAGAAAATATGCGAAAAATAGGTACTGCGGTAGCGCGGAGCAATTTCGTTGATCAGGCCAAGTTTATCCATCGATGCTTTTTCAAACGATGAAACATCTGTGGTGAGATTCTGAGTGTGGAAATCCATATCGAGCAACGAAGCGGCCAGGTATTCAACAGTTTCGAATCCCTGATTGAACTGGGCGCTTTTGCCAAGTTTTGTAATCAGCGCTTCAGGAATAACTTTTTCGGTTTTATAATGTTTGGCGTAAACGCGAAGCACTTCAGGCTCTGAAGCCCAGTTTTCCATGATTTGCGAAGGAAGTTCAACGAAATCGCGGGGAACATCGCGGGCAGTGCGTTTATATGGTCCGTCAGTAAACAGTGAGTGGAAAGCATGACCTGATTCGTGAAATAAGGTGGTTACCTCTTCGAAACTCAACAGAGCCGGAACATCACCAGCCGGACGGGTGAAATTGCATACGATGGAAACTACCGGAGTTATTTTTTGTCCGTTTTTATAGGATTGTGAACGATAGCCGGTACACCATGCCCCATTGTTTTTCCCGGCTCGCGGATGAAAGTCCATATATAAAACACCAATGTGGCGACCATCGGCTTCCTGAACTTCATAGGCCATCACCTCCTCGTTGTAAACCGGAAGATCAGCGCGCTGGATGAATTTTACGCCATACAGTTTGTTGGCTACATAAAACATCCCGTCGATTACATTTTCGAGCTTGAAATAAGGTTTCAACTGTTCCGCATCAAGATCATATTTGGCTTTGCGGACTTTTTCGGCATAATACCACCAATCCCACGATTCGAGTTTGAATTTTCCACCTTCCTTGTCAATCATAGCCTGCATATCGTCGCGTTCCTTTTTTGCTCTCCCGAGTGCCGGAACCCAAAGTTTCATCAGGAAATTGTCAACATTTTCGGGAGTTTTGGCCATATTTTCGTCTACCACATACGCCGCGAAATTCGGAAAACCCATGAGCTTTGCACGTTCGTCACGCAGTTTTACGATTTTTTCAATGACCGGCTTGTTGTCGAAAGCATTGTCATAATTGCCGCGATTCAGGTATCCTTTAAATAACTTTTCGCGCAGGCTGCGGTTTTGGGCATATTGCAGAAATGGCAACATGCTTGGTTTTTGTAAGGTGAAAATCCATTTTCCTTCCTGACCTGCTTTTTTTGCCAGTTCGGCCGCCGAGGTTATCACATCGTTGGGTAAACCTTTCAAGTCATCCTTATTTTCGATTTGCATTTTGAAATTCTTGTTGGTTTCGGCCAAAGTATTTTCTCCGAATTTCAATGTCAGCATCGAAAGCTGCTCATTTATTTTGCGCAATTCGGCCTGTTTATTCTCCGGAAGATTTGCGCCGCCACGCTCAAAATCTTTGTACATTTTTTCAACCAAACGCAATTGTTCGTGGTCCAGGTTCATGGAATTACGATTTTCATAAACGGCCTTTACCCGCTTGAAAAGATCCATATTGAGCATTACATTGTCGCGGTGAGCCGACAACATTGGGGTAATTTCGCGCGCCAGTGCTTGCATCTGGTCGTTGGTATTGGCCGAATTCAGGTTCGAGAAGATTCGTGTCTTGGATAGTAATTCTCCCGAGTTATCAAGAGCCAGAATGGTGTTCCTGAAGTTTGGAACTTCCTTGTTTTCGGTGATCAATTTAATTTCAGCAAGCTGATCAACGATACCAGCCTCCATGGCTGGTTTAAAATGTTCCAGCTTAATCTCGTTAAAAGGCGGAACCTGAAACAGGGTCTGGTATTCACTGAAAAATGGATTACTCATGTCTCTGGTTTGTGCAACACTTATGTTGCTGCTTATCAATGCTGTTGCAAGTGCGATAAGCGAAATCCCGATTTTTTTCATTGGGTGATAGGAGTTTGATTTTTAGGTTATTCGTTGGGTTTCCGATTTGGGCGGAAATATAGAGATTAGGTCTTGCTTCAAAGCTGATAAAAGTCGTGAAAAATCAGGAACATGATGTTTTTCAGGAATTGGAGGGATGTTGGAGGCTGAAATGACTGCAATATTTAGTCCCAACTTATCCCATCATCAAAAAAATCAAACACATATTCGCCTTTGAATTGGATCTCATTTTTCTTCAGAATTTCCAGATATTCTTCTCTGAATGACTTCTTTTAGTGATGGACTTCCTGGTTCAGAATGTATTTGACAACGGCATCAATTTGTGAATGAGAATGTGTAAATGCACCATATCCCTTCTGCCATTCAAAATGAAATTTTGAACGATTTTCCTTTTTGATCCATAAGTTGGATGAAGTCTTTATTTCCTCAATCAGATTTGGCACCAACTGATTAATATTGTATCCAATAAAGATGTGAATATGGTCAGGCATACTATTTATAGCCAGTAGTTTGTGCTTATGGTTTCGAACGATTCCCGTAATATACATTTCCAATTCGTTTTTCCAGGATTTCTTGATTAGTGCATCCCGATTTTTCACTGCAAAAACCAAGTGGAAATAACATTGTGTGAACGTGTCAGCCATATTTAATACTATTTCGGTGCGCTGCACCTGAGATTAGAAAAACTCATTTGTTCTACAAATATAATCGGTGCTCCGCACCTTTAGTTCGATCAACATCAGTTATTTTATTCATACTTTAAAGAAATCACAATTGTTATTTTCTTAGAGGTGCGGAGCACCAATATATATATGTAGGAAAATCGAATATAAAAGGGACAAGGTGCGGAGCACCGCCATAATCAGAAAACGGAAGAAGCAATAACGTTATTAAATTCTATAAATAGAATCGGAGCCCCGCACCTTTAGTTCTCTCAACTTCAGTTATTTCAAATCTTAAAACTTAAAGAGCATCTGTACTTTAACAGAAATGGATTCAGTTATAGAAGCCAGGTGCGGAGCACCAGAATATTTGTAGCGAAGATGAATATAAGAATGATAAGGTGCAGAGCACCGCAATATTCAGAAAACGAAAGAGGCAATCACACTTAATTGTTAGCATTAACTGCAAATCATTTTGTCATTTTTGTCTTTCATTTTTCTTCCCATCCCCCCAAATTTTATTTACTTTTGCCGTTCATTGAAATTCAGACGTAAAAGACTATATCTATGAACATATCTTACCGCTGGTTAAAAGAATACATCAATCTTGATTATACTCCGGACGAAGTATCGGCTTTCCTGACCGAAATTGGTTTGGAAGTCGGAAGCATGGAAGAAGTTGAAACCATCAAAGGCGGCCTGCGCGGCCTGGTAATCGGTGAAGTTCTGACTTGCGAAAAACATCCTGATTCGGATCACCTGAGCAAAACCACCGTGAATGTTGGTAATAACGAAATTCTACCTATTGTTTGCGGTGCACCGAATGTAGCCGCCGGGCAAAAAGTGGTAGTAGCAGTTGTTGGCACTTCTCTTTACGACGGCGAAAATGAGTTCAAAATCAAAAAATCAAAAATCAGGGGCGAAGCTTCGGAAGGTATGATCTGTGCCGAAGACGAAATCGGGATTGGGACCAGTCACGAAGGAATCATGATCCTTGATTCATCAGCAGTTCCCGGAACTCCTGCCAGCCAGTATTTCAAAATCGAATCGGATTTTGTGCTCGAAGTGGATTTGACTCCCAACCGCATCGACAGTGCATCGCACATCGGTATTGCCCGAGACCTGGCTGCCTACATCAAACAAAAACATCCGATCAGCTATTCCCGGCCATCGGTTGATGCGTTTAAAGCCGATAATCATTCGCTCGAAATTCCGGTTGAAGTTCTGAATTCAGAAGCTTGTCCGCGATATTCCGGAGTCACGATTTCAAACGTAACCGTGAAAGAATCTCCGGACTGGCTGAAAAATAAGCTTAAAATCATCGGGTTGAAACCGATCAATAACATTGTGGATGCCACCAATTTTGTGCTCTTCGAAACTGGTCAGCCATTGCATGCTTTCGATGCCGCCGAAATAAAAGGTGGAAAAATAGTGGTTCGAACAGCAGGTGCAGGTTCCAAATTTGTTACTCTGGATGGAATTGAACGTGAAATGCATCCGGATGATTTAATGATTTGTAATGAATCAGATGCCATGTGCATTGCCGGTGTTTTTGGCGGATTAAATTCAGGCGTAAAAAATTCCACGACCAGCATATTCATCGAAAGCGCCTGGTTCGATTCGGTATCCGTCCGGAAAACTGCCCGTCGTCATACACTCAGCACCGATGCTTCTTTCCGTTTTGAACGCGGAACTGATCCGAACGGAACTATTTATGCTTTGAAACGTGCGGCACTGTTGATTAAGGAAATTTCCGGCGGAGAAATCGCTTCGGAAATTGTGGATATTTATCCGAATCCGGTAGCTGATTTTCAGGTGGATGTGACTTTCGCCAACATCAAACGGCTCATCGGAGTGGATCTTGGAAAAGAGAAAATCAAACAGATTTTAGATGCACTTGAAATCCGAATCGAAGCCGAGACTGAAACCGGTTTGAGTTTGCTGGTTCCACCGTATCGCGTGGATGTGAAACGTGAAGTGGATGTGATTGAGGAAATTCTTCGAATCTACGGATACAATAATATCGCTTTGCCAACCCAGGTCAATTCGTCGCTTCAATATTCGGTGAAGCCCAATCCAACCAAACTTCGCAATTTGATTGCCGAAATGTTGACAGCACAAGGTTTCAACGAAATATGGTCGAACTCGCTCACCAAATCATCCTATTACGAAAACAATCCGGTCCATCCAATTGACAGTTCTGTAAAGCTCTTTAATCCGCTGAGCAACGATCTTGGAAGTATGCGTCAGACTTTGCTCTACGGCGGTTTGGAATCGATAGCGCACAATGCCAACCGAAAGAATCCTGATCTTCGCTTGTACGAATTCGGAAATTGCTACTTCTTCAATGGCAGCAGCCTTAAAGAAAATCCTCTGCGAAATTATCGCGAAGAAGAACATTTATCATTATTTGTTACCGGTGAAAAAGAAACCGCAAACTGGGCAAATCCAGCTGTAAAAACTACTTTCTTCCTCCTAAAATCGTATGTTGAAAATATACTGAAACGAATGGGATTTGATATTCTCAACCTTAAAACTGAAGGTTTCTCCAATGAGTCAATCCCTGAAGGAATTCAATACCTGATTAATGGCAAAAAGCTGGTTGAATTTGGTGTGGTCTCCGGAAAAACACTGAAAGCTTTCAGTATTGACAACCCGGTTTATTTCGCCGATTTCTACATGGACGTGTTGTTTATTGAACTGAAAAACAACAAGGTTGTATTTGCCGAACTTCCGAAATATCCTGAAGTTCGCCGCGATTTAGCTTTGCTACTTGACAAGTCGGTTCAATACAACCAATTAAGGGATTGGGCTTTCCGCTCCGAAAAAAAGCTGCTCCAATCGGTTGATTTGTTTGATGTTTACGAAGGCAAAGGCGTTCCGGAGGGCAAAAAATCGTATGCTATCAGCTACATTCTTCGCGACGATGAAAAAACACTGAATGACAAACAGATCGAAAAAATCATGCAAAAACTGGTCTCTACTTACGAACGGGAATTGGGCGCGCAGTTGAGGTAGTTCATTTTGAAATCAAACCATTGATTATTCATATCTTTGAAAGAAAAACACATGGTAATTGCTAATCAAACTGACGCTATTCTGATTATCAAGGAATTGATAAACGAATATTTTCCTGAAAGTTCCGTATTTCTTTTTGGTTCAAGGGCAAGGCGTGATTTCACCGAAGACAGCGACTTTGATCTGATGGTTGTTACCAGCACTACCTATGAAAATACAGAATGTCGGCACTTGAAAGCATTGGTTCGAAGACAATTAGCAAAAAGAAGAATACCTGCCGACATTATTATTCTGAGTAAAGCACAGCTCGAAACCAACAAAAAGATAACAGGGCATATCGTTCGTCAGGTTCTAAAGGAAGGAATTCCGATATGAACGAGGAAACGAAAAACTATATCCGTCAATGGATTGCAAAAGCAGGAGATGATCTGATAGTAATTGACAAGTTAACTCAATTTGAAATCGTTGCAACATCTGCTGTATGTTTTCATTGTCAACAGGTTGTCGAAAAATACCTGAAAGCATTTTTAATTGCTCAGGGTGTTGAAATAAGAAAAACCCACAACATCGAGTTTCTTCTTGCCGAATGCGAAGAATTTGATTCTGAATTCAGTTCCATCGATCCCAAAGATTTAAATGATTTTGGTGTCGATATCAGGTACCCTGGCGATATCTATTCCCCAACGGATAAGGAAACTCTGGCGCATAAACAAATTGCATTGGAGGTTAAAGAATTAGTTGAACGAAAGCTCGAAAAGCTGATATAGTTTTTCAACACCTCCTATGACCAATCAGGCAAAAGGAATATTTTATACGCTCATCACCGTTTCGCTGTGGGGCGTTTTGGCCATTGCGCTCAAAATTGCCTCCAAAGAAATCGACTCGCCAACCATCGTGTGGTTTCGTTTCTCGCTGGCATTTTCAGGAATGTTCGTCTGGATGGCCTTCAAGAATCCCAAAGGCCTTCAAATTCTGTATAAACCTTCCTGGTTAATTGTGATTTCGTCACTGGCACTGGCATGGAATTACATCGGCTTTATGCTTGGAATACAATATACAAGCCCAAGCAATGCACAGGTTGCTATTCAGTCAGGGCCGGTATTGCTGGCCATTTTTGGAATATTTTTCTTCAAAGAAAAGATTTCAAGGATTCAAATGGCAGGTTTTCTGCTGGCTCTCATTGGATTTTACATTTTCTACCGGCAACACCTCAATGCCATGTCAGGACACGAAAGTCAATATACCAAAGGAATGTTGCTGACATTATCAGGGGCGGTTACCTGGGCTGTTTATGCGGCACTTCAGAAAAAACTGGTCCTGAATTATTCTGTCGGTACGCTCAATGTTTTCATTTTCGGCTTGCCTGTATTGATTTACCTTCCGTTTGTCAACTTCGCCAGCCTGGCTCATCTAAGTTTCGGTTACTGGGCGCTGCTGGTATTTCTTGGAGCCAATACACTCATTTCGTATGCTTGTTTATCGCTTGCACTGAAATACCTTGAAGCCGGAAAAGTCAGCATCATTATTGTTTTAAATCCAATCATCACCTTTATTCTGATGGGAATCCTGACCTGGATGCAGGTGGATTGGATCGCCGGAGAACACTTCTCAGTACTTTCGATTGCAGGAGCTTTGCTGGCACTTACCGGAGCTATTCTGGTGGTCAGGAAAAAGAAAAGCATCAATACTTAAAGAAGATTATCTTTCAAATTAATAGACTTTGTGGCTATGAAACAAAAAGTCAGTTAATTGCAAGTTAGGCAGAATTATTTGTAATTTTGTTTCATGGAAAATGACAACAGACACGAAGAATGGTATTTCCAATCAGATTATGATTTGGAAACGGCATTTGATATGTTTAAATCAGGCAGATATGTTTATTGTATCTTCATGTGCCATTTGAGCCTGGAAAAAGTACTGAAAGGTTTATTAGTCAAGACGAAACGAGAGTTTCCTTCAAAATCGCATAGTTTAATCTACTTCGTCGAGAAGCTTGAATTAAAGATGGAAGATTCATCCTATGAGTTTCTGTTTACGCTAAATAAGATTTCAGTACCTACCAGATACCCGGAAGATTTACGAAAACTTGTCGCTGCATACTCAATCGGTCGCACTGAAAATATTTTGAACCGCACTAAAGAAATTCAGTTATGGATAAAGCAACAATAAATGAAATAATTCAATACCTCAGAAAACTTCTTGTTCAGGGTGGATTAAATGTAGACTCGATTGCATTATTTGGATCTGCTCTAAGCGGGATTATTCATGAAGATAGTGATATTGATTTAATAATTATCTCAGCAGATTTTATAAATAAAGACATATTTGAGCGTTCCAAAATGACCATGAAACCTGAAATAGAGACCTTGAAAAAATACAAAATTTCAATGGACATTTTAAATTTGTCACCTGAGGAATATGCCGATTCCAAAGTAAAAATGTATTATGACAGTAAAATCGTTGCTTGATTTTTAAGTCAACAACATCGTTTCTCTCAATTTTAGACTTTATTTTCCCTGGGAATCCTGACCTTGTTGAAGGTGGATTGGATCGCCGGAGAACACTTCTCAGTGCTTTCCATTTCCGGAGCTTTGATCGCACTTACCGGAGCTATTCTGGTGGTCAGGAAAAAGAAAAGCCCGAAAGAGGAATAAGAATTCTTTGGAGAACATTAAGTTTCAATAAACAAACCTCTGATTTAAATCGAATTTACCCACGCATCATGAAGTCTTTATAGTTTTGACTTTCCTGAAAGAATACTTCATTCATAGACGGTATGTAAAACAAATATACAGCGTCAACTATCTGGGAATAGAATTTTGAATTTGAGACTTTGAACTGATTTATGTGGGTAATTTTAGCGCTGGCTTCAGCTGTTCTATTAGGGATTTACGAAGTTTTCAAGAAACTTTCGGTAAACAAAAATGCAGTAATTCCTGTGCTTTTTATCTCAACTTTAACCAGTTCAATTATTTTTCTTCCTTTAACTGTAGGTTCTTCATTTTATCCGGAATTTTTCAAAACGATTCAGCTTTTTGTTCCTGAAATTACAGGACAGCAGCATTTTTTCATTTTCCTGAAATCGATATTAGTGGTTTCGAGCTGGATTCTGGCCTTTTTTGCTGTGAAAAATCTTCCGATAACCATTGTTGCACCCATTCGGGCTACCGGTCCAATCTGGACTTTACTGGGAGCAATCGATATCTACAGCGAACACTTAAATACCTATCAATGGTTTGGAGTAATTATCACCTTATTGTTTTTCTATTTGCTTTCGACTACCGGAAAATTGGAAGGAGTAAATTTTACCACCAACAAATGGGTATTCTTCATAGTTGCCGGAACATTTCTTGGTGCTGCAAGTGGCCTGTACGATAAATTTCTGATGCGTCGAATTGACCGTATGGCTGTTCAGGCTTGGTTTTCATTTTATCAGGTAGCGATTTTACTGCCGGTTTTGGCAGTCAACCGATGGCGGTTACCCAAAGGTGAACGAACTCCGTTTCACTGGCGATGGTCAATTCCTCTGATTGGCGTTTTCCTTGTGATGGCCGATTACCTGTATTTCAATTCGTTGAGCTATAAAGATTCTATGATTTCAATTGTATCATCGCTGCGACGTGGAGGAGTAGTAATCTCGTTTGTGGTGGGTGCTTTGGTTTTTCATGAAAAGAACATTAGTCGAAAAGCTATTTATCTCGCCGGAATTTTAATTGGTATTTTATTAATTTCGTTGGGATCAAAATAGTTCCAATTATCAAGTTCCAGGTTATGAAAAGATTATTCTTACAACTGCTGGTCATTTTTGTTTTATTTTCCTGTTCCGAAAAGAAACCGGCTGCCAATCCTCAGGTTTTATTGGATGCTGATATCGCCTTCTCGGATTATTCAGTGAATCATGGCATGCAAAAAGCTTTCATCGAATTTGCACACGACAGCGTGGTTCTGCTTAAGTCCAACCACATGCCGATTGTTGGCAAACAAGATCTCGTGAAGAGTTATGAAGGGAAAAGCGACAACACTTTTGTATTGACATGGAAACCTGCCAAAGCTGTAATTGCAGAAAGCGGTGACTTGGGTTATACCTATGGATTCTGGACCTTCACCGCCTCAAACGAAACTTCGCATGGCACTTACCTGACAGTTTGGAAGAAAGATTTCAACGGAAAATGGAAATATATTGCGGATACCGGAAACGAAGGGTTGGCAATTCCAACAGAAACACTACCAGCACAGAAAAAGAACAAGTGACATACAAGAACTCAAAACACACTTTTAATCACATAAAATTTTACATTTCAACCTTTTGCCTGACCAAGAAATAACTTTCAGGATCAATCATTGAAGGCATAAACAAATCAGATATTGCCTTGAAAATAATGATTTCGCGCACATCTAATTTCTACTTATCTGGTAAGTTTAAATCTTTTCTATGGTTCAGCCAATTGAGCCAGAGTTGTAAATTGTTCGTCCACGATGCCACATGATTGTTGTTGAGTCCAAGTCCAAATCCATGTTTCCCTTCAGACAAAATATGCAATTCCGCAGGTATTTTTTTCTTCCGGAGAGCGGCATACATGAGCAGTGAATTTTCAGCAGGCACACCATCGTCGTCATCGGCCAGGGCAAGAAAAGCAGGTGGCGTGTCCTCTTTAACCTGAAGTTCACTGGAATAATAAGTCAGCAAATTTTTATCCGGATTTTTTCCGAGCAATGCTTCAGCCGATCCTGTATGGATCGATGCATCGGTAAATGAAATTACCGGATACATCAGAATCATAAAATCCGGACGGCAACTTTTTCTTTCCACCGGGTCGGAAGCAGATTTGGTTCCATAATCGAAATGAGTTCCTAAGGTAGATGCCAGATGGCCGCCAGCCGAAAATCCCATAATCCCGATTTGGGTCGAATCAATGTTCCAGGATTTTGCATTGGATCGCACCAGACGCATGGCTCGCTGGGCATCCATCAATGGTGCTTTACGGGGTTCAACTGTATTTCCTGAAGTTGGCAGCCTGTATTTCAGAACAATGCCAGCTACACCAATCGAGTTCAAATAGCGGGCAATGTCGGTTCCTTCGAGATCGTAGGCCAACACCCAGTAACCACCACCGGGACAAATAACCACGGCCTGACCGGTTGCAAACCGTTTGCTTGGTAGGTAAACAGCAATATCCGGATTTTGCACATTGCTGATCAGTACAATATCTTTTTTCTCAATCTTTTCTTTTTGTCCGGTATTGATTGAATTCGGAATTTCGCCCGGATACAAAGGCAGAGTGAAGTCTTGTCCATAGGTGAAAAGGCTCAGCGAGGCAAAAGCAAACAGCACAAATACTTTGGTCAAAAAATTCCGGCGAATTGAGCGGTCAAAAGTTAGATTTTTTTTCATTGGGATTGGTTATTTATCGCTTTATTGATAGTGGATTAGTACATTTTGAATTTAAGTTTTCAGGAACAAAACAGTCAATCCATTTCCACAGGGTACAAAATACTGTGTTTCGATTGGAGCTTTTAGATTCATGATTTTAGCTTTAATAATTGTCCAACTTAACTACTTTAATTCACCACTATTTTTGTGGTATAATTCACTCCTGTGCCTGAAATATTCATCAGGTACATTCCTGATTTTAAGCTGATATTCATCGAATTAATTCCTGAAAACAATTGAATGTGCGACAAGACCTTTCCGTTCAGATCCATCAAAATTCCCCGGGCCACTTTCATGTTTTCAGGAAGAGAAACCGTGAGTTTCTGCTCTGAAACTGGATTGGGCATCACCTGAATTTCGTTCTGTTTGAGAATGCCAATGGCTGTGGCTTGTTGCTGAACGATGTTTATTTTCCGGGTTTCATTGCAACCCAGAATGTATATTTCTCCTGAACGCTTTGTTCCGGCGGCAACTGAAGGAACAGTAACCGAAACCGAGTTTCCATTCACGCTGGAAGAGATGAACGAGCCAACTGTTTTGGAAATCTCAAAGCCTTTTTCAGCATCGACTGTAATAATCCTGGTTCCTCCGTTGAGTCCAAAATAAACCGGATTCTCTGAAACTGCCATATCGCAAAGTTTTGCACCTCTTTCCAAGGCCCCGGCATCGTGTTTTCCAATGGGCAAATTACCGGCAAAATCGTGCAGGAACGGACCATCGAATTCCCACTTGTACAATTCGTCTATAGTGGTTTTGGCATCGGCCAGTGTACCTTTCGAGATTCGCACAAAATCGATCGTTCCGGAGAAAAAATTACCTTCTGTACTTTTTCCTATCAGAAAATCGCTGGTATTGGTCAGCGATGCTGATGCCGGCACAAGTCCGGAAGTTGCACCGTTTGCAGCAATTCCATCCACATAAACCGTTGCTGCCGCCAGCTGCCGGTTAACCTCAAGCAGCACATGGTGCCAGTTTCCGTCATTGATCATTCCTGAACCTGACAGACTGAATGCGCTGCTACCGTTGTTCAGAATATTGAACCGAACATTTCCTGAAGCATCCACATCCAGCTGATAACCATATCCGGAGGCGCCGTATTTCGAAATCAGGCATCCGTTTTTCCCGCCTTCAGCAGTCTTGAAATAACTCTCAAGAATAAAACTGTTGGTGCTCATGTCCACATTGTTGCAGATGGTTTTACTGGTTACATTGTTTTTCAAACTGCAATACGTTTGTGATCCATCAAAAACCAGAGCGCCTTCGGTAAAATCTTCCAGAATCCCTTTCACAAAACTGCCTGCGGTCAATCCGTAGGCTTTCAGGTGGTTTTTCGGAACATTGTTATAGGTTTCGCGGTTTGTAAATTCGCTGGTGAAATAGAAATTTTCACCTTTTATCAACGTTGAATCGGCCCGATGCTTGTAAAAATGCCACTCGCCAACCACACTGTTTAAAGGGAAAGGTGCAAAAAATTTCACTCCCTGATCGATAAGTTCGCTGCTGGCTGTTGGCCTGAAATCACCCCAAGACGGCTTTTCAAATGCCCGTTTGGAGGTTTCGAACCCTACCTGACCCAAATCAGGAGTAAAAGAATTGAGTTTGTTGTAGAATTCATTGAAGGTGTATTTTGCACCTCCGGGCGATAAAAAATTACCAATAAAACTCTTTCCGCTGAAAAAATTATTTCCAAATGTTTCAAATGGAATGCCCGATGCGCGGGTCTTGTGATCGAACTGATGCCAGGTACTATCGCTCACGTTGCCGAGGTAATAATTCTGGCCGTCGATAGCCAGCGCTCCGTCTCCCGAATCGGTAAACGACCGCACATTATAAGCCACATTGTGCACGTACATGTTGTAATAACCCAACACCTGATTGTATGCAGCCGCAGTCCGGTCGAAACCGGTTCCTTTTACGATGTTGCTAAAAACGTATTGTTTCGAAGCGCCATCCAGATAAAACGGATAACCGAGCGACCTTAAACTACCCGGCACCCAATCGGTATGCCAGCCTTGCGCGTCTTCGGAAATATTGTTGTATAGATAAACCGGGCCACCCTGCCAGCTCTCAATTCCACCGTAATCGTTGACACCCTGCAGCGAATGTGAAACCCGGTTATGATGCACCAATCCGCGGATAAAAGGAATTGTTGTTGCTTTGTCGCCACCTTTCCCCCAGGTAAAATTCAGTCCGCTTCCCCAGGTGTGTTCAATGATGTTGCCTGCAATTTCGCCCACCGAAAGTGTTCCGTTAATTGCCGGAATGGAACTGTACCAGCGCCCCAAATGACGGGTTCCTGTTTCAAAAATCTTATTTCGCAAAATCGAGACTTCATCGGTACCTTCTAAAAACACGGAGAAATCGTCCATGAAATTCATTTCATTGTCCGAAAAAATGAAGGTTTTACCTGTGCCACTAGTTAAAACTCCACCATTTAGGTATTGGAATTTGCAATTCCGGATGACAATGTTTGAACTGTTCGATATTTTAATCGTCGGAACTCCATCGCTGGTTCCATACCTGACATTGTCATAGGTGGTAAATCCAAGCGTGATGCCGCTGATTTCGATGTTATTTTTCGCAGAAATGTTTATGAGCGTTGACTTTGATGCAATCTCAATGTTGGTTGTGTTTGGGTCTTTATCGCCTTCCAAGCGCAGAAACACCCTTTTAATCGCCTTGTCATAATAGAATTCGCCGGGAGCATCGAGCAGAAACGGCGTATTTTCCAAGTAATATTTGCATTCCTTTCCGCCAAAATTTGGATCGGGAACCTGAATTTTTTTCGTTGCAGGAATGTAGTCTGAGATTTTCTGTTTCCAGAGGGTTGCCATTGTAACGGCATCTTCAATGGCCCAGACATCGCCGCCCTTGTAAAAATTCGGATCGGCTTGAACCAGATTTCTGGAATCGGTAAGGTTCAGCACTCCGTTAGTCACCGCTTTGGCGGTAAAAACCCACCATTTTTGCATCGGTTCCTTGGGCGTGTTCACATAGTTGGGCGATCGGGCCAGATAAACCCTTTTGATTCCGGTTTCTGAGACTTCGCAAACCACTTTCGTAGGATTTTCCAATCCGGGAACATCTTTGAACCAAACCAGTTCAGGATTTGGAATATTGGGTGCAAGCGTTGAATTGGCTTTTGTCCAGCCTCCTGAAATTTTCACCGATCCGTAAATTCCAGCTTCTCCGGTTCCCCAGTCAGGATCGGAAGTCAATCGGATGGGATTACCTGCTGCTCCTGATTCTTTGGCTGATAAAGCGCCACGGTAAACCACTCCGCGTTTAAAAATGTAAGATTGAATTCCTGAACCGGCTTTGGCATTTCCAGTGGCTGTTGCATCCCATGGATGGTGCTTCCATGCGGTGGAGGTGCTCATACCATCATTGCTGTCGTTTCCTCTTTCAAAGTCGACGTATCGGACAGAACTTCCTTTTACCAACTGAAAAGCCAATGGTGCCCATTGAAGATCGCCATTCGGGAGAACTTTGGCTTGTTGGGTTTCCCAGGAAAAAAGCGATTCTCCGGAAGCATTTTTCAGCGAATTTTGGGAAAATGAAATATATGAAATCAGTAAAAACAGAATGGTAGAAGTCTTTTTCATACAGGTTTTTGTTTAGTCAGTTCCGGAAAAACTAAAAGATGGAATTTTTAGTATCCCATCTTTCAGTTTAAACAGTTTTTTCAGGCTTTTCCCCTAAAATTCGGATGCTATTAGTAGCCCCATCCTTTCATGATTTCAAGGTCTTCCTTGATACATGCCAGTGGTTCTTTGCCCTGATAGGCTTCCTGTTCAACGATGAAGACTTTGGTACCACCAGTTTTGCGGCAAATATCCAGAACATCTTTTACCTGGATAATACCTTTGCCCAGAATGGCACTTTCGTATTTTTCAGCAGTGTTAACTGCTATTTCATCTTTCACGTGAATCAGTTCAAATTTTCCGGGATACTTACCGATCACATCCAATGCTTTGGCACCGCCAATGTACATGTTGCCAATGTCAAGCTGCATCACCACTATATTTACATCAAGCGTTTTCATCATGATGTCGAAGAGTTTCATTCCATTCAATTCTTCAGTAAATTCGGCCCAGTGGTTGTGGTAGCCAAATTTCATTCCCGACTTTTGGCATAGCTCTCCGCTTTTGGAGAAAACGTCCAGATAACGGAGATAGTCGTCGTAGGTTTTACGCATGCTTTCGTCCATCCACGGGCTGATCACATACTTTTGACCCATTACCGCGGCATCATCAACGGTCTGTTTCCATGCATCGGTGAAGTCTTTTTTAGCCACATCCCAATGGTTTTTGCCCATTACGGTGTGCCCGCAAGGCATCTTCAGATCCAAATCGCCCAGTACTTTTTTGAACTCTTTGGCCGTGTATCCATAAAACTTTCGATCGACATAGTTGGCATGTTCCACATGTTTATACCCCATTTTTGCAACCTGAGTCAGTGTTCCAAGCGGATCTTTTCCCATTTCATCGCGAACAGAATACAGTTGAATCCCAACAATTTCGCCTGATTTGGAGGCTGCCCAGGCTGATTTTGATAACAATGCGGTTCCAGCTAAAAGAACGGCACTGTTTTGAATAAATGAACGGCGTGAAGTTGTCATAATTATTATGTGTTAGAAATGTTTGTGTTAGTTGTTTAAATTATTTAAAACCCTTTAGCATTTGATTAATTTCATCAAGTTCAAAATAGCTGGAATCCCAGACTCCATCTTCTTCCAATCCCAACCATTCTTTCATGTCCAGATGTTCTTCATGATTGGGATCAGCCAGTATAATTTTTAGATTTTCATAGCCCCAGGGTCCACCGCAATCTTCAGGTGGACATGCACCTTTCCCTGCAAGGCAAACTGGTTTTTTAAATTCATCGGTCAATAATTTTTCGACTGTAATTTGATGAACCCAATCATCGCCAAAATCATAGATGTAAGTGAATGTCTGTTTCTCAGCAGTGAGGACATTGTTTAGTACGGTTTTAAGGGCATTCATGTCCGGTTGCTCCCAATCGTCCTTTAAGGGAATTGCAATAGTCGGGTTTGATCCATAACCATTCGGAGAAAACTGATACAGGTGAGAATTGTCCCATCCAAAAACAAGCTGTATCAATTTATGAAGTTGATGAAAAGTGTATTTTTCAGGAATTATAACTTCACGCCAAACAGGTGGTTTGGTTATGTTTTTTAGTTGAATTTTTAACTGAAATGCCATATCTTCTCAGATTAATATTGATGAAACGATTGAGATACAAATTCCAAAACGGTTGGCAAAGCTTCGCGCCAATAGGTCCAACTGTGGACACCGTCGCGGATACGAAATTCATGAGGTATATCTTTCTTGCGCATGGCGATATGAACCAGACAATTGCCTTCATACAAGAAGTCGTCGTCACCGCAATCGATGTACCAGCGAACGGCCTTTTTCTGGTCGTCAGGTATAGCTTTAATCAGTTCCAATGCACTGTGCCTTGCAAAATACTTTTGCTTTTGGTCGTCTGAAAGACCATCAAGTTGCTTTTCCCATGGACGGGCAAGTTCTTCAATAGAAAGTGGACCGCAATAGGCGCTCAACGGACAGGCTGAAGAGAACAATTCCGGATGATGCAGTGCATACATGAAAGTTCCGCCACCACCCATCGATAATCCGGCAATGGCGCGGTATCTTTTATCAGCACGGATACGGTATGCCTTTTCAATGGTTGGTATAAATTCCTGAAAGAAAAAGTCTTCGTAATTCCAGTCGCCTTTCGGACTGTTGAAATAGCCACGTTGGCCGGTATCTGCATCAGGCATGACGATGATCATGGCGGTGCATTTTCCTTCGGCAATGGCTTTGTCGGCAATCAATTTTACTTCGCCAAACTGAACCCAGCCGGTCTGGTTGTCGCCCGCTCCGTGGAGAAGATATAAAACCGGATAACTTCGGCCGGAAGTTTCATAGTCAGCAGGAAGGTAAACTGCAAATTTTCGGTCCATTTTCAGGATTTTACTTGGCATCGACAGGTTGTCGGAAACTTTGCTGCCTTGGGCAAAAAGAATTGCCGGAATAAAAAGACACACGGTCAACATGGAATAAAATTGGTTTCTCATAGTT
The DNA here is from genome assembly GCA_903865775.1 of uncultured Prolixibacteraceae bacterium. Taxonomy (GTDB): domain Bacteria; phylum Bacteroidota; class Bacteroidia; order Bacteroidales; family Prolixibacteraceae; genus Aquipluma. Next base: position 7,110 of record CAIPKZ010000022.1, on the reverse strand, counting down.
GGTTAGGATTATAAATTTCTACAGTAAAAATACGATTTTAATACTTACTTCTGATATTTCGATTCAAAGGAATAGTTGCCACCTCCGGCTTCGAATACAGCATAACCATCCCGGTATTCAACGAACTTCAATCCCGAAGATTTTTTTGCTAACTGATCTCCTTCGAGAACTGGTTTTTTGGATAATGAAGGTACGTAAATGGTTGCCTGTGTATTTGCCGGAACGGTCACTTTCAGGAAAAACCGTGTTCCTTCAATCTTCCAATCACTCGAAATTCGACCAACCACTGCGTCGAAATGTCCTTTGGCCCATGTCAGGTCTCCGGCAGGCTGAGGTTTAATGTCAAACCGGGCAAATCCGGGTGCTTTGGAATTAATTCCAAGCAGCGATTTGTAGTACCATTCAGAAATAGAACCGAACATCGGATGGTTTTGTGAACAGACCGTATCGGGATATTGCCAGCATTCGTATAGTGTGGTAGCGCCATTTGCCAGCATATTTCCCCATCCGGGAAAAGTCCGCTGGTTGGCAATGGTATAAGCGACTTCGTTTCGGTTTTCCTGACGGAAGACATCGAACATGAACTTGGTACCATAAATACCGGTCGACAAATGTCCTTTATGCCGGTTATAAATTTCAGATAGAAGGTGGTCTATTGCGGCAGATTTTTCATTTTCAGGAACCAGATTGTAGTAAAACGATATCAATTGTGCCGCCTGAGTTCCCGAATCAAAAATTCCGGTTCCGCATTTCAGAAAGGTTTTTACAAAGGCTGCTTTGATTTCATCTGCCAGTTTCTGGTAGGTGACTGCATCATCCTTTTTGTTTAAAAGCAATGCAAATTCAGCCAGAATAATCACATGATGGTAATAAAATGCAGTTGCCGAAAGTGCGATTGGCTTTTTATCAATGCTTTCGTGATCACCAATATCATTGGGGACGATATGATCGGGCGTTACAGAATGCATAAAATCAACCTGTTTTTTTAAGATGGTATAGTTCTTTTCTGCCGTAGTCAAATCTCCGTAGTAATCATGCAGTACTTTCAGTCCGAAAGGAAAAGCAAGCTGCCAACCCGGAGAACCCGTTTCGCCTCCCATTCCTGAATCATTGATTCCCACATTGGGCGCAACTTCAGGCATTCCACCATTTGGCCGCACATCGTTGGCAAAATCCTGAACCACTTTGCGGTAGAATCCGCTCATATCGAAATTGTAACTGAAAGCCTCTGCAGTTGCAACCATATCGGCACCGTATCCTAATTTTTCGCGCGCCGGACAATCGCTTTGAACGCTGAAAACATTGCTCAGGAAAGTCCATTTGGCCATTTCCTGAATCCGGTTAAACAGTTCGTTCGAACACTCAAAACTTCCGGTTTCCTGAAGATCGGTATTCATGCGCAATCCTTCAATCGAATTCAGATCAGGTTTTCCGGGAAAACCAGTCACTTCCACATATCTGAAACTTGAGAATGTAAATTCAGGAGTAAAAATCTCATCGCCAGTACCTTTCAGAATATAAGTATTCACCATCATCGGATTATCAGGGCATCCAGCGCCTCCCTTCAGATTCCATTTGGCCTTGAGTTGTCCGGCAATCACAGTCAGGTAATTGAGTGAACCATCAGCGTGAATATCCTCGCCGCTCCGCATCGAAACCGTTGTACCTGCAGCTCCTTTCACTTTCAGTCGTGTAACTCCGGCAAAATTCTGTCCGAAATCGAAGAGGTAAACTCCCGGTTTTGGTTCGGTCAATTTTACCGGTATCAGGATTTTGGTTGCACGTACCGGCGGCATATACCGGGCAATCAACTGGCCTATCGGACCAACTTCCGATTTTGCCATTTTCCATTTACGGTCATCAAAACCTGCCTCAGTCCAGCCTTTTTGCTCTAGGCGGGCATCGTACAATTCGCCGAGGTAAACGCTGTTTTTCAGGATCGGGCCATCACCTGATTTCCAGCTTTCGTTAGTTCCGATCATCTCCGAAGAGCCATCAGCATAAGTGATTTTCAGTTGTGCTTTCAGACAGGGTTTGCCAACTGTTAGTGCTTCCCTGAAATTAAATCGTTGAAACATCCGGATGGGCATTGGATTGTACCATCCGTTTCCGAGCATCACTCCAATCGCGTTTTCACCTTTCCGGAGCAGCGAAGTAACATCGAAAGTATTGTAAGTAACTTGTTTGGCAAATTGGGTCCATGGCATATCAAGCATATGATTCCCCACGCGTTGACCGTTGATGTAGGCAATGGAATATCCCAGTCCTGCAATATACAATCGGGCCGATTTCACTTCTTTCTTCAGTTTGATTTCCTTCCGGAGCAACGGATTGGGCGTTTCCTTGTAAAAATCTTCGTCTTTTAAAGGGAGAGACCGTTGATCTGAAATCCATTGAGCTTTCCAATCCGTTGGTTTCATCATGCTGGTTTCGAACCATGATGGCGAGCTCCATTCCGAAACTTCTTCTTTTTGATTCCAGACCCTGACTTTCCAGAAATAGCGGGTAAACGATTTCAAGGGTTTCCCGGCGTAACGAATTCCGAATGTATTGTTGCCCTGAATTTTATCCGATTGCCAGCAGTTTCCGGCATCCAGCTTTTCCAGATCATCGCTAACCAATATTTCGAAGGCAGTTTGGACAGCTCCCCGTTCTTCGGATTGCAAAATCCAGCTAAACTCCGGAGTAGGATTATCAAATCCGAGTGGAGTTGATTGGCGGTCGGTTTTCAGATGTGCAATTTGAAGGTTTTGCCCAAAAGCGAAGTTGGAAAGGATTAGAAAGGCTGTAATTATAGAGATTTTCAGTTTCATGGTTAGTTTGTCTTAGAGAAAAAAATCATGTTAAGGATAAAATTCAATCAAAAAGAGATTCATCCAACGGGCAATTAAAGTTGGCGGCAATTGCACGAAGCTGAGCATCGCTCAGGGTTTGCTGAACCCCTCCGGCAGCCATTACGCGCAGACAGATTTCAGAGGCTTTTTCATCTACATCAATTCGGCCAAAAGCTTCGTCAAGATTTCTACCGCATCCGCAAATGCCGTGGAACTGCCAGACCGCGAGGTTCCGGCGCGACATAGCATCGGCCGTTGCTCTTCCTAAATCCATGCTTCCGGCCATTACCCAAGGCAAAAATTCGATACCCTGTGGAAATACCACCACGCACTCGGCATGACTTTGCCAAAGCAGTTTGCTCAGGCTTTTGGTGTCCAGATTGGCCACAGCATAGGTTAGGGCAATTACGCTGTTTGGGTGCGTATGAATAAACGCAAACGATTGGTTATTCGTTTTTTCCTTGATGCGGCAATGCGACAGCAAATGAGACGGAAGTTCGGAAGTTGGCGCCCCAACCGGTTCGTAGCCCCAAAGTAATTGCCAGGCTTCACCTTTTGTGTCTATTTCAATGATCCCGATATTTTTTTCAGGAAAAACCTCGATGTTGCGCAAAAATCGTCCGGTTCCGGTAACCAAAAAACGTTCACCTGCAATTTCGGGCATAGTCATTGGCAGTTTATTCCAATCCGACTTCGGCTGAAAATCATTGAAATACTGAAAATTTTCCGGGTTTAACCGAAGGCTGATGTTTCCTCCGTTCGACTCGGCCCAGCCCCGGCGAGCCATGTCGCCACTTGTTTTTTTGATCTCGTCAATTAGTTTTTGCATGTCAATTTCGTATCAGTAATTTACTGGTATAGCTTGTTTCAGCGTTTCTGAAGTATAGAAAATAGGTTCCTGAAGCAATGCCATCCAGCAAAAGTTGGCTTGGCATTGCTTCACTTGGTTGAATATTTTTAACCGTCTGGCCAAAAATATTTTTGACTTGAATCTGGGTAAATTCTTTCCTTTCCATATTTCGATACTCTATTTTCAGTTCACTTGATGTCAACGGATTAGGATATAATAATATCGACCGATTCAATTCCGATTTGGGCAAAAAAGCTGAGGTAGGCAGAAACGAGCTTGCCTCTTTGGCATTTTCTTTAAATTGCTGCACTATTTTTTGTCCATGTGCAGTTAAATCGGCTTCGGTTGAATAGCCTTTGGAATAGTCGGCTACAATATCGTAGTATGTTTCAGTCGGATTGCTGTTCCATGCCCAGAATAACCAGCCAATTCCCTGTTTGTTACATTCCGAAATGATCTTTTGCGGATCGTAAAGTGTGAAATTATCGGGTGCGCCAGTCCATCCGAATTCACCGACAATAACCGGCAATTTCTTGGTTTTAAATAGTTGGAGATAATCCTCTACGTAATACTGCCAGCTTTGCTTGCTTTTTTCTTTGGTCATCCAGTTTCCGTAAAAATGAATGGCAAAAAGAATATTTTTTTCAGGGTCAAAATCAATCAGTTCTTGTGCATAATTTATTAGCGTACCCGGATTTTGGCCACACCCTCCTGCATCAATTAAAATAGTGTTTTTAATCCCAGCTGTTCGCATGGCAGTTATGGCTTTTTTGTACCCATCACGGAAGCCAACATTGGTGGGTCCCCATTCGTTGGCCACATTCACGATCAGGTACTTTTCGTATTGCTTACAAAGCGATACCAAATTCGGAGTGCACCAGTAATCCACACATTTCTTCAGGTTTTTACCTTCGGTATCGGTTTCGTAGCCGTTGCCACAAGTCACATCGTGAAACTCAAGAATAGGAATGAGTTTATTATCGACACTCGCTTTGACACAAGCTTTTTGCTTGGTAAAATTGCTTTGCCACGACCAACTGTTGGCCGAATTGTTGGTTACCGAAATAATTCGAACACAATTGGATCCTGCTTTTTTGATATCCGGGAAAGACTTCATGCCCATCGCTTCGGATTGCCAAAAGACTGCGGTATTTGCGCCGATTGGAATAAATTCATTTCCACTGGCATCGTATAACTTACCGTCCAGAACAAAAAATCCGGTTCCAGTATTGGAGGTTGGCCTTGTAACTTGTGCCTGAGCATTTTCAGCGATTGAAAACATAACCAAAATGGCCAGGTAAAACACATTATACTTCTTCATTTTTAGCATCTTTCTATTTTATCAGGAGTCCTTTTGTATTCTGCTGCCTGATTTTGGCACTTTCTACATCAATCAGTTTATTGCCCATATAAGTCAGGTTTTCAATCCGTATTCCTGAAACATTCTTCGTGGCATCAAATCCATGAAACACGGAGAAGGGCATCAAACCACCAACAACCTGAATATCTTTAAACAGAATATTGCTCACAGTTCCCCTAAATTTACTGTGATATTCTTCTGTTCCTTCAGGAATTCTTTGAACTCCGTCCCAGGCACCATGAAGATAATATTTCTTTGTAAACTCGGGATCGCGGTTGCCATCGGGTCCCCATTGAGAATAGAAAATTGCTGCATCGAATAGTTTCTGACGGCTGTCTTCCACACGGATATTCTCGAATACCACATCGTGCACATGTGCCTGTCCGGCATTGTGAATACTGAAGGTAGCGCCATCTTCCACATGAATGACATCAATATTTTCAAAACGGATGTTTTTGACTTCGGCTGAATACAATTCAAAACCAATCTCGATGGCATTTCCCCAAATGGAATTCCAGAACACACAGTTTTTGACCAGAATGTTTTCGGTTGGATCGGTAGCCGGATAATCGCCCTGAGACTTGATGGCAATGCAATCGTCTTTGGTATGGGCGAAAACCCCGTCGATGACGACATTGGTACAGCGGCAAATATCCATGCCATCGTCGCTGCCACTTTCGCTAACGATATGAATTCCTGATATCCTGGCATTGTTGCAATGGAAAAGCGCCACCTGCCAGGTAGTTGCATTATGGAGATTTATATCTTCAATCGAAATGTTCTCACAGTCGCGCAAATCTATGAACCGGTTGTTGCAGCCTGGATCGGTTTTATTCAATGAACCATCCAATATTCCGCGTCCGCAAATACGGATATTCTTTTTCCCTTTGGCAAAAATATATCCCTGAACAACAGCACCACCTTCAATGTAAACCGTTTGATTATCCTGCAATTCGAGTTTCACATCTTTGTACAGTTTTCCGCCATCGAACCAGATTACATTCTTATCCGACTTCGACGGGCGGTCGGTTTCAGGTTTTCCGGCGAAAATAAATAATGGCTGCTGACGGATACGACCGTTTAATTCCAAACTGAGGTTTTCCGGCTTAATCAGTTTAAAGCTGAACGAATTATCGCCTGTGTATTCAGGTTTCAAGCCTGTCCGCAATGGCCGGATATCGACCCAGCGAACGTCGTACATCGTATTTACCTCAACATTTACTTCGCCCTGAAAGTCAAAAACGGCATACGAGGCAATGGGCGTGTCATAAACCGGAACAGCAGTTCCGTTAACTTTTACCTGGTAATATTTGCCGGAAGCAAAGCCTTCAGGACCCTGCCAGGCAGTGACCTGTGAAAAAACACTGGCTGCAAAAAGGATCAAACAAAAAGTAAATATAGATTTCATTTTTAGGTAGGATTATGTTTTAGTTTGTTTCCATAGATTGCTAAATTATTTTATCTGAAATGGAAAATAATATCGTTTTACTTCCAGAACCTTTGTGGTAATTGGTCTGCGCTTTTACCCTTGAGGAAAAAGAATTAAGGAAAAATAAAAAAAGGTGAGATGGCGCCTCATCAGATAGTTTAGTTGGTTTAGGTTCAATATTAGCAACAATTTGCCTGGTTCAAAAACGATTAATAGATTATTATAAAAAGCCGGCTCAAATTAAGAATAAGCCGGCTTCTTTTACTCTTTAAACAGGAATTTTATTTTCGATGAATAAATCGAATTGTATTGCTTTGTCTGAACTGGTTAACGGTCACAAAATATACTCCGGAAGGAAGCTTTGCAACTTGCAGTTTGCATTCGTTGTTTTCAGCCACCACCGGTTGTTGCAAAACAATTTTACCGTTCACGTCAGTAACAACAATGCTTTGAACATCCTCGTTATTCAGTTTCACAATCACATAATCGTTTGCCGGGTTTGGATATAAACTGATTCCACTCTGGTTCTGTTCGTCAATGCCAACCGGATACTCCACGTTAACTGTGAATACAACTTTTGAAGAATCAACACCGCCGTTTAAAGTGCCGTCATTGTCTTTCAGAACAAAAGTAAGAT
>CAIPKZ010000021.1 GCA_903865775.1 uncultured Prolixibacteraceae bacterium | reverse complement strand
GTAGTGATTCGGATTTTCCTGCTGTTCAATTTCCGGATTTCGTCCGAGGTTTATGGCGAACGGTTTATTTTCGATCGTGATCGTGCAGGCGGTTTGGGCTTTCAATTCACCATTAATAAAAATCTGAAGCTGAGTTCCGTTATAAATTCCTGTAACCAGATGCCAGTTGTTGATCCAGTTTTCAGGAAGTGAAGTTTTTACGCTCGTTTTCTTCTGGTTGCCCACATAAAATTCAAGTTCCTTTTCGCTGGTTTGTTCCACACCAAACTGATAAAATCCTTTGGAAAGCAAAGTGCCGTTCCCGTTCCATTCGCGGGGTTTTATCCAAAACGAAACGGTCAAAGCTTTTCCGGAGATATCGAGTTTAGAGTCACGATAAAACTCAACCCAGGTGTCGGTTCCGGTGAGTTGAACGGCTTGTCCGGATTTGCCCGCAACCAATTGTGTTTTGCCCATCAATGCTGCTGAAATGTTGTTTTCCGAAGCATCCGGAGTACTGATGTAATGTTCGCGCAGTCCCGGACTGACGAAATCCCAGATGGCCCCACCGATGCAACGCGGATACTGGTAAATTACATCCCAGTATTCGTCCAGTCCGCCCAGACTGTTTCCTGCTGCCGATAAATATTCGTCCATAAATGAAGGTCGTGGATCAACCGATTCAGGAGATTCGCCATAAAATACTTTGAGTTCGAAAGGTGTTCCGTAACGTGGTCCGATAATATCTTCACATTTCACCGGATTGTTTTGCCCCGGACGATCGTTGTCGTTTCCGCCGTACATCCAGGCCGGACGACTTGGATCGAGGCGCTTTCCGGCAGCAATCACTTCACAAATATTAAATCCTGAACCGCTTTCGTTTCCAGCGCTCCAGAAAATGATGCAGGGGTGATTCCGGTCGCGCAGCACCATTTTTTCGGCGCGTTCCACGTACGATTTGGTCCATTCGGACATGTTCGATATAAATTCGGTGGCATGTGCCTCAACTCCGGCTTCATCCACAATATAAATCCCGATTTCGTCGGCGAGTTTCAGGTATTCTTTCACCGGCGGATAATGACAGGTGCGCACGCAGTTGATGTTGAACTGTTTCATCAGGTAAAAATCTTTCCGGATGGTTTCCACATCCATCGTGTGCCCCAGATCGGGGTGCTGCATGTGGCTATTCACACCGTTCAACTTCACCGGGACGCCATTCACATAGTAAGCCTGATGTTTGACTTCCACTTTTTTGAACCCAATCCGGTCGGCCAGTGCTTCGGTGGTTTTCCCTGAAGGATCAACCAGTTCGAAGCCGATGTGGTATAAATTGGGTTTTTCGTCCGACCATTTCTGCGGCGATTTCACCGGCGCATTCAGACGAATTTTTGTTTTCTCGCCTGCCCCGAGTGAGATTTTTTCTGAACTCAGGTTCTCCAAAACCGGCTGATTATTTTGATCGAACAGAGTCACTTTGACCTGAAAATCTTTGATGGCCGCCGACGAATAATTCTGAACTTCTGCTTCCAATTTCAGGGTGGCATCTTCGTATTTTTCGTCCAGGTCGGTCACCACATAATAATCACGGATATGTACTTTTGGTGTGGCCATCAGGTAAACACTCCGGAAAATGCCCGACAACCGCCACATGTCCTGATCTTCGTTGTAAGTTCCGTCGGAATACTGGAAAACCATCACCGAAACCGTATTTTTCCCCGGTTTCACCAGTTTGGTGACATCAAATTCGGCGGGTTCGTTGGCGCCCTGATTGTACCCCACTTCCTGTCCATTCACCCAAACAAAGTATGCTGATGCAACGCCTTCGAAATGCAGAAAAAGTTGCTTGTCTTTAAATCCGGAGGGAACGGTAAAAGTTCTTCGGTAAGAACCGACCGGATTATAATCGCGCGGAATATGAGGTGGATCGGCCTTGAAAGGCTGCGCAACATTCCGGAAGATTTTCTCGCCAAATCCCTGCATCTGCCACATTCCCGGAACCGTAATTTCGGACATTCCTTTTTCATTGAATCCCGTTTTAAAAAATTCCTTGTTGATGCCGTCAGGGTTGACGGTATAAAGGAATTTCCACTTGCCGTCGAGCGAAACATAACCCGATGACTGTGCCGGAATACTTTCAATTGCTGTTTTCAGATTCGAATAGGGCAGGAGTGGAACATGTCCCTCTTCCTGGTTTAGCCCGATCATCTGTGGGTTTTCGATGTATTCGTATATGTTTTCGAGGAAAGGCTTTTGTTGGGCAATCAAAGATTGAATGCTCAAAACCAGCAGAATAATGAGTGCAAATAATTTGAATCGGTTCATGGTGATTTGTTAAGTGTCAGGGATAGAATTATAAGTAAATATAATGTGATTACAAATTGGCAAAGGCACGATGAATTATGTCTTTACAAAAAAGACCAATGTCTGTTTTTGTGAAAGATTGTAAAACAGATGTTTGATTAGAATGTCAAACTCTTTAGATATTGAGCACTCGATTTCAGGCATTCGATTCCATTCTTTTCGCCATCTTTTTCGACAATATAGTGTCTGATGCCCTGATCCCAGGCTTCACGGAAGATTGGGCGGAAATCGATAATTCCTGAACCCGGACAGGCAAACGATTTTTCAGGAGTGGCATCCATGTCTTTCACGTGCAGTATTTTTATCCGGTCCGGATATTTTTTCAGACATTCCAACGGATCGCCGCCGCCCTTTTTCACCCAATAAATATCGAGTTCGGTTTTCACAGTCTGCGGATCGGTATTTTTCATCAGAATATCGAATGGAAGTCCTTCGATGGTTGATTTTTCGAACTCCCAGTTGTGGTTGTGCCAGCAGAATTTGATGCCTCCTTTTTTACTGGCTGCACCCAATTTATTCAGGTTGTCGGCTGCTGTTTTGGCTTCATCGGCGGTAATATTTTTGGCATCCGAAAGCCATGGCCAGTAACAAACCCAATATTCTTTGCCGGTTTCAAGCGCCTCAGCAATTTTTTTATCGGTATCTTTCAGCATATCGGCCATCGAAGAACCTCCCGCAAATGGATTAATGCCGAGTGATTTGCAAACTGACTTAAACTCTGAGGCAGAATTGCCCATAAAATCGCCGAATTCCATTTCGGAATAACCTTGTTTGGCCAGTTTTTCCAGAGTTCCTTTCCAGTCTTCTTTAAGGAAATTATCCGCAATTCCGGAAATGAAACCGATCTTTTCCAGTTTCGTTGTTTTTTTTTCGATAGCCCAGACAGGAATTCCAGCGGATAAACCTATGGCAGAAAGACCTATTGTGGCAATAAATTGACGGCGGTTGGTGTTCATAGTTTTTTGATTTAAAGCTCCTCACCAAGCTCTCCTACAATGGGAGAGGCTCAGGTGGCAGAGGTTCTGAGATTTATTGGATAGATGCTGATCTTTTAATGTGCTATTTAAGCCCCCTCTTTCGGAGGGGGTTTGGGGGAGGCTTCTATACTTTCGGCAGAGCCCATGGTTTCCGGTATTCAGGAACAATGTATTGATTGGCTTTTTCGGAATTGGAGAAATGGCCTTTGGACTCGTCCCAGAGCAAAAGGTTTTCGCCTGAACGAACTGCTATGTTTGCGCAGTGAGCAGTAACAGCAACAGCACGCCCTATTTCAGGAGTACAAACTGGTTTTTGCCGCGACTTGATGCAGTCGATAAAATTCCGGGCATGTTCCTGATGGTTTTCTCCGCCTTTGTTCGATTCTTCGGCTTCAATTTTGGCTTTTTTTACCTCATCGTCCCATTGTGGAATTATTTTGTAACCACTCCGGTCGGCAACGATGGTTCCCAAATCACCAATAAATTCAATTCCATAGGATTTATTCCATGGGCCATTTTGAATTCCGGCAGTGTGCTGCCAGGTAACCTGATAATCTCCAAACTCGAAAATCACCGACATCGTGTCATAGGTTTCATGGTTGTGGTCGGAAAACGAGAGATTGGCTCCTGTGGCAAGAATCTTTTCGGGCGGAGTGGTGATGTCTTTTGCCCAAAGCGCCATGTCAATCAGATGAACTCCCCAGTCGGTGACCAGTCCACCGCCATAATTCCAGAACATTCGCCACGAACCATGAAAACGGGTTGGATTGAACGAGCGTGAAGGAGCTGGTCCAAGCCACATTTCAAAATCAACTCCTGCAGGAACTTCAGTGTCAGCGGTAACTGGCTGACCGATTCCATAATTGAAATTTCCCCAGATGTTGGTTTTGCGCAGTTTTCCAATTCTTCCGGCCTTAATCATTTGGTTGATATTATTCCAATGGGCACCGCTGCGTTGTTGCTGGCCAACCTGAACCACACGGTTATAACGATTGGCCGCTTTTACCATCAGGTTACATTCTTCGATACTGTTGGCCATTGGCTTTTCAACGTAAACGTCAAGTCCCGCCTCGCAGGCATTGACCATCGGCAGACAATGCCAGTGGTCAGGTGTTCCAATAACTATTGCATGCAAATCTTTATTTTCGAGAAGTTTTCTGAAGTCGCCATACAATTTGGGCGTTTGCTTATAGGTTTTCTGAATTTCGGCGGCCCGCTCGTTCAAAATATTTTGGTCGATGTCGCATAATCCGATGCAGTTAACTCCCGGAATATTCAGGTGATTCTTCAAATCGCCAAATCCCATGTTTTTGCAGCCAATAAGTGCGATATTAATTTGGTCGCTCGGAGCAACCATTTTTTGTGCAGCCTGAAGTCCGGCAGGGATGCTGCTGAAAATTCCGAGACCTGCAGTTGCAGTCAACGAATTCTGGATAAATGATCTTCGGTTAGTTGTCATTGTTTTTCAAGTTAGTTGGTTAAAATAACTACCTTAAAGATACAATGAAATTTAAGATCGAACGATCTTAAGGGCAAAAACTATGTAACGATTATCCGTCAATCAGATTTCAACCCCTTCCGTTGATTTTTCAAGTTCGGCAGCTTGCTGTAAAAATTGGTCCACAGTTAATTCCTTGAAGTAGATAAGCCCGTGGGTTGCCCGGACCAGTGGCCTTTCGTGCTGATAAAAGAAGTTCTTGCCTAGTAACAATTGGATTTGTTTCAGTTGTTCAACCCAAACCCGTTGCGTGAGCTGACTGAATTTTCCATCGAGCTGATAACTTGGGAACGAAGCATTGACCTGACTCAGATAGCAATCGGTAAACGATGAATCCAATATTGCCAGTGCATTCAGGGAAACAGGAGCAATAACTTCGGTATCGGCAGGATGATACCGGAACCAAACATTTCGGTAACCAACTACGCGGAGTTTCGAAAGATCTTCCTCTTTTTTCCATTCCTTAACTGCTGCTGCAATGACTTTCAGAACTTTATAATGCGTATCCGGGCCGCTTCCTTCCGGATCCATGGCCAGGCTGATTACGGTTGGCTTGTATTTTCTGAATTCTTCCAGAACGGGCAGAATATCCCGTTGTTCATCAGGATTTTCGGTAAATGTATCACCCTGGTAAAAACCTAGCCTGAGGTGATGAACATTTTTTACCGGAACGCCGAAATGAGCCCAAACCAGTTCTTCTTCCATTTCGCGGATCATTCCTTTCAACTTCTGGATTTTGGGTGGATTTTTACTTCCGTCATAACTGTTTCCGAGATTATCCAAAACCTCGGTAATTGTTGAAATCAGTTGTGCCTGATTTTTGATTTCCCATATTTCAACGATGGCACGAACCACCCGGTGGCAAACTCCGCGGCGTTTTTCGGCAGTATCATTGGCCGCCACACTATCAAGATAATGGTAAATGTCTTTGTCCCACTTTAGTTTATAACCTTCCTCAAAGAAATCAGGAAAATTGATCATTTCGATTTTGTTTTCGCTGATCAGGGTAAGTGTTTCAGAAAGCAGATCAATTACATACTGATTAATTACGGCCGTAAATCCGGAAGTCAGTACCGAAAAATGAAATTCGTTGCTTGCATCACGCAACTGCCGGTTGGTATGCGGCATTATGCCGAGCATAATGTCATCGTGATGTGGACCTGTGTGGTAAAATACCTGGTTTGATTCGCGTTCCATTCCCTTGTTGAACTTTGCCGTAATGGAGTCTATCACCGATTGAACAGTTGTCTCATTCAGGTTGGGAATCAAACGGCAATACCGGTCAGATTTCAGATCTTCCAGACTTATCCGGTGGCCGAATTTGTTGATTCTTGGGCACAAATCGATTATAGCGCGTTCAGTTTTTTGGTGTGTCCATTCTCCGGTCTGGTAAAATTTATCCACGCTGTCGGTCAGTTTTACCGCGGCACCATTGGTCAGGTAAAACCGGCTATTCGACAATTTCTGCAAACAACTTGCAGGGTATTGATTCGATGCTTCATTTTCGAGTGCATCTTTAATTACATCCGCTTTGGCTTCCCCGGCAGCAAAAATAATTGCCAGGACATCAGGATTATAGGTGATAGTTTCCAGACCAACAGTGATCACCAGCCGGTTTCGGGAAACTTCAATTCCTCCCAGATCGCCTGCTGATACAGCCTGAGTTTCGAAGTTGGTTGCGGTAAGCCGGGTAGTGGAAAAATGGTCGGATCCTCTGGTGTTGAATGCGATATGTCCATCCGGTCCAATGCTGGCAAGGAAAAATCCGATGCCGCCTTTTTCCCTGATTTTTTGCTCAAACTCCGAACACCAATTGTCAATACAAAAAATTGATTTTTGTTGCAGAAGTTCAAGTGGAGATTTGGCATCCCGATACCGAAGCGATAAATTGATTTTTAAATCAGGGAATACTTCGGTATACGTTTTCCCTTCGGCAAGCAGAATCTGATCAGAATTAATCAGAAGAGCCTTGTTCGAATCAAGGCCAAATCCTTTGATGTAATAGTTCTCAACATAATTACAAAAACTGTTGTGCTGCTTCGATGATATTGGGTAAAATTCATCCATCTGAACGAATTGAAGTCCACGTAATTCGGGCTTTTTTACTCCTGAAAGTCCATAGGCACATAGGAGATCCTGACCTTTTTTAGTATTCCAGTTTTCAAGAAAAAAATGAGTGTATTTGATGAAATACTCTGAGGTTTTTCCCGTAGGAAGACTGATTAATCCGTTGGGATTTTGCGAAGCCCATTCCAGAAAACGTAATGAAGCAAGCATCCCGAGTTTTGGAAAATTTGCTACAGTTATATAGGGTATATTTGTGCTAATCCGATCAATTCCTGCTTGTTGCAGAAAGACCTTTTCAACTTGGCTGTACTGGATATTCTGCATGGATATTTGTTTTGATTGAATTTGTAGATTTTGAGAACCAACCTGTTTTTACAGGTAAAGTGGCTCAAATTTAATTATAATCTGCAAGGCCACGAAAGTTTATTTTATAAAAAAAGTGAAAAGCGGTGGAAGTCCACCGCTTTTCACTAAACAAACAACTAAAATTACCTTACAAACTTTGCTTTTCACAAAAAACCAATCAACTTAGGTAAGTTCAAAAATATTAATTCCGCAAAGTCAAATACGGATACGGTATAGATTGGATCATTGTTTCATTAATAGGAATAAATAAATATTAAATGGCAGAACTAAT
>CAIPKZ010000020.1 GCA_903865775.1 uncultured Prolixibacteraceae bacterium | reverse complement strand
TCGCTCAGTCCTTTCGGAATTACGTCGGTATCAATATCGGTCACAAAACCATATTGATATTCCTGTGTCGTTATATCGTTTAATAATTTATCCTGATCTTCCATATCTCACTGTTTTCTTTCTACTGTTTACAGCCTTATTAACAAACTTGATTACAGACTGTTTAAAATAAATTGCAAAGATAAGGAAGTAAAGCTATTTTTGTCGAAAGTTTGAAGGCAATAAATACCTTCAAGTCTTATTTATTAAAATAACCTCTATAATGAAGCAAACACCACTTTCTGAATTGGGAGAGTTTGGACTAATTACCCGCCTGACTGAAAAAATACAAATTAAAAATACAAGTACGATTGTTGGAGTTGGAGACGACGCTGCTGTTTTGAGTTTTCCGGACCATAAAATTGTTGTAACCACCGACCTTTTGACTGAAGGAATTCATTTCAATCTGATGTATGTTCCACTGAAACATTTGGGCTACAAGGCTGTGGTGGTGAATCTTTCGGATGTATACGCAATGAATGCCATTCCACGGCAAATTACCGTTTCAATAGCAATTTCATCGAAGTTTTCACTCGAAGCTGTCGAAGAACTTTATTCAGGAATACATCTGGCCTGCGAAAAATACGGAGTCGACCTGATTGGTGGCGACACGACCAGCTCGCTCACCGGGCTGACGATTAGCGTTACTGCTATTGGCGAAGCCAGTGAAGACGAACTGGTTTACCGCAGTGGAGCTAAAATTGGCGATTTGGTTTGTGTCTCCGGCGATTTGGGCGGTGCTTATATGGGACTTCAGTTGCTTGAACGCGAAAACGAAGTGTTCAAAGTGAATCCGCACCAGAAACCGCAATTCGAAGGATACGATTACATTCTTGAACGTCAGTTGAAACCCGAAGCGCGGGCCGATTTTAAAGAATTAATGAAAACGCTGAATATTCAGCCGACTTCGATGATCGATATTTCGGACGGACTTTCGTCGGAAGTGCTGCATTTGTGTAAAGCTTCGAAGGTTGGCTGCAATATTTATGAAGAAAAGATACCGCTGGATAGTCAGACTAAGGAGTTTGCTGAAGAGCTCAGCATCAATCCGCTGGTTGCTGCTCTCAATGGAGGCGAAGATTACGAACTGCTGTTTACTGTTCCGCTTGCCAGTTTTGACGTAATTAAAAAGGAGTTCGATATTACCATTATCGGGCACATCACTGCTGAAAGCGAAGGAGCAAATCTGATCACTACCGGTGGTTCGGTTATCCCATTGCAGGCTCAGGGCTGGAATCCACTGATGAATGACAGTCAGGAAAGAGAATAAAGGAAAAAGAAAATTTGAAAAGGAAGACGTGTAGATTTTAAACTTCGTTTTCTATAGTTGCGATGCATAGCGCCAACCCTGAATTATCAAAAACGAAAAAGGAGCGGGGTGCTCCTTTTTCTGCTGTTAAAAACCAAATACTAATCTATGGTAAAAGTCAAGTTTGTTGGTAAATATCTTGGATATTAGCGTTTATAATCAAATACATAGACTCTAAACTTAACGAATTTATTTTATTGTCATTTCCAGTTTGGCAAGTTTTACTTCCTTCCATTCCCGTGTTTTCAAACCTTCTTTTACAGCAAGTTGAGTGGTTAAATTCATGTCACCACCCGAACCTTCCATAAAGTCGGCTAATTGCCCGGCATCCTTATACATACTAAAAGTAATGTGTGAACCATATGCCATGGTGCCTGCAGGAAAAATAGACCGAAGCAATCCCCAGGTTCCTTTTTTACCTTTGTCTACCATTTCCTGATGCCATGGTTTGAATATTTCTGATTCCACATTTTCATAACTGTCTTCCAATTGTTTCATGATATCCAGGGTAGCCAAAGTTCCCACTTTCATTTGAAAGTCATCCTTTGTTTTGTCGACTTCCTGAAAAAGTACCTGATTGGCCATATCTCTGGATTTACCTGTTTTATCCATCATCGCATTCAATTCTTTATCGGTCATTTTAGGGTAGGCTTTTTTCGCATAAGCCATCACGTCCAATGAGCCAATGGCCTGCAACATATCTTTCAGACTTGGGAAAAGTGTAACAGTCAGATATTGTGATCCTTGTTTAGTTCCGGATGGAGTGAGAGACCACAAATCCCATCCAAGAATTGATTTGTCAGCTACACGTTGCTGGTGTATTCCAGACCAAAAAGTTTCAACTGCCCAGTAATCTGAACCTTGTTCATCGTTGACCTGCATAAATTCAAATAATAAATACAAGGATTTTGACTTCTCCTGAGCTTTAACACTAATTGTCATTAAAATGACCAGCCCTAATACGAATAGTTTTTTCATGATAAATAAATAGAGTTAATAAATTATTATTGAATAAATTAGAAAGAAACAGACCTGACAATTCAGGCATAGTTTCTTTCTAATGATTTTTTATGACTGCCTATTTTGCAACTTTTTTGAACCACAGATAGCCGCCTACATTATAATAAATATCCTTCAGTTCAGGATTTGAAGCAAGTTGGGCATCTGTATATGGAAAGTGAGGAACAAGAACATCGTCTCCATCTTTCCAGTTTGCAGGAGTGCAAACCAATTCCTTGTCAGCAGTTTGAAGAGCCACTATAGTCCGTTCAATTTCCTGCATGTTCCTGCCAACCTGCATCGGATAAAAATTGATTGACCTGATCACATTTTTTGGATCAATAATGAATACACCACGGATATCCTTATTTGTGCTTACTTGTTCATGAATCATCCCATATTGCAGGGAAACCAGATGTGAGTGGTCTTCAATAATCGGAAAATCAATTTTCTGTGCTCCACGCCCCTTGTAATCCAAACTTTCAAGCCATTTCTTCCATTCCTTATGCCGGGCAACATTATCAGTTGAAATAACAGCAATTTGAGTCCCTATTTTTTCAAAATCTTTTTGAACGTAAGCCAGCTCTGAGAGTTCGGATGAGCATACCGGGGTAAAATCCTGGGGATGGCTGAACAGGATTTTCCATTTCTTTCCATAATCATCCGGGAAAGTTACTGTTCCATTGGTAGATTGCGCAGTAAAAGAAGGAGCCGTTGAACCGATTAAAGGAATCTGGCTTTTCTGCGAAAAAACTGTACTAACTAAAAAAACAGCTAATGCTAATGTTAAAAATTCTTTTTTCATGGTAAAAATTTTGATTTTCAATATTTTATTCAATTTGATAGTATTCCCGAAGTATGGGGTTTAATAAGAATAATCCGCCCAAACGCGGAGGTGCTGCCATGTCAGTGTATTTGTTCATTTGAACTTGAGAGATTTCAATTCTAATTTTCAAAAACAAGAAATTGAATTGGTTTTTGAAAAAGAACTGCGGGGGAATTCAATTACTTCACAATCATACGAAGCAATAAAATATATGTTCGGATTATAAGACCTTTTATTCCTTTATTAACAAATATTTAGAAATTTCAATTGATTACTTTTTTCTGAAGTTTAATTAAAAGCAATCTATTGTATTGACTTATTGTATTTTAGTAAATCTAAAATATTTACAGACTGGGAGGCAGAAATTTGTTTTTTGGCGTCAGACGGCCTCAGATATTTTTCCCAAGAGGAATTGGGAGATAAAAAGGAACACTGTTTATTGATCAGTTGAAGTTCGAAAGGCCAGTCTGCCGAGACTAAAACTCCCTCTTTACCCAGTCGATCATGTGGTCTTCAGGGATATCGTTCATGCAGCGGAAATGCTTCTTCGGACATTCGTGATAGCCAAGTTTGGAACAAGGACGGCACGATAACCCTTTTACTTCAAGCATTTCTGATCCTTCGCCAGGCAAATAAGGAAACATTCCCAGTTCGGGTGAAGTGTTTCCCCAAACCGAAAGTATTTTTTTGTGAAAGGCTGCTGCAATGTGCATGAGGCCGGTGTCATTTGCAACAACAAGCCGTGCATTCTTTACCAGCGAAGCAGATTGATTAATGCTAAGTTTCGCGGTAAAATCCAACACATTTCCGGTTTTCCATTCCAAAATGCGGTCTGCTAATGCCCGTTCACTTTTCCCTCCCAGCAAAATAAACGGAAGCTGTGTTTCAGAAATCAACCGTTGATATTTTCCGGCTGGCATCCGTTTGGTTGCATAGGTTCCGGCTAAAACCAAAGCGAGATAACCATTTCTGAAGTTTTCAGGCAGATCAACCAGTGAAAATTCGTCTTCCGGAGGAATAAAATAGTCCAAACCTTTCCCATCATCCACAACCTTGAAAGATTTCAAGGTCTCAAGGTTACGGTCGACAATGTGACCTTCAGGCATATAATTTAGCTTGAATCGGGTATAAAGCCATTTGCGGATGTTCAGTTTATTGAAAGTATGGCACTTGGCCTTTAGTCCGAATTTGATACGCAGACTCCGAAGGTTATTATGCAAGTCGATAATGAAATCAAATTTCTCTTCCTTTAAATTGCGAATAACATCAGGGAGCGAATCCTCAAATAAATGAATCCGATCGATGTATGGATTCGCCTGGATCAGATCATAATTTCGTTTCTTGGTCAGGAAATGAACTTCTGCCTCCGGAAATTGATTTTTCAGGCAGCGGATAACAGGCGATGTAAGTACAATGTCGCCTATGGAACTGAAACGAATGATGAGGAATTTTGTCTTCAAAATAAAAACCCTGAAGTGAATAAGACTTCAGGGTTTAAATATAATCAGTTTATTGCTTCAGTCGTCTATACCGATTCGGCAAGTACAATTATTTTGTTGTCTTTATTCTCTGCGACGCCTCCATCCACCTCGAAAAAGAGTTCATTCCCATTTTCTTCCACAACCTTAATGGTTCCTTTCTCAAGGGTTGAAATAATCGGGGCATGGTTTTTCAAGAGTTCGAATGTGCCTTTCGTGCCTGGAAGCTTTACCAGCTTAACCTTGCCGGAATATATTTTTTTATCGGGTGTCAGAATTTCAAGTACCATAATTCAACGAGTTTAAGGTCTGTTTTCAATGTTTTAAGAACTTTAATTTTTCCTCTCATAACAGGAAAAAGTCAGAAGTCTTCAGGAAAATATAAAATCCACATTTTCGAATGACAGATGACTTTTTTCTCATGTTGTCAGATTCATTTTTCAGTTCCATTTGAACTGGTTTGTGTTTGATTATGCGCCAGCCAGTAATTTTTCACCCTTTTCGATTGCCTGCTCAATGGTTCCCACAAGGTTAAATGCAGCTTCCGGATACTGGTCAACTTCACCATTCATGATCATATTGAATCCTTTAATCGTATCTGTAATTGAAACAAGCTGACCTTTCAGTCCGGTGAATTGCTCGGCAACAAAGAATGGTTGTGACAGGAAACGCTGAACCCTGCGTGCGCGGGATACAATCAGTTTGTCGTCTTCCGACAATTCATCCAAACCAAGAATGGCAATGATATCCTGCAGTTCCTTATAGCGTTGCAAAATCATAATTACCCGTTGTGCGCAGTCGTAATGCTCATCGCCAACTACTTCTCGGGTAAGAATCCGGGAAGTTGAATCCAGAGGATCAACTGCAGGATAAATACCCAATTCAGAGATTTTACGATTGAGTACAGTAGTTGCATCCAGGTGGGCAAATGTGGTTGCCGGAGCCGGGTCGGTCAAGTCATCAGCCGGCACATAAACCGCCTGAACAGAGGTAATTGATCCGTTCTTGGTAGAAGTGATCCGTTCCTGCATGATTCCCATTTCAGTAGCTAGAGTCGGCTGATATCCAACAGCTGAAGGCATACGGCCAAGCAAGGCCGAAACTTCGGAACCTGCCTGTGTGAACCGGAATACATTATCAACAAAGAAAAGTATATCGCGGCCTTTTCCTGCGGAACCATCGCCGTCGCGAAGGCTTTCAGCAATTGTTAATCCGGATAATGCAACACGGGCACGGGCACCGGGAGATTCGTTCATCTGCCCGAAAACTAATGCAAGTTTTGATTCTTTGAGCGCTTCAGGATCTACTTTCGAAAGATCCCAGTTACCCTCTTCCATCGATTTTAAAAATTCTTCGCCGTAGTTAACAATACCGGCTTCGATCATTTCACGGAGCAAGTCATTTCCTTCGCGTGTACGTTCACCAACACCTGCAAACACAGATAATCCGCTGTGTGCAAGGGCAATGTTGTTAATCAGTTCCTGAATTAGCACAGTTTTGCCTACACCTGCACCACCAAATAATCCGATTTTCCCTCCTTTGGCATACGGTTCAATCAGGTCGATAACTTTTATTCCCGTAAAAAGAACTTCAGTTTCAGTGGTTAAATCTTCGTAAAGGGGTGGCTCGTTATGAATGCTAAGTCCATCTTTTACCAGTGGGACCATCCCGTCAACAGGATTTCCGGTCACATTGAGCAAGCGGCCCAGAACATTTATACCTTTGGGCATAGTAATTGGTTTGCCTGTGGCAATGACTTCCATTCCGCGTCGAAATCCATCGGTTGAATCCATTGCAATGGCCCGAACAGTATTTTCGCCGATGTGCTGTTCACATTCGAGTACCAGGTTAGGCTGCCCTTCCCTTTCGATCTCCAATGCATCATAGATTCTGGGAAGCTCACTGCCTTCCTGATCGAAAGTAATGTCGATAACCGGTCCGATTACCTGAGTTATTTTTCCAATATTCTGTGCCATATAATTTGTTTTAAGCTTTAATGTCAGTGTGAAAAATACGATTCCGAAAAATTCACGGCAAATATAACTTGTTTCCTGATAAAATTAATGATCCCGGGTCATGATCATTGCGGCTAATTGAAGCAATTCATTCTTTGCTTCTCCGGGAAGTTCAATTTCTTCCAAAAGATTTAATGCCAATTTATAATATTCATTCACATACCCTTCAGTTATCATTCTGATATTTAATTTTTTATAGATCTCTGTTATGGCTTGTATCTTTTCCGTCTCATCAAATTCACTTTTAGTCATCCAATCCTGAATAGTAATTTTTAATCCGGAATCGGACAATTCAAGTGCCTTTAACAACAAAAATGTCTTTTTATTGGACACAATATCGCCTCCGACTTTTTTGCCGAATTTGTCAGGATTGGCAAAAACATCAAGCAAATCGTCCTGAATCTGAAAAGCGATTCCAAGGTTTAATCCAAAAGCATATAGCAAATCTGAAGATTTATCAGGAGCTCCTACTGCCATGGCACCAAGTTTTAAGCTGCATGCAAGCAATACGGCAGTTTTCAGACGTATCATATTCATGTACTGAGGAATCGAAACATCCAATATGGATTCAAAATCCATATCGAGTTGCTGGCCTTCACAGACTTCGAGAGCAGTTTGTGAAAAAAGCCGGATCATTCCGGTATGATCGGAAGAATCGCATCTCAGCAAGTAATTGTAGGCCATAATTGACATGGCATCACCCGATAAAATCGCAATATTCTGATTGTATTTTTTATAAACCGATAATGAATTGCGCCGTAATTCGGCCCCATCCATAATGTCGTCGTGTAAAAGTGTGAAATTATGGAAAACCTCAATAGCCAGAGCTGCCGGCAAAGCATTTTCAATCGAATCGCTGAATAAGTTTCCGGCCAGGAGCACCATTACCGGGCGCAACCTTTTTCCGCCCATGGATAAGGCGTAACTAATTGGTTCGTAAAGATTTTTGGGTTCTGTTTCGTTTAACTGACTGATTTCTTTGGCAATTTCTTCGGAGATGATTGATTGTAGCTTCTTTATTGTATACATAGTTTTGTAATTCTTGCAAAGGAACTTTGACCTTTTAGAAATGCTGCGAATTAAAATCAGATCCGGTTATACAGTAAGCGATTCAATAATTCGTCTTTAAATTTTGGTGAAACCGGCAATTGTGTTTTATCCAGCATTTCCACTAATCCTCCATCAGTCTTCAGGTAACGGTTAACATTTTTTAAACTGATGAGATGTGACCGATGAATCCTAAAAAAACCATGGTTAACCAACAAGTTGTCAAAATCAAGCAATGTGCGGCTAATCAACGTTGAAGTACCATTCTTAAAAAATATCCGGGAATAGTTTCGTTCTCCTTCACACCGTATAATATCATTAACTTTAACGATCGTATAGCCATTAATTTCAGGCAGTGCGATGGTGGCGTCTTCACTTTCACCGCGAATCAGGCTTTTTTTCAGTACTTCAATTCTTTCGGTTTCTTTCAGTACAGGTACTTCACTGATCCGTTCCATCAACAACCGAACATTTTCGATCAGAACAGGTTTTACAATGTAATCGAATGCAGAATATCTGAATGCAGTGATGGCATAATCACTGTAAGATGTAGTAAAAACCAATTTAAAATTTATTCCGGGAAGTTGTTCCAAAAGGCTAAACCCTGTGCCATCAGGCATTTCGATATCCAGAAAAACCAGATCAGGATCTACTTCATTAATCAATGATAAACCGGAAGCAACAGAGTCGGCCTCTCCCAAAACTTCAATTTCTTTGAAATTTTGCTCAAGGATGCGTCTAAGTCCCCGTCTTGCCAATTGATCGTCATCAATAATTACGGTATGATACATCTGCTTTTTCTTCTGATAATAAGGGATAAAAATAATATAAATGATCGAACTATTAGGTAATGCAAACTAAAAATAATCAGGAATTGTAGAATACTTAGGATTTCTTTTGCACAAAACATCCGGTACATTGTTTATATGAATAATTTTGTATTTAAAATCAATCCGAAATGGCAGTCATTCTTATTCTTGAAACTTCTACCGAAGTTTGCAGCGTTGCCCTAATGGAAGACGGGCATATCATTGACATAATAGAGTCAAAAGACGGACAAAACCATGCACGGCTCGTTACTGTCTTCGCTGATAGCCTGATGGAAAGGAACAATATTAAACCAAACGATCTGGTTGCCGTGGCGGTGAGCAAAGGACCTGGTTCCTATACCGGACTTCGGATTGGAATTTCAACAGCAAAAGGCATTTGTTATGCAAGTAGCATTCCCTTGATTGCCATCGGAACGCTTGAAGCTATGAGCGATCATGTGATGTCTAACCTTGAAAAATACGCTATTTCTGAAGAAAAGCCCAGCTTATTCTGTCCTATGATTGATGCCCGCCGGATGGAGGTCTATACCATGCTGCTCGATGAAAACGGAAATGTTCTGAAACCTGTGACTGCTGAAATTATAGACGAATCATTTTTCGCCGGTGAATCAAACGAAAAACAGCTCGTTGTTTTTGGGAACGGATCAGCAAAGTGTATTCCGGTTTTAAAATCGACTAATGCCATTTTTGTAGATGGCATCGAAGCTTCAGCTCAGCATATGGGAAAATTGGTTTGGCAGGCATATATCAATAAACGATTTGAAAACGTTGCTTATTTTGAGCCGTTTTATCTGAAAGATTTTGTGGCTACTGTATCGAAAAAAAATATGTTGGGATGAGAATATTACTGATTTTTAGCTTTTTGTTTGCTTCTGCACTTCGCATAAACGCTGGTCCGATTGAAGAAATGGAATATATTCTCCGATTTGGATTCCTCAAGGGTGGAAAGGCCAATTTAACTGCAGAGTATGAAAAACTAAATAAAAAGCAAACCATCCATTACCATGTGAGAGGCCGGACTACGGGGCTGGTTGATCAAATTTACGAAGTGAATGACGTTTTCGAAAGTTGGGTTGATCCGGAAACCTACCTTCCTGTCAAGTCGGTGCGCACAGTCAAAGAACAAAAATACCGGTTTTATGATGAGGTAACATATGATCACGTCAATGATTCTATTTTCAGCTTAAAATCAGGTCGTCATAAAGTACCTTCCCATGTGAATGATTTGATCAGTGTTTTTTTTTACATCAGGCAAAACAAGTATTTCGAGGCATTGCTTGCCGGTGAAACCGTTGAAATTCCAGTATACCATGGCGACGAATTATTCCTGATGCACCTGAAATATATTGGGATTGAGACCATTGACACAAAGATTGGCAGAAAAGAATGTTACGTGGTTTCTCCGAAAGTTCCCAAAGGAAAACTGCTGAAAGGGTCGGACGATCTGAAAATATATATTACCAAGGATGCCAACAGACTTCCGATTTATGCCGAATTTGAGTTGATGATCGGAGCGCTCAAATGTGAGCTTAATTCATACAAAATAAATGGCATCACACAATTGACAAAAGAATAAAAGGTTGATTGTTAATTATTTAAAATAATAGACAGAAATTCCTGAATCAGCAATATTTCTTTACTTTTGCACCCGATTAAAAATCATTATAAAAATCTTTTATGGCTACTACAACAGATATTAAAAACGGATTGTCGATTGAATACAATGAACAGTTGTTTCAGGTGGTATCTTTCCAGCACGTTAAACCTGGAAAAGGGCCGGCTTTCGTCCGGACAAAACTTAAAAACTTAAAAACAGGAAGAACGATCGAGAATACATTCAGTTCAGGAGCAAAAATCAATGTCGTCCGGATTGAACGTCGTCCTTACCAATATTTATATCAGGATGAGGCAGGATTTAATTTCATGCATTCCGAAACCTTTGAGCAGGTAACTATTTTATCCGATTTGGTTGATAATGCTGATCTGATGAAAGAAGGACAAATGGTAGAAATCAATTACCATGTGGATACTGAGACTCCGCTTACCGTTGAAATGCCTGCGTTTGTTGAGCTGCTTGTTTCATCGACCATAGCCGGTGAAAAGGGAAATACGGCCAGTTCAAATGCATTGAAACCTGCAATTCTCGAGACTAATGCCGAAATCATGGTTCCAATGTTTATTAATGAAGGAGATCTTTTGAAGATCGATACACGCGACCGTTCATACTATGAACGTGTGAAGAAATAATCCTGATTCGATTCAGAATATCTAAAAGGTCTGCCAGGTGCAGGCCTTTTTTTAATCTGTTTTTTTGGGTAACGGTTCGGCTTGAGTTGCTTTTCTGGTTTGGATGTCAATAGTCACTATAATCGCGATAAATCCCCAAAACGGAACGGATAGTTTGTCTGTATCCAGAAAATTGTTCAATGTTCCATGAACAACATAGGTAATCAGCCCAAGCAGTGCACTCATCACAATAGTTTTCAGCCGCTTATCGCGCGTTCTGGAATAGGTATGGACCGCAGTGTAAAATACCACGGAAACCAATACCAGAAAGCTAATCAATCCCAAAACACCTGATTCAGCCATTGGACCAAGGTACTCACTGTGCGCATTTCCCCCATCAGCCGAATTTGTACTTATTATTGTCCGTTCAGCGGTAAGCTGATATCCGGCATAATTAAACATGTAAGTTCCAGGTCCCCAGCCAAAAACAGGCCGGTCTTTAAACATCCTGATGGCACAACTCCATCGGTTAAGACGCTCCAGATTGGAAGCATCCGATGAAATATTGGTTATCGAAGAAATATGCTCACCCAGATTCGCCGACGATTCGGTATTGTTCCGTTCCAGATACATCAGGATTTCGGTTTGAAAAACAAGTACCAATGAAAGGGTAAAACAAAAAGCGATAAAAAGTGGCCTGAACTTCAATTTCAGCCGCATAAAAATCCAAACAGCCAAAGCAACAGCCATACTTATCCATGCTGCCCGAGCGTATGATAGGATAAGTCCCATCAGAAGAATACCCAATACAATCCGAACAAAGGGTTTTACCGCAGACGAATACATTTTGGTAAATGAAAAGCCAAATAAAAATGGCAGGTACATGGCAATAGCAGCGCCGTAGGCTGTATGATCGTTGTAAAACGGATTAGGCACAAAATTGGCTGCCTGCTTATCCCAAAGTCCGTATTCCAGGTGTCGGTTAATGGTATAAAAAATAACGATCAGTAACGGCAATGTGTAGAGCCATATATACTTTTCAATATTTTTTCCTGTTTCGAACAGTTTGAGCGTTAACAGGTAGAATGCCACAATAAACCAGATACGGGAGAGCAGAAATTTAAATGAAACAAGGGGCATTGAGCTGGTAAAACTTGTTACCGACAACCAAAATAAAATGAAATAAATGATCCATGAAACAGGATGGTTCAAAATCTCCCGATCGAATTTTCCGATTGCAAAACACTTCAAAATAAAAATGAGCAATATTCCAAAAAGCAATGGTTCTGTCGGCAATGACATATTAAATGCCAGCCCTGGCATAATTTCGGAAAGCGGAAGCGAAATAGGAGTGAGAAAAACTGTCAGATATAAAAGTGCATCGAAGGCATAAATTGCCAACAAGACAATGAAAAATACCAGGGGTAAGATATTGATTATCATCGAATTCTTCGTCGCAAGGAAGAATACATTCAGCGAAATAAACGATGCTGAAATGAGATAGAAAAGTACAATCTTTAGCCTGGCTTGATACACAGATTAAACTTTATTCTTGTTTTCAAGAAACAAAATCACCAATATGGCAGCAAACAGAGCTGCAAAAGTTGAAATAAAGACAATCAGCGAACGAAGCGGATAGGACTTTTTATCGGCAGGAACAGGATTTTGCACCCGCTGACCGTAAATGATTTTTTTGGTTGCACTGCTCATCGATTGATTATATTCTTTTTTAAGAGAATCTATCTGGCTGACCAATTTCTTTTGCGAAGTATACAAACTCTCATATTCACCTCCCTTTTCAGCAAGATTTTTCATCCATTGTTCAATCTCTTTTCCGCCGGTTGTGTTTGTTTTCTGATCTGTCAAGACCTTGACCATCCCCTTGGTGACTTCCTTTACTTGCAATTCATAGTCAAGTATGTTATAATCCTTTCGTATTAAATTCAGTTTTTCAAGTACCGAATCGCTTTGATGAGTAACTAATCGAATATCCTTTTTAATAATATCAGCAACTTCCTGATATTTAACTCGGTGCATCGACCTTATCTTTTGATCAAGAAATGAAATAATAGAATCACACATGGTACATGCCCGCTTAGGATCGGTATCTAATACCTGAATTTCTACTGTTTCGTACTCAGTTTTTTTGAACGATACATTATCATTGAATTCCGACATCATATTGGAAAGATATTGTGGTTCTTTCTTGCTGATTTTGTATACTGAACTCAGGTCAAATACATCAATCACCCGAAATTTAATATCAAGAGAACTGATAATTTCAAGCAATTGCTCACTCTGCGATTCATCACTGAAGGTGAAAATGTTGTTGCTTGGATATATCCGCGCCGTTGATTTATACTTCGGCTTAATAAAAATAGATGATGAGAAAAAAGCTGAAAAAACAATGGCAAGAATGCCGACAACAATCAAATGTTTCTTCCATTTCCAGAGCGTATCCAGAAGATTTTGATTATCAAAAAAATTTGTCATAGAAAAGTATTTTGGTCGAAAATTTAACGAAGCATATCCATATTTAGTATGGAGTAATCCTGAAAGTTATTCTGAATTTTATTCACAGATCAGCAGAAAATAGTTCTTCTTTCCTTTTTGAACCAGAAGATATTTAGTTCCAATTAAAAAATTGTGATCGATAAGAGATTCGGCATCAGTCACTTTTTCTTTATTTATGCTTAATCCATTGCCCTGAACAGTGCGTCGGAGCTCTCCTTTTGAAGGGAATACCATGGCTTTTTCAGCCAAAAGATCGACCACTTTAATTCCGGCTTCGAGTTCTTTCATGGAAATTTTAAACTGTGGAACACCTTCGAAAACAGAAAGAAAAGTCTCTTCGTCAAGTTTATTGAGAAGTTCGGCAGTTCCTTGTCCGAACAGAATCTGCGAGGCCTCAACGGCTAAATCAAAATCTTCGCGCGAATGAACCATCACGGTTACTTCTTCAGCAAGTCGTTTTTGAAGCAGACGCAAATGCGGTGCTTCGGCGTGCTGAGCAACCAACTCCGCAATTTGGTCTTTCGAAAGCAGCGTAAATATTTTAATGTATTTTTCGCCGTCTTCATCCGAAGTATTGATCCAGAACTGATAGAATTTATAGGGTGAAGTTAATTTCGCATCAAGCCAGACGTTACCTGATTCGGTTTTGCCGAATTTGGTGCCATCAGCCTTTTTAATCAGCGGACATGTGAGTGCAAAAGCTTCTCCTCCGGTTTTCCGGCGGATCAATTCAGTTCCGGTGGTTATGTTTCCCCATTGATCGGAACCGCCCATTTGAAGTTTGGTATTTCTGGTCTCATACAAATGAAGAAAATCTGTTCCCTGGACCAGCTGATAGGTAAATTCGGTGAATGACATCCCGGAACCGCTGTCAGAATCAAGTCGTTTTTTGACTGAATCTTTCGACATCATGTAATTTACCGTGATGTGTTTGCCAATGTCACGGATAAAATCCAGAAAGGTAAAATCTTTCATCCAGTCGTAATTATTGACCATTTCGGCTGCATTCGGTGCATCCGATTCGAAATCAAGAAATTTAGCCAACTGTATTTTAAGGCATTCCTGATTGTAGCGCAAAGTAGTTTCATCCAGCAGATTCCGTTCCTGCGATTTCCCTGATGGATCGCCAATCATTCCGGTGGCTCCGCCAACCAAAGCAATGGGTTTATGGCCTGCAATCTGAAAATGCCTGAGCATCATCACGCCGACCAAATGTCCGATATGCAGTGAATTGGCTGTAGGATCAATCCCCACGTATGCCGAAGTTAATTCTTTATCGAGTTGTTCTTTGGTTCCCGGCATAATGTCGTGGATCATGCCTCTCCACTGTAATTCGTCAACAAAATTCATTCTTATTTTCTGAATTAAATACAATTCTTTCTATCCGCAGACTCTTGGTCCAGCCTGAAAAATTCGCCCAAAGATATAAAATCAATGGTTTTACGTGGAAAATCTGTGGAGAAAATGACGAAAGGAAATTTCAGGTTGATTTTACCGGAGCATTTTTATCGATACTTTTTTCTTCAGGTTTTGGTTTGCCATCCATATTCCAGAGTTTGATAAAAGGGAATAAAGTCGGTACTAACCGTTTCATTGGGGTATAAATTTTCGATTCAGCTTTTTGATCTGCCGGGAGCAGATGAACATTTTCGTCGACACTTTCTATTAGTAAAAGAAAAATGCTCAGAATCACTGCAGTTTTCAATACCCCGAAAATAATTCCGGCCAGGCGGTTCAGAAAACCAAGAGCAACAGCCTTGACAGCATTATCGAGTATCTTGCCAAGCACGAAAATTACAATAACAATGGCTATAAAGGTAATCACAAAAGCAATGATGTTCAGGTGTTCTGAATGAAACCCGGTATTCTTGGTGATAAATCCGGCTGTCCAGTCTGAGAATTTGATTGCTCCCCAAATACCCAGTATCAGTGCAGCAAGCGAGGCAAGTTCAACAATAAAGCCGTTTCGGAATCCCTGAATTGCAGCAATAATCAGGATTATACCAAGGACCAGGTCAATGTAGTTCATAGGATAGATTTTTGACAGGTAAAATCGGAAGTAAAAATAAGAAAATATATTTCAGGCACCATTTCCTGAGGACGGATTGCTTATTAAAATATTCCGGAGCCTGAACCATGTGCAATTAAACTTAAGTCAGATTTTTTAATAAATTTGACCCTACAGAAAACGTCCCTGCATGCCGGTAATCAATTCTATCATTAATTGGGTCAATTTTAAGCGGATCTATCAGATCGAGCTGTTTAAAAAGCACCCTCACGAAGTTCAGCGTGAGGTTCTTTTTGATCTGCTGGATAAAGCCGAAAACACTGAATTTGGCTTAAAAAACAATTTTAAAGCCATTCATTCTGAAAAGGAATTCTGCAACCAGATACCAATTCAGAGTTACGATGATATTAAACCGACCGTTGAACGGATGATGCTGGGTGAAAAAAACCTTCTTTGGCCCGGCGAAACCAAATGGTTTGCCAAATCTTCAGGAACAACCAACGACAAAAGCAAATTTATCCCGGTGAGCAAAGATTCGCTCGAAGACATCCATATTCGCGGTGGCCGCGATGTTCTGGCCATTTATCTGAAAAACAATCCGGATTCCGGCATACTTTCAGGAAAATCTTTAACCCTGGGTGGAAGTCATAAGGTAAATAATTACAATAACAATTGCTACTACGGCGACCTCTCGGCCATCATCATCGAAAATATTCCTTTCTGGACCGATTTCTACCGCACCCCTTCAACTGAAATTTCACTGATTGAAGAATTTGAAGAGAAGATTACCAAGATAATCGAGCATTCGTTGGATGAAAATGTAACTTCATTTGCCGGTGTTCCTTCGTGGTATCTGGTTTTGCTCAAGAAAGTTCTGGAAGTTACCGGGAAAAACAACATTCTGGAAGTATGGCCAAACCTTGAAGTTTTTACTCATGGAGGGGTGAAATTTGAACCTTACCGCGCACAGTACGAAAAGCTTTTTCCCGGCACTCAAATGCATTACATGGAAACCTACAATGCTTCGGAGGGATTTTTCGGAATTCAGGATGATCCGGAGAAAAATGATATGCTTCTCATGCTTGATTATGGAATATATTATGAGTTTATCCCGATGCAGGATTTCCGTTCGGATAACCTGAATGCAATTTCCCTGCACAATGTTAAAATCGGTGAGAATTATGCGATGGTCATTTCGACCAACGGAGGCCTCTGGCGGTACCTTATCGGCGACACCATCAGGTTTACCTCGAAATATCCATACAAATTCACAGTTACCGGGCGAACCAGGCATTTTATCAATGCTTTTGGCGAAGAAGTCATCATCGATAATGCTGAAAAAGCATTTCAAATTGCCTGTCAGCAAACCCACGCAGTCATTTCAGAATATACAGGTGCCCCTATTTATATGCAAGACAATCAGAAGGGAGCACACGAGTGGATGATCGAATTCCAAAATGAACCAGTAGATTTGAATCAATTTATCGTAGTATTTGATGAAGCCTTGAAGACGATTAATTCAGACTATGAAGCCAAGCGGCATAAAAATCTCAGCCTCGAATTGCCCCATGTTGTCATCGCAAAAGAAGGTTTATTTTATGAATGGATGAGAAGCCGGGGAAAAATAGGTGGTCAGAATAAAATTCCACGACTTGCAAACGACAGGGAATATATCGATCAACTGATTGAACTCAACAAATCGCTTTAACCATTTTTTAAGTCACATCAATTCAACAACTTAATTGCTTTTTCCATTTTCCCTTTTCCTTTTCATTTTTCCTTGTTTAATTTCGTATTTTAGTTCAAATTTTAAAGTTCAATAAAATGCATATTGCTTTAGCTGGAAACATCGGTGCCGGAAAAACAACGCTGACAGAATTACTCGCCAAACATTATAAATGGAGTCCTCATTATGAGGATGTTGATGAAAATCCATACCTGAACGATTTTTATGAAGACATGCAGCGCTGGTCGTTTAACCTTCAGATTTACTTCCTGAACAGTCGCTTTAAACAGGTTGTTGATATCCGAAGTTCGGCCAAAACCGTAATTCAGGACCGCACCATCTATGAAGATGCAGAGATTTTTGCACCCAACCTCCATGCCATGGGGCTGATGTCGACCCGTGACTTTCATACCTATACTACACTTTTTCAAATGATGAACCGAATGGTACAGGCACCTGATCTGTTGATTTACCTGAGGGCTACCGTTCCTACTCTGGTTCATCAGATTCAGAAGCGGGGAAGGGAATACGAAAGTTCGATCCGCATCGACTACCTGAAACAGTTAAACGAACGCTATGAAGCCTGGGTAAACCGCTACAAAGCAGGGAAATTGCTGATTATCGACGTCGACCGAATTGACTTCCAGAACAATCCGGAAGATTTAAGTAATGTAATCGACCGCATTGATGCCCAGATTCACGGATTATTTTAGTGAAATGAAACTCGTATTCGCAACAAACAATCAGCATAAACTTCAGGAAATAAAACACTTGCTTGGCGATTCAATTGAATTGCTCTGCCTGAATGACTTCAATTGCACCGATGAAATTCCAGAAAATCAGGAAACACTCGAAGGCAATGCTTCCGAAAAGTCGTTCTACATTTTCAATAAATACGGATTGAATTGTTTTGCTGATGATACCGGTCTCGAAATTGAATCTCTGAATGGGGAACCTGGCGTCTATTCGGCCCGTTATGCTGGTGATGCGAGAAGTGCCGAAAATAACATGAACCTGGTTTTGGAAAAATTGTCTGAAATAAAAAACAGAAATGCACGTTTTAGAACAGTCATCTCATTGGTGATTGACGGACAGGAAACTCAATTTGAAGGAGTTGTGTCAGGTCTGATTCTGGAAGAAAAACGGGGGACAACCGGTTTTGGATACGACCCGATATTCAAACCGGATGAATCTCATCTCAGTTTTGCCGAAATGCCGATGAGCGAAAAAAGCAAAATTAGTCACAGGGGCAGAGCTGTTCAAAAATTAGTGGAGTATTTATCCCAATTCAAAACCGCATGAACAAACAGAGGTATTTGTTAATAATCGCATGGATTTGTATCGCAGCTATACGGATTAATGCTCAACCTGCTGTTGGCGACTGGACCGATTATCAGTCGTATGCCAGCGCAATAAACGTTGAGGATACCGGGAGCAAAATATACTGCGTAACAAAAGGCGGTTTATTTTCATACGACAAAGCGGATAACAGTATTCAGAAAATGTCCGGGATCAGCGGGCTTTCGGATGTAGGGATTCAGAGGCTGGCTTTCAGCAAGGAAAATAACCTGCTTCTGATTGCCTACCAAAATGCCAATATTGATCTGATGATCGGAAGCAGCATTTTCAACCTTTCGGATATCAAACGAAAACAACTCGCTGCGGATAAAACAATCAACAATATTCTTTTTGCCGGAAATCTGGCGTACCTCTCCTGTGGATTTGGCATCGTGGTAATCAACCTCGAAAAGAAGGAAATAAAAGACACCTATTATATTGGCAATGAAGGTAGTTATCTCAAGGTTTTTGATTTAGCCACGGATGGAAAATTCCTCTATGCGGCCACTGAAAATGGAATCTACAAGGCAAATGCTGCAGATCCAAACCTTCAAAATTATACCAATTGGGTGAGACAGACGACAATTCCTCATTCCGGCAGCAAGTTCAGTAAAATAGAATACTTCAAAGGGAAAATGATTGCCAATTATACTCCTGACCAATATGCTGCAGACGAAATGTACGCGTTAAACGGAGATATCTGGAGCCCGTTTCTGCCTGAAATCCACTATGTTTCCGAAATGACTCAAAACACTGACTACCTGGTCATATCGAGTCGCGAAGAAGTTCTTGTTTACAATGCGACCTTTGAACGGGTAAATTATATCAATAAATATGTCTTTCCTGAAGGTGAAGTCAAGCCGATTCAGACGGCATGTGCTGTTCAGGACGCTCAAAACATTCTTTGGATTGCGGACCCTGTAAGCGGTCTGGTGAAAGCAGGGTCCCAAACCGAAAAAATAATTCCGGAAGGACCTGAAGACAATATGATATTCTCGATGGTGACAAGCGGTCAGGATCTTTGGATTACTTCAGGCGGAAGGGATAATGCCTGGGGAAATTTATATTCTCCGCCTAAATTTCAACTGAATAACCAGGGCAATTGGTCGGTTTTCGATAATAGAGTATTTCCAAATCCGAATGATTTCAGAGATATTGTCTGCATGGCAGTTGATCCGAAAAATCCTGAACATATTTTTGCCGGTTCGTGGGGCGGTGGAGTTCTTGAATTTAATTCCGGGAAATATGTCAACCGATTCGATAATCTCAACAGCACCCTGCAAACACAATTGCCCGCACAACCCGATGCGGCCTATGTCCGGATTGGCGGAATGGCATTCGATTCGAAAGGAAACTTGTGGGTCACTAATTCAGGTGTACCTAAAGTTATTTCAGAACATCAGGCCGATGGCACCTGGAAAGCCTTTGATTTGGCTGAAATAGCCAATAAAGCAACGATTGGTAAAGTAGTTGTAACTCAGAAGGATGACAAATGGATTGTAGTTGCCCGTGGATACGGTTTGTATGTTTTGAACAGTGCCAACAATCAAGTGAAAGGTCAAAAGGTAATTGCCCGTTTTGTAAATTCCGAAGGAGAATTTTTTCACGAAATGAGTGATGTGTATTCATTGGTTGAAGACAAGAACGGCGAGCTTTGGGTCGGAACTTCCGGAGGAGTGGCTGTTTACAGCAATCCATCAAGTATTTGGACGGAAAGTGTAATGTATGCTTCACGCCCGGGTCTGAATATTCCAGATGGACTTTTCCATCCCTTGCTCGAAAAGGAAACCATCACTGCCATTGCCGTTGATGGCGCCAACCGGAAATGGTTCGGGACCAAAAATTCCGGAGTATTTTTAATCTCCGAAAATGGTGAAACTGAAATCAGGCATTTTACTTCGGAAGACAGTCCTTTGCCAAGTAATGTAATAACTGATATCGCCATTAACCAGCAATCCGGCGAGGTTTTTATCGGAACAGCTTCCGGACTAATTTCATACATGGGCGATGCCACAGCAGGAAGCGAAGAATTCAGCGATGTTTACGTTTATCCGAATCCTGTGCGCGAAACCTACGAAGGCCCAATTGTGGTCAAGGGGCTGATCGATAATACGGATGTGAAAATAACCGACATCAGTGGAAACCTGGTTTATAAAACTATTTCCCTCGGTGGACAGGCCATTTGGGATGGCCGCAACCAGAACAACAACCGATGCAAAACTGGTGTCTATCTGGTATTTATGACCGATCCTCTGGGTGAAAAAACGAAAATTACCAAAATTCTATTTATCCATTAAAATTTTGAATTGTGCTCGAAAAAACCCGGGGAATTTTTTTGCATGCTATTAAATACTCCGAAACCAGCCTGATCGCCGCTATTTATACGGAAGCATACGGCAGGCAGTCGTTCATGATTAATGGCGTGCGAAGCAAAAATTCAACGGTAAAAGCTTCTGCTTTTCAACCGCTCTATTTGCTCGATCTCGAATTGTATTATAGGGCAGGACATGATATTCAACGGCTTAAAAATGCCCGGATTGCATATCCTTACAGCTCCATTCCTTTTGACATAAGAAAAAGTTCACAGGTTTTTTTTCTGGCCGAGATACTGTTCAAATGTTTACGAGAGGAAGAACCTAATCCGGAGCTGTTCGATTTTATTTTTCATTCATTAAATTTCCTCGATTTGACAGAATCGGGCGTAAGCAATTTCCACATCTGGTTTCTTTTTAAATTAACCAGGTTTCTGGGCATCAGTCCAAGTCAGGATAATTCGCAAATCAGCAATTTTTTTGACATGCAAAGTGCCCTTTTTGTGAGTCACGAACCGATGCACAATCAGTTCACCGACAAGCATGCAACGGTCTTATTTTCAAGACTATTTGATGTCGATTTCTCATCTCTTGAAACGCTGGACTATTCACATAGCGAACGGAATATTGTACTTGAAAAACTCCTTGAATTTTACAAAATTCATTTTGACAATCTGGGCGAAATCAAATCACTCGCAGTTTTAAAGGAAGTTCTGAGATGAACAACTTGATTTATTAAAGGTTAAATGTGAATACAAACCAAATAGAATTGAATGTGAATAGCTTATTTTTTTAACTTTGCAGTTCAATAGTAAATTCATGGCTCTTTCAAAATTACCGAATACAAAAGGAAGTATTTTTTCCATCGTAAATAAACTGGTTACAGAAACCGGGGCAGTCGATCTTTCACTTGGAAAGACGGATTTCCCTTGTCCGGAAAAACTGGCCGATCTGGCTGCTACCTACATTCGGTCGGGATATAATAATTTTGCACCACACGAAGGTATCAGCGAATTGCGCGAGGTAATTTCAGCCCGTGTTTCAAGGTTATACAATCATACCTACAATCCTGAAACTGAAATAACCATTACCGCAGGCCAGGTTCAGGCCATCATGACTGCAATTAGTTCCGCAGTAAAAGATGAGGATGAAGTTATTCTTTTCGAACCGGCTTACGAATCTTATGCTCCGGCCATTTCAATCAACGGAGGTCGTCCGGTTTATGTAGCGCTGAAACAACCTGATTTTCATATCGACTGGGAAGAGGTGCGGAAAATGATTACTTCGAAAACCCGGATGATCATCATCAATTCGCCTCATAATCCAACCGGAGCCGTCCTGACCGATTCTGATCTGATTCAGCTTCAGCACTTAACCAACGGAACCAATATCATTATTCTGAGCGATGAAGTTTTTGAATCAATTGTATTCGACAACAATACCCATCAGAGTGTTGCAAAATATGAAAAGCTTGCCAGCCGAAGTTTCATCGTTTCATCCTTCGGACCTGTTTTTAACATCAACGGCTGGGGATTGGCCTATATTCTTGGTCCTGAAAAACTGATGAACGAATTCAGGAGAATTCAGCAGTTCCAGATATATAACGTAAATACACCTTTACAATACGCACTTTCGGAATACCTGCAAACCGAAGATTCAAAAAAAGATATTTCGGAAATGTACCAGGGTAGACGTAACTATTTTAATCGTTTGCTGGAAGACAGTTTATTCAAAATTATTCCATCAC
>CAIPKZ010000019.1 GCA_903865775.1 uncultured Prolixibacteraceae bacterium | reverse complement strand
TATCAACAGCCCCCGGGGCAATCGATGAAACCTTTATTCCAAATGGCATAAGTTCAATTCTCATCGCTCTTGAAATAGCTGCTACCGCATGCTTTGAACCGCAGTAAACTGAGCCATTCGGATACGATTCTTTCCCGGCAATGGATGAAATGTTGACCACATGACCCGATTGTCTTTCTACCATCCATGGGGTAATGGTCCGAATAGTATAGAGCAGTCCTTTAATGTTTGTATCAATCATGTTCTCCCAATCGTCGACATCTGCGGAATTTACCGGACCTAATCCTGCTGCAAGGCCGGCATTATTGATTAAAACATCAATGGCTCTCCATTCTTCAGGGATACTGTTTAAGGCTGTTTCCGTAGCTTTTCTTGACCGGATATCAAAGGTCAAAAGGAGGATTTTGCAGCCGAATGTTAACTCAAGTTTAGTTTTAAGTGATTCCAAGCGTTCATTTCTTCGTCCAGTAAGAATCAGATTGTAATTATTTTGAGCAAGCAAGTTGGCCGTTTCGTAGCCTATACCAGCTGTGGCACCGGTAATCAGAGCTATTTTTTGATTCATATGAATGAAGATTTTTTGTGCGTTGCAAAATTAAAAATTACTCAAAACTAATGGAATAACAAACTACTTAATTATTTTTGTGGCTTCATTTATTTCAAAATGACACATCATGTTAGAACAAAATGACGAAATTATGGAATTTACGATTGATCAATTACCCGAAGAACAAGATATTCAAGATATTGTGTTTAACCTGATGGCTGACCCAAATCTTGCTGCGATTAATTATTTTAATGATTTCAGCGAAGATTCAATGGACCTTTCAGCTATCTCAAACGATGATAATGACGAAACTGGTATGTTTTGTTCTGAAAATGGTCAGATGATGGCTATTTCTACTCATGCACTTCATCAGCATCTCGAGATAGATCCGAAAAAAGCAACTGAAATTCTGGTTTCCAGAGCTGTTCGCAAAATGATTTGTTTTGGTGCTGTTCCGGAGGCGATCAGTTCATTTTTGTACCACATCAATATTGCTGATCCAAACGGACAGTTTGTAGCAGCAGGAGCAAAGCAGGGACTTGAAAACGCGTGCAATAAGTATAATATCAAATTGACCGACCGGAAGATCAGGTTTGATTCTTTTTCAGGCCAGGGTCCTGTTATTCCGACAATTATTATCAGCATAATGGCTTCGGTTCCTGATAAGGACAAGCTGATCACGCATAGTTTCAAGAAGAAAGGCAATAATATTTTCATGATAGGCAAGACTTACGATGATATTAATTCTTCTGAGTATCTGGAGTTCTATCACGAAATTACTGAATCGGCACTTCCCGTTTTTGATATTGACACCGAAGTGATACTGGATTCCGTGATGAAACGACTTGTTCAGTCTGGAATGTTAAGTTCTGCCAGTCCGGTCAGTAAAGGTGGTTTATTCTTCTCGATGTTGCGTGCGGGAATGCCATCAGGTCTTGGATTTGATATTACCTCCGATGCCGAGATCCGCAAGGATGCATTCCTGTTTGGTGAGGCAATGGGCCGGTTTATTGTGGCCGTTGATCCAAAGAATGTGGACGATTTTGTTGATTTAATGAGCAGTCTGAAGGTTCCGTTTTTCGCATTAGGTCATGTAACCAAAGGTGAAATACGGATTGATGATGAATCGTTCGGGTTTATTGACAAAATGACTTCGGCTAATTAGATAATATTAGATAGGATAATAAGGAAAGGGATGCCGGAGCAAGGCGACTGAATACTGATACTGACACTTTTTACATGCAGGTAACCCCGTATAAAGATTCTGAACAACAAAAGAAACGTCAGGTGGAGCAGATGTTCGATAACATTGCCCCCAAATACGATTTTCTGAACCATTTTCTTTCGCTTGGGATCGATAAGCTTTGGCGAAAAAAGGCGATTCGAATCCTTTCAGACTACAAATTAGATTATTTACTTGATGTAGCTACCGGAACCGGCGATTTTGCCGTGGCAGCAGCCAAACTGAACCCAAAGCAGATTATCGGATTTGACATTTCAGAGCAAATGCTGCAGGTGGGCCGGACAAAAGTGAAACGATTGGGTTTGGATCAGACTATTGAATTCCTGAAAGGCGATTCAGAAGCAATGCCTTTTTCGAATGAACAGTTTGATGCCATTACCGTAGCTTTTGGCGTTCGGAATTTTGAAAATCTGGAAAGAGGACTTGCCGAATTTTACAGAGTGTTGAAGCCTGACGGAGTGGTTATTATACTTGAGTTTTCGAAACCCAGGTATTTCCCGATGAAGCAGTTTTATCTGTTCTATTTTTTCAAAATTTTACCTTTTATCGGAGGCTTGGTTTCCAAAGACAGTTCAGCGTATTCCTATCTGCCCGAATCGGTCATGGCTTTTCCTGATGATCAGAAATTTTTATCGGTCCTTCAAAAAACCGGTTTCTCAAAAACCAGCCAAAAACGACTGACTTTTGGAATTGCCACCATTTACATTGCCCAAAAATAAAACCGCCATACAATAAATTTGTAATTTAGCGGTTTCTTTGAATACCAGTTAACTGTATCATTGTGAAGCGATTTTTCTATATTCTGATTTTAATTCTGACATGTTCCACAGCAATGGCACAAAAGGTGTTGTTGAAAAATCTGACAACATTTGATGATAAACGCCTGCATTTTGGTTTTACCCTTGGCGTTAATACAGTCGATTTTCATGTCGATCATTACAATGTGATAGGTGACAATCCAAAGTTTAATCCTGCTGAACTGGAGGTCATTGGTGGAACAACAATTAATAGCAGTAGCAGAATTAGGGCAGATGTTGCATCAGTGAATCCTGGATTTACCGTTGGAATTGTGACCAACCTTCGTCTTTCTGATAGCTTTGATCTGCGCTTTTTGCCCGGTATGTCTTTCGGTGAGCGGAGACTGACCTACAATATTCCCATTGAGGATATAACAGATCCGCAGAACACCGGGCGATCCTATTCAATTAAATCGACCTTTCTTGATTTCCCACTGTTACTGAAGTATAAATCGCGTCGGATGAATAATCAGCGGCCCTACATCATTGTTGGCGGAGCATATCGCATAGATATTTCAAAAACTGGGCAGGAAGATTTGGTACGGTTGAAACCCTTCAGTTCATCCATTGAGGCAGGCATGGGTTGGGATGCCTATCTTCAGTTCTTCAGGCTGTCAACCGAATTGAAGTTCAGCTTTGGGCTCGATAATATTCTGGATAACGGGCCAAAACCTACCCAACCGCAGGTATATACCAATGCAATTTCAAGAATAGCATCTGATATGTTTATACTAAGTTTTCACTTCGAATAATCTTGAAACAGGAAATAAACTTGTCACTTGCGCCTAAGCAGGCGTCTGACGAACAATTCTACAAACCCATTCTTGCTGAAAAACTTCATATTGATGAAGGGCGGATCAAGCTGATTAACGTTAAACGAAAGTCGGTTGATGCCAGACAGCGTGCGATTAAAGTGAATCTTGGAGTTGAAGTATTTTTAGATGAACTTCCAATAGAAGAAAAAATCGAATTTAAATACGATCTGGTTTCACAAAAACCTTCAGTAATTATTGTTGGTGCCGGTCCCGCAGGGCTTTTTGCAGCCTTGCGCCTGATCGAACTTGGGTTTAAACCAATTATTTTTGAGCGAGGCAAAAATGTGAGCGATCGAAAACGTGACATTGCCAGGATTCATCGGGAACATCTGATTGATCCGGATTCGAATTATGGATTTGGAGAGGGTGGGGCAGGCACTTTTTCGGATGGCAAACTCTATACCCGTTCGAAAAAGCGTGGAAATATCCGAAAAATTCTGGAAGTATTGTATGCAAACGGAGCTTTATCCGAAATCCTGATCGATGCACATCCGCATATCGGAACCAATATGCTTCCTGGAATCATCACCAGTATTCGCAATAAGATTATTGAGGTTGGCGGCGAAATTCATTTTAACAGCCGCGTGGCTGATTTAATTGTTGAAAATGATCGTTGCAGCGGAATTATGCTTTCGGATACAACGATTGTGGAAGCAGAGGCTGTCATTCTGGCCACAGGCCATTCTGCACGCGAAATCTATGAACTTTTGTACGAAAAAGGGATTTCGATTGAAGCAAAAACTTTTGCAGTCGGAGTCCGGGCTGAACATCCCCAAACGCTAATTGATTCCATTCAGTACAATCAGCCTCAACGAGGACCTTATTTGCCTGCCGCAAGTTATACGTTTGTCGAACAGGTTGAACAACGGGGTGTGTATTCGTTTTGCATGTGTCCGGGAGGGATTATGGTTCCGGCTGCAACCGCTCCGGGCGAGATGGTTATTAATGGAATGTCGCCAACAAAAAGGAATACCAAGTTTGCCAATTCCGGAATGGTTGTCGAAATCAGGCCGGAAGATTTAAATGAATTCAGGCATATGGGAGTATTTGCCGGACTCGCATTCCAGCGCCAGATCGAACAATTGTGTTTTTCATTGAATGGCAAGACTCAATTTGCACCGGCACAGCGAATGGCAGATTTTGTCAGCAATCGTTTTTCACAGGATTTGCCGGAATCATCGTATCATCCGGGCCTGGTTTCTGTTCCGCTGCACGATAAACTGCCAAAACGAATCAGAACGCGACTTCAGCAGGCATTTCAGCTCATTGATAAAAAAGCATTCGGTTACCTTACCAATGAGGCGATAATTGTTGGTGTTGAATCGCGAACTTCTTCGCCAATCCGCATTCCAAGGAGGGAAGATACCTACGAACATGTCAAGATTCAGGGACTTTATCCCTGTGGCGAAGGTGCTGGTTATGCCGGAGGAATTGTTTCGTCAGCGATGGATGGAGAGCGGTGTGCCGAAGCTTTTGCCGAAAACTTTCAGCTTCGATCAAAGAAGAGTTATTGATCTGAGCTTTCTTCCTTTTTCCCTTTTCCTATTTTCCTTGATTTCTTATCTTCTCCTGAATTCGGAACAACATATAGCGGCGGCGATTGCCACATTTAACGATTCTGAACCCTGTCCGGAAGAGAATGATGGTATACAAACTTTATGACTTACCAGTTTGGCCACTTCCTGTGAAATTCCGTTACCTTCATTTCCCAATACAATGATGCCATTGCCGGCAAGTATTTCATTATAAATATTCTGGCCTTCCATAAAGGTTCCGTAAACTGGAATCTGGTCTTTTGCAGCCTGGCCAATCAAACTTTCAAGGCCAGTGTACCAGGTCTTTACTCTGAAAATAGCGCCCATACTGGCCTGTACGACTTTTGGGTTATATGCATCGACCGTATTCTCGGAACAAATCACGGTTTGAATACCAAACCAGTCTGCCACCCGAAGAATAGTTCCAAGATTGCCCGGATCCTGAATGAAGTCCAGAGCCAAAACAAGTTCGGTAGTTAAATTCAGTTCCGGTTCGATATTCATGTTCTGGGAAACTACAGCAAGCACATCTTGTGGATTCTGGAGCAAGCTGGCTTTTTTAATGGATTCGCTGTCGGATTCAATAATTTCTTTGGCCCTGTATTGAATTTCAGGATGCTGGTCAGCAAATTTAGTGCTGCAAACGAGAAGTTCGATGTTGAAATTCGAGCCAAGTGCCTCTTCAACCATTTTTATTCCTTCAACCAAAAAGAATCCGGATTCGTCCCGATCTTTTTTTCGGTTTAATGAATTGATTAGTTTAATTTTGCTTTTACTCAACATATTTTATTAATCTTCGTTCTAAAATGGTAAAAATAAAAAGGTCTGAAAGATTTGTTAACCAAATGCTCTGTTTATTTTTGTAAAAATTCAAAATGATGGTATTCTTTCTTCGGAACAAATATTTCAATATATATCCTATTTTCTTTCTGGCAGGCATTATGCTTTTCGGATCGTGCAATTCTACCAGATTTGTGCCCGAAGGTAAATATTTACTCAATAAAATTTCGATAAAGGTTGATGATAAAAATCTGAAAAAGGATGAGCTTAAAACACATATCCGGCAAAAGGAGAACCTGAGGATATTAGGTATTCTAAAATTTCATTTGTGGGTATATAATTTATCCTCTTCAAAGAAGGAAAACAGCTGGCTGAAGCGGATGGGAGAGTCTCCCGTATTTTACGATGAATTTCAGAATCAGCGAAGTAAAGATCAGTTGATTATTTTTTTGAAGAATAAAGGATATTACAATACGTCAGTAAAGGACTCCCTTGAAATTGACAAAAGGAAGCGAAAATTAAATTTGATTTTTAGTATTAAGACCGTGCAGCCCTACCGGATTCGCAATTACGCATATTCTATTAAGGACAAAAATCTGAATGGTATTGTAATGA
Organism: uncultured Prolixibacteraceae bacterium; assembly: GCA_903865775.1. Taxonomy (GTDB): domain Bacteria; phylum Bacteroidota; class Bacteroidia; order Bacteroidales; family Prolixibacteraceae; genus Aquipluma. The sequence goes on along the minus strand of CAIPKZ010000019.1, from coordinate 20,745 downwards.
AAGATACGGTCAGTCAGCTTCTGAAACGGAACGATATTTTCGATCTGGATATTTTAAATGCTGAGCGGCAGCGAATTACTGGTTTTTTAAAAAATAGTGGATATTACATGTTTTCAGAACAGTCGATAAGTTTTGTGGCTGATACAAGTTTTTACAGCCACCAGGTTGACCTTACTGTAAATATTGATGATGCAGTATTGGATAATCCGGATGCTGAGGTTGTTGCGCATCAGAAATACAAAATCAGAAACTATCTGATAAATCCCTCCTTTAATGCTGTGGCACTGACAGCTGACTGGGTTGAACAAAAGTCGGATACATTGATAAAAAATGAATATGTTTTTGTGTATTCCGGAAATCTAAAATACAAACCGGAGATGTTTTATGATTTGAACCGGATAAAAGATAGTACATATTATTGTCTCCTGAATGCAGAAAAGACCTATCGCGCCTTGAACCGCCTCAAACAGTTCAAGCTAATCAATATTGGTTTTACTGAGACCAATTCGTATACGAATGATTCAATTCCTCTTTTAGATTGCCGGATTCAATTAACTCCTCTGCCAAGGCAAAATGTTTCGTTTGATGTGGAAGGAACAAACTCCTCCGGAAACCTTGGGATTGGCGGTAATATGAATTTTCAGCAAAGGAATGTTTTTGGCGGGGCTGAAGTTTTTGATTTGCAGTTGAAAGTCGCCCGCGAAAGGCAACGAATTGACAATACTATTTTCAATACGCAGGAGTATGGTTTTATATCCAGCCTGACTTTTCCAAAATTTCTCAGCCCGGTGAGGCCTAAAAGGATGTTGGCTTTTCAGATTCCTGAAACTAAACTTACATTTGGATATAGCTATCAAAGCAGACCGGATTATACCCGAAATATAACCAATGTAAAGTTTGGGTATAACTGGAAAACAACTAATTTTCAGTTTCTTACTTTAAACGTTGTTGATCTGAATTATGTCCATATCTATGATCTCAATCCTGTTTTTATTAATTCAATCGAAGACCTGTTTATTAAAAGCAGTTTTACTGATCACCTGATCGTGGCAACCAACTATAGCTGGACATTCAATACACAGAATATCAACAAGCGGGAAGACTACAAGTTTTATAAGGTTAATTTCGAATCGGCTGGTAATTTGCTGAATTTGTATGGCAAATTAGTAAAAAAGGATCAAGCCACCCAGGTAGATTCAGTAACGAATCAGACAAGTTCCTATTACGAAATTCTGAATACCCGTTTCTCCCAGTATTTGAAAGGTGACTTCGAATATCGTTACGGTCACATGATCAATAGGGTAAGTTCGCTGATTGGCCGCGGTTTTGTTGGAGTTGGATTTCCGTATGGTAATTTCAACGTTTTGCCATTCGAAAAGAAGTACTTTACCGGCGGGGCAAATGGCATCCGGGCATGGCAGGTTCGGTCGCTCGGGCCAGGTTCATATAAGGCACCATCAGGTGTTTATCCGAATCAGGCAGCTGACATCAAACTGGAAGCCAATCTTGAATACCGTTTTAAATTGTTTTGGTTAATGGAAGGTGCAATGTTTGTAGATGCCGGAAATATTTGGGCTATCAATGGTTTAGACAATCGCGAAGGTGCAGTTTTTAAATTCAATGAATTTTATAAGCAAATTGCTGTTGGGTCCGGATTAGGATTGCGCTTCGATTTTACCTATTTCATTTTCCGTCTGGATCTGGGATTGAAAGTTCGTGATCCTTCACTTCCTGAAGGTGTGCGGTTAATTCCTGGAAATTACCCGATAACCAGTCAGCATCTGAACTTATCCTTTGCCATTGGTTATCCATTCTAAGCATCGGGTAAAAGCAATATAAGCTGATGGTCATAGTGTTTTAATTTGGTTTTCCGAATTGAAAGCGAATAGTATGTTAAAAAATTTTTAACACCTCCATTGAAAGTATTTCAGGATGGATAAATTGCTTAAATTCGCACTATTATTTATTGCAGATAATCAAGCAGTTAATTGTTGTTTCTTGTTTTTGATGAACAATTCGGCTAATGATTAGTTTTTATTTTTTGTGGAATTAATTCTTGTTTGAAACAGAGTAATATAATTTAAATATTTATACAATGACAAAGATCTCAGAAGTAGTAAAACGCGGTGTAGTTACCGGCGAAGATTTACAAAAAGTTTTCGCACTTGCTAAAGCAAATCACTTCGCACTTCCTGCAGTGAATGTAGTTGGCTCCGATTCAGTGAATGCTGTTTTGGAAGCCGCAATGCTGGTAAACTCTCCGGTAATTATACAGTTTTCGAATGGCGGCGGCCAGTTTTATGCCGGAAAAGGATTGAAACTTGAAGGTCAGCAGGCTCAAATTGCCGGATCAATAGTTGGAGCAAAAGCAGTCCATGTACTTGCCGAATTATATGGAGTTCATGTTGTACTTCATACCGATCATGCTGCAAAGAAATTATTGCCATGGATCGATGGACTTCTGGATGCCGGTGAAAAACATTTCGAAACATACGGAAAACCTTTGTTTAGCTCGCATATGCTCGATTTATCTGAAGAACCAATTCAGGAGAATATCGAAATCTGCAAAAAATATCTGGCTCGAATGAGCAAAATTGGTATGACTTTGGAAATTGAGTTAGGCTGTACCGGTGGTGAAGAAGATGGCGTAGATAACTCCGGCATGGATAATTCATTACTGTACACTCAGCCTGCTGATGTGAATTATGCTTTTGAAGAATTGAGCACAATCAGTCCAAACTTTACCATTGCAGCCTCATTCGGTAATGTTCACGGTGTTTACAAACCAGGTAACGTAAAACTGACTCCTAAAATCCTTGATAATTCTCAGAAATATGTTTCTGAAAAGCATGGATTAGGCGAAAAACCTGTTGATTTTGTTTTTCATGGTGGTTCAGGGTCTACTCTGGAGGAAATTCGTGAAGCCATTTCGTACGGTGTTGTAAAGATGAATATTGATACCGACACCCAATGGGCTACCTGGGATGGAATTCGTATCTATGAAGCCAAAAACAGGGCTTATCTTCAAGGTCAGATTGGTAATCCGGATGGAGATGACAAACCAAACAAAAAATATTACGATCCACGGGTTTGGTTGCGTAAAGGTCAAGAAACAATGATTGACAGATTGAAAATCGCATTTAACGACTTAAATAACATCGATAGAAGCTAATAGGATTTGATATTAGAATACAGGAACCCGGTTGAAATACCGGGTTTTTTTATTTGAAGAAAATGAGGTAAATTAGTATATAGATTTTCACCTCATGAACTTCAAACGATTTGTTCAGGACTATTTTACATTCAGTCGTAATGAGCGCAAGGGAATCACCATTCTGCTAATATTGATTTTTTTACTTGCAATTGCGAATAACTTCCTGTTTTATTTCGAGAAACCCGCACGGATTGAGACAAATTTACTTGATTCGGCGAGTCGTGAACTCGGCATGATGAGCGATTCCTTAAATAGAGAAATCTTGTCGAAGAAATATTTCACCTTTAATCCCAACACGATCGATTCTATTGCATTGGACAGTTTGGATCTTCCGGATGCAGTGAAATTTAATCTATTAAAATTCAGGTCCAGAGGTGGCAAAATCTATTCTGATTCTGATTTCCGAAAAATTTATGGAGTTACAGAGGATGTTTTTTCCAAGATTGAACCTTACCTGAAAGTTGAACTGAAAGTTGAAAAACCGGATTTGCAGATGAACGGGGCTGAACTGTTCCTTTTTAATCCAAACACGGCCAGTGATATTGATTTTCAGCGATTGGGATTAACCGGAAAACAGGTTGAAACTATTCGAAACTATCAAAGTAAAGGAGGTAAATTCCGAACGAAAGAAGATTTCTCTAAAATCTGGGGAATTAGTAATTCACAAAAGAAAGCTTTATCAGAGTATATTGTATTTGAAGAGAATGATAACCTGGTTGAAAACACAATATTGACTACCAACAAAATATTGATTGAATTAAATTCGGCTGACTCTATTGCTCTTGAATTATTGCCGGGTATTGCCGATAAACTTTCAAAACGAATTGTGAAATACAGGGATATTCTCGGTGGCTTTTATGATTTGAATCAATTAAAGGAAGTCTATGGAATCAGCGATCAGACTTTCAAGCAAATTGAGGATAAGGTGACACTGGATGTATCCAAAATCAGAAAAATTGACTTAAATTTTTCTGACCTGAAAGAGCTCTCAAGACATCCCTATCTTAAAAAAGAGCTGGCAAGGCAGATAGTGGATTTTAGAACAAAAAATGGTAAAATTAGCGATTTGTCTGTTTTACGCGATAGTATGATTTTAAACATAGACGAGTATAACCGATTAAAGCCATATTTTTAGAACAAAAACAGCCTTTCAATGTTCTGAAAACAGGATGATTTTGTGGCCAAAACTTTAAAAAATAAAATATTTGTTATAAATTTGATTAGTAATGTTTAATTCATAAATTTGCGGCTCGAATTTTATCACGAAAAAAAATAATTACATGATCGTTATTCCAGTAAAAGAAGGCGAAAATATCGAAAGAGCGCTTAAAAGATTTAAAAGAAAGTTTGAAAAAACAGGAGTTGTAAAAGAGTTGCGTGAAAGACAGGCTTTTACAAAACCATCAGTTGAAAGAAGGGCTGAAGTAAAGAAGGCCATTTATATTGAGAACTTGCTTCGTCAGGACGACTAGAACTTATCTGGAAGGTTCCTGCTTTAGATGTAAATTATTTACTCATGTCGCATCAGGAATCATTTATTAATTACCTGAAATACGAAAAAAGGTATTCGCAGCTAACCGCTGTTGCCTATAAGAAAGACCTCGATCAGTTTGAAGAGTTTTTTGTCAAAACGATCGGGGATTTTAATGTTGAAGGAATTAATGATAAGATTGTCCGCGAATGGGTCATTTATTTGATGGATAGCGGGATGACAGCCCGGACTGTTAATAAGAAGATATCAGCATTAAAATCTTTTTATAAATATTTATTAAGATTAGAGGTTATTTCTGAGAACAATCTTGTTAATGTGGTTGTCCCAAAGGTTCGTAAAAAACTTCCACTTTTCGTCGAAGAAAAAAACTTAAATCATTTACTCGATGATGGGTTTTTTGCTCAGGATTTTGAAGCACTTCGTGATAAGTTGATTATAAGTTTGTTGTATGGAACTGGCATTCGTTTAGCCGAGTTGATGCATTTAAAAGATGCAGACATTTACCAGACAGAATTCCTTGTTAAGGTGTTGGGAAAACGTAATAAAGAACGAATTGTTCCTTATCCCAGGACATTAAATACGCTAATCGAACAATATAAGGCAGAGCGAACTCAGATTTTTGGAAGTCAGGTTAAAAGTTTTCTATTGACAGCATCAGGTGAGCCGGTTTATGAAAAGTTAATTTATCGGGTAGTAAATAAATATCTAACTTTGGTAACCACAATAGATAAAAAAAGCCCCCATGTGCTCCGACACACATTTGCAACTCACTTGCTTAACCGGGGAGCCGATTTAAATGCAGTGAAGGAAATGTTGGGTCATTCAAATTTATCGGCTACTCAGATTTATACACATGTTTCTTTAGATAAGATTCAAAAAGTTTACAGACAAGCGCATCCACGATCATAAATAATAGGAGGATTTATTATGAACATTCAGTTAAACACGGTACACTTTACAGCTGATCAGAAATTGACAGATTTTGTAAGTAAAAAAGTATCAAAACTTGATACCTACCTGGAAGGCATCATTGGTGCTGAAGTAATCCTGAAAGTAGTAAAACCTGAAACGGTGAATAACAAAATTGCAGAAATTAAACTATCCATTCCCGGATATGACAATCTATTTGCCGAAAAACAAGCCGACACTTTTGAAGAAGCCATTGACCTGGCAATTGAAGCAGTTCGTCGTCAATTAACTAAGGTGAAGGAAAAGGTTAAGGATAAATAATCTTGAAAAAATTTGTTGTGTAGTGTGGATTCCAATAAAATATTTATACATTTGCAAACCTTTTTCGGACAAGTATCTGATTGATTAGAATTTGCAACGGAAAACCCCTGTAGACAGGTATTTAAGTCGTTTATAGGGGTTTTGACATGAGGTGTATTTTCTGCCGAATTAGCTCAGTTGGCCAGAGCACGTGATTTGTAATCTCGGGGTCCTCAGTTCGAATCTGAGATTCGGCTCGTTTTTTTTAAGTTCTGAAAGGAAAGATTGGGGAGATACCAAAGTGGCCAACTGGGGCAGACTGTAACTCTGCTGGCGTACGCCTTCGTAGGTTCGAATCCTGCTCTCCCCACAATTGGAATATTGGAATGACAGAATGGCGAATATTAGAATCACTCTAACATTCAAGATTTTAAATTCTAATCTTCGAAATGCGGGAGTAGCTCAGCTGATAGAGCATTAGCCTTCCAAGCTAAGGGTCGCGAGTTTGAATCTCGTCTCCCGCTCAAACGAAAAAGTGTCCCGAAACGGACACTTTTTTTGTTTTCTAAATAATCCCACAAAATAGTTTTGTCCAATCAAAAGAGTACAAATTTTCGAATTCCCAGTTTCATGGAGTGTTGTGAAAGTATATTCGATTTTGGTTCAATTAAATAGCTCATATTTAGTTGAATATTCATTTTTGTTTGTCTGTTGGCGAATTGTATATGGATTTGACAGAAAATTCATGGTCAATTTATTTTATAAATTGACCGTATTGTATCGTATTTTATTCGAATAGTATGGATCAATCATCGTATTTTTAGGTTTATTTTGTAATACATATCCTCACATGAATCGCCATACCAATCAACATGCAAATTGTTACAAAATACAAATCTTATGAAAACGAAATTCGAAAAGAAAGTTAATAAGCTTTTTGATCAGCAAGAAGTGCTTTTATCAGCCAAAAATAAAAAGGTTAAAGATGGTAATGGGATTTTCGACCGGTATAAAAACCCGGTTCTGACGAATGCACATACTCCGGTGATTTGGCGTTACGATCTGGACGAAAAAACGAATCCATTCCTGATGGAACGTATCGGCATGAATGCCACCATGAATTCGGGAGCCATGAAATGGAATGGAAAATACATGTTGGTTGTTCGGGTTGAAGGTGTTGATCGCAAATCGTTTTTTGCAATAGCTGAAAGCCCCAATGGAACAGATAATTTCCGCTTCTGGGATTTCCCGGTAACCCTTCCTGAAACGGAAATTCCGGATACCAATGTCTACGATATGCGTTTAACTGCTCATGAAGACGGCTGGATTTACGGTGTTTTCTGCTCCGAGCGTAAAGATCCGAATGCTGCACCGGGGGATTTATCATCGGCGGTGGCTGCTGCAGGAATTGTTCGTACCAAGGATCTTTTGACCTGGGAGCGCCTTCCGGATTTGAAAACCAATAGTCAACAGCGAAATGTCGTTCTTCACAATGAATTTGTTGATGGTAAATATGCTTTATACACCCGCCCTCAGGACGGATTTATTGACGCCGGAAGTGGCGGTGGTATTGGCTGGGCGCTGATCGACGACATGACCAATGCCGAAGTGAAAGAAGAAAAAATCATCAATTTCCGCTATTATCATACCATCAAGGAAGTGAAGAATGGTGAAGGTCCGCATCCGATTAAAACAGACAAAGGCTGGTTACACCTGGCTCACGGAGTTCGTGGCTGTGCAGCAGGTTTGCGTTATGTGATTTATTTATACATGACCGATTTGTTGGATCCTTCGAAACTGATTGCAGAACCAGCCGGCCATTTGATGGGTCCGATCGGTGAAGAACGCATTGGAGACGTGTCGAACGTATTGTTTACCAACGGATGGATTGCCGATGAAGACGGAAAGGTATTCATTTACTATGCTTCGTCAGATACCCGTATGCATGTAGCCACTTCAACAGTTGATAAGCTGGTTGACTATTGCCTGAATTCGCCTGCCGATGGCTACCGTTCTGCAGCATCGGTCGAAACTTTGAAAGCGCAGATTGCAAAAAATCTGGAGATACTCGGAAAGAAATAGTTTCAAGTTCAAAGTTTAAGGTTCAATGTTTGTTCTTTTAACTTGAAACCTGAAACCTGAAACTTGGATATTGAAAACCTAACTTAAATCAAACTTATACAATGGCTTCTGAAAAAATCACACTGAAAGAGAAAATCGGTTACGGATTCGGCGATGCAGCATCCTCGATGTTCTGGAAACTTTTCTCGATGTATCTCATGTTCTTTTACACCGATATTTTTGGTATTTCGGCTGTTGTGGTCGGAACCATGTTTTTGGTTACCCGAATTTGGGATGCCGCTTTTGATCCGTTTGTCGGAATATTAGCCGACCGCACCGAAACCAAATGGGGCAAGTTCAGACCATACCTGCTTTGGGTAATGGTTCCTTTCGGTATAATGGGCGTAATTACGTTTTCTACTCCTGATTTCGGAATGACAGGAAAGATCATTTATGCATACATTACCTATTCGTTAATGATGATGGTCTATTCACTGATTAATGTTCCTTATGCTTCATTAATGGGAGTGATGTCATCGGATGGAAAAGAACGAACAAGTTTGGCTACTTTCCGTTTCATTTTTGCTTTTGGAGGAAGTTTACTCGTATTGGCACTGGCCAAACCGCTCTCCGATATTTTCAGTAACATGGGTGGTGGGGCAGTTAATTTGCAGTTCGGCTGGCAAATGGCAACCGTTGTATTTGCTATTATTGCAATCATTTTCTTTTGGTTTACTTTTTCTTGGACCCGCGAGCGAGTTAAGCCAATTACTGAAAAAACTTCGCTGAAGCACGATTTGAAAGACCTTTGGGTGAACCGTCCCTGGTTTATTTTGCTGGGGGCTGGAATCGCTTCAATCTTTTTTAATTCCATTCGCGATGGAGCCGCCATGTATTATTTTACCTATTACATTCCTAAACAGGAAGCCTTTCAGATGACCCTGTTTGGATCGAAAATTGATTCCATCAGCAGTTTCTATTTTGTACTCGGACAAGCTGCAAATATTGTTGGTGTTGTGTTGGCCATTCCGGTTTCGAACTGGATGGGCAAGAAAAACACCTTCCTTTCAGCCATGCTTCTTGCAACTGTTTTCAGCATCTTTTTCTACTTTATCGATCGAAACAACACCACTTTGATATTTGCGATGCAGTTCCTGATAAGTATTTGTGCTGGAATTACTTTCCCCCTGATTTGGTCGATGTATGCTGATGCTGCCGATTATTCGGAATGGAAAACCAAACGCCGGGCCACCGGACTAGTGTTCTCGGCTTCGTCGATGTCGCAAAAATTCGGTTGGACAATTGGAGGAGCGCTGGTTGGCTGGTTACTTGGATTTTACGGATTTCAGGCGAATGTGGCGCAAACCGAAACTGCTCAAAATGGCATACTGATGATGTTGAGCTTCTATCCGGCAATCGGAACCTTGTTGGGAGCTGGATTTATGCTGATCTATCCGTTAAGTGAAAAAAAGATGGAGCAAATCAGTGGTGATCTTACTGCATTGAGAGTAAAGAATGATTAGTATAATAATTAGAGTCCGTTGCCTAAAGGCGAACGGCAAAGGATATTTGCTCGTTTAAAGAAGATGACTAGTTTTCAAAGAGCTATTCTTTGCCGTTCGCTTCAGCGAACAGTGGAGAAAGCGAGATACTCTTTCAGTCGATATGTGTCTCTTTTTCAAAGATCAATTGCTGTATCGACCGAATCAGCAGATGTTTTAGAAGAAAATAAATTCATCATTAAATGATATGACAACCATTTTACAAAAACTCAAATCTGAAGTTCGCGACGAACTTATTCACAATATTCTGCCTTTCTGGGCCGGAAAAATGATTGATACTAAAAATGGTGGTTTCTTTGGTCAAATTAAAGGCGATGGTCAGCTCATTCCGGAGGCTGATAAAGGAGGAATCCTGAATGCGCGAATACTTTGGTCATTTTCTTCGGCTTACCTTCAGGAGAAAAATCCGCTATATCTTGAAATGGCGAACCGCGCCAAAGTATATATCTTGGATCATTTTCTGGATGCCAGTTTCGGTGGAACCTATTGGACCGTTTCTTTCGATGGAAAGCCCGTCGATACCAAGAAACAGATTTATTCGCAGGCGTTCTTTATTTATGCTTTTACAGAACATTATCGTGCATCGGGCGATGAATCGAGCCTTCAAACTGCCATTGAACTTTTCCGAATCATTGAAAAATACAGTTTCGATCCTGAATTAAATGGCTATTTTGAAGCCTACAGCCGCGATTGGGTTTTGCTGGAGGACTTGCGGTTGAGCGAGAAAGATGAGAATGAGAAAAAGACCATGAATACGCATTTGCATATTCTGGAAGCCTATACCAATCTTTACCGGGTCTGGAAAGACGAGGAATTAAAAAAGCAACTTCGAAACCTAATTCTGATTTTTACAGAAAAGATCGTCAATCAAAAGACATTCCATTTGGATTTGTTTTTTGACGAAAACTGGAATACAAAATCTACTATTGTTTCGTATGGTCACGATGTTGAAGCTTCGTGGCTTATTGATGAAGCTGCCCGTATGTTGGGCGATCAGGAATTGTTGACTGAGGTTCAGGAAATCTGTATCAATGTTGCTTTTGCTTCATGTGAAGGATTGCAGGCTGATGGAAGCATGGTCTATGAACTGGAAAAAGGTCATCTGGAAACCGACCGGCATTGGTGGGTTCAGTCGGAAGCTGTGGTTGGATTCCTGAATGCCTATGAATTGTCCAATGATCAGGAATGGCTTGAAAAAGCTTTAAAATGCTGGATATACATTTCAGAAAATCTGATTGACTGGGCCGGCGGGGAGTGGTTTTGGAGTGTATCTGACGAAGGAATAGCCAACACAAATGGAGATAAGGCCGGCTTCTGGAAATGTCCGTATCACAACAGCCGCATGTGTCTGGAGCTTATGTTGCGGGTTGAAGAATAATTTTTTGAACTGTATACCATTGATCATTAATAATTAACCATTTATCCATGAATCGACGTAATTTTTTTGGTAAAGCTGCCGTTGGAACTATCGGATTAGCAGCCATTCCGGCAATTCTTTCAGCTACGGTGGGTTCCACAGAAAAAAAGCAAAAGGGTATTTTATCTTCCATGAAAACCGGAGAGGTTATTCTTTTTCAGGGTGATTCCATTACTGACGCCGGGCGCGATAAAGTCAATCAGCAAGCCAATTCATCAGGCTCATTCGGGTCTGGTTATGCATTCCACTCTGCAGCCAATTTGCTGAATACCATGGCTTCGGTTCAACCGGTGATTTACAATAGGGGAATCAGCGGCAATAAGGTCTTTCAGTTGGCCGACCGCTGGCAGAAAGACTGTTTTGAATTAAAACCCCGGATAGTCAGTATTCTTGTTGGTGTTAATGACTTCTGGCACACTTTGGATGGTAAATATGACGGAACAGTTGAAAAATATGAAAATGATTACCGCCAGCTTCTGACATTGACTAAAAAGATACTTCCCGATGTGAAACTGGTTATTTGTGAGCCTTTTGCGGTTCTGGGGTGCTCGGCTGTGAATGAAAAATGGTATCCTGCATTCGATGCTTACCGTCTTTCTGCAAAAAGACTGGCCCTCGAATCTGAAGCCATCTTTATTCCATTTCAGGCCATCTTTGATGAGGCACAAAAATATGCACCTGGAAAATATTGGACTGGAGATGGAGTCCATCCTTCAATGGCTGGCGCTTCGCTCATGGCTGAAGCCTGGCTGAACGCAGTCAGATAGGAAAAAGTCATTCGTCATTTGGGAAAAAGGAAAAAGTCATCAGTGGTCAGTCGTAATAGTAAAAACTCAAAAATGAATTAATATTTGTTTGGCAACTTTTATATAAAACGAAAGATTTCAGTACAAATCCAATTAATGACAAATGACTTTTTCCTTTTTTCTAAAAAATAAACCAGGGCAGATAAATCTGCCCTGGAAAGGTTCTACCGGGAATTGATTGATTAGTTCAGAGAACCGATAGCTTTTTTTGAATTATCAAAATACAATCTCCTATAAAACTAATTTTCTTCAGCTTTTAGTATAACTACACGGGTATTTTTTTAATACAGCCTTTCCCCAATTGCGTATTGGAGGGGGGAAGGCCGCCTTCGGACTTCTCTGCCTGACGGCGAGGAAGGGGGTGAGTTATTTGTAAAATACGACATAAAATTGTTTCTATTACTTATATTTTTGGCAATTCCTCTGATTCATCTATTTCTTACCTGAACTGATCCATATTTAATATTCCTTCCCTGAAAATACTATTCGTATCGTTCCATTTTTTCTGCCATACTATACCATACACCCGATAAAACTGCTAATTTTATGTCATAAACTATCTACTAAAATTAAGTACCTATGATTATCCAGGAACAACCGTTTTATTTTAAAGCAACAGTCATATTGGTATTGTCTGCATTAATTATCGCATTTATGATATTAGCTCAAAACATCCTGATTCCTTTGGTTTTGTCCATTTTCTTCACCTTTTTGTTACTTCCTGTTTCAGGCAAACTTGAAAGTTGGAGAATACCAAAAAGTCTTTCCATTCTGATCAGTATTTTGCTGGCTTTTGTGTTTTTTGGAGCTTTAATTTTTCTTTTCGTTCAGCAGATTTCAAGTTTTATCAATGATTGGCCGGCTCTCCAAAAAATCATTTCGGTTAAATGGGAAAGTTTGCAGCAATTCGTGGTTGAAACTTTCCACATCAGTAAAATTGAACAGGAGGCATGGCTTACCAATAAAATTAAAGAAAACGCAAGTACGGGTGGAGTGTTGGTATTCGGAATCTTTTCGGCAACGAGTTCATTTCTGGCCAGCTTTTCGCTGATCCCGATTTATGTATTTTTTCTGACCTTTTACAAGGAAAAAATAAAGGAGTTTGTTCGCCTGATTTCAAAGGGAAATAATGATGATCAGGCATTAAACGTGGTAAGAAAAGTTTCGCAGGTTTCTCAAAAATACCTTACCGGCATTTTTCTGGACGTGATTATTCTGTCCATTCTAAACACAACGGGCTTTCTGATTTTAGGATTGCCACATGCCATTTTATTTGGTGTACTTATTTCGATGCTGAATATCATTCCGTATGTTGGTATTTTAATAGGTAGTCTTTTTCCTATTATAATGGCTTTTATAACCTTTGATACCCTCGGATATACCCTTGCTGTGGCTGGAGTTTGTGTTTTTGTCCAGTTTCTCGATAATAATTTTATCACTCCAATGGTGGTAGGACGCAGTGTCAGTATCAATCCTCTGACTGCAACACTTGCTTTGATCGCCAGTGCACTTATCTGGGGAATACCCGGAATGATCCTCTGTATGCCTTTAACCGGTATGTTAAAGGTAGTTCTTGACAATGTCGAATCAATGAAACCCTATGGTTTTTTGCTTGGAGAGGAAGTTCATTTCAATCAGCCGGTTCAGGTTCGGGACAGTTTCCTGAAAAGGGTAACCAAAAAGAGAAAACGAATTGATAAACAGCAATTCTCAGAATAATTTGTTTGTATTTTTCAAACAAATCTGACGCATATATGTTTGGATTTATAGCTGTTTTTCACTATATTGCATGAACAATCAAGCTTGGATATGTCAAGCTTCGAATTGTGTTTTTATTCATAAACAATTAAAAAATTTGCGTTATGAGTTCAGGAAAAGTGTTATTGGGTGTATTGGCAGGCGTAGCCGCTGGTGCATTGATCGGAATTTTGTTTGCTCCTGATAAAGGAACTGAAACAAGGAAAAAAATTGTTGCAAAAGGTGAAGATTATGTCGATGAGATTAAAGAAAAATTTAATGGACTTGTCGATGAATTGGGGAAAAAGATGGATGGTGTAAAAGCTAAAGCTGACGAAATGATGGGTGAAGTCAAACCGAAAGACGAAAAAGCCAAAGCATCAACTAATTAAGTCGGATTTATTCCTTTATTTTACGAAAAACTTTAACATGAACCAACAAACAGGTTTAATTGAGGAGCTAATTGAAAAGGTCGAACAATACGGCAAAACTACCATCGAACTGCTAAAACTGAAAACACTCGATAAATCGTCGGATGTGATTTCCAATTTAATTTCCTGGTTGATTGTACTGACTTTTGCCGTATTGTTTTTCCTCATTTTAAACATTGGGTTGGCTTTGTGGCTGGGTGAACTCTTAGGTAAATCTTATTATGGATTCTTTGTAATTTCAGGATTTTATGCGCTTCTCGCCTTAGTATTCGGTATTTTCAGAAAACAGTTGATTAAAAATCCGGTCAATAATTCAATCATCGAACAAGTACTTGAAGAAGAAGCATCATGATAAAAAAAAATGCAGTCAATTCACTTAAAGAATCTATTCGTTTGCTCGAAATCAGGCAAGCTGAAGAAAGAATAATTCTGAAAGAACATTTAAAGGTTACCATGGAAAGCATGAAGCCTGTTAATCTGATGATAAGTTACCTGCAAGACCTTACAGGTTCAGCCGAATTGAAAACTAATTTTTTCGGTACTTTAATTTCAATCATTTCAGGATATATTACAAAAAAAATGGTGGCTGGTTCCAAAAGCAATCCATTTATGAAAATATTAGGTTCAATACTTCAATTTGGAGTAACTTCTGTCATTTCCAAAAATGCTGAATCGATCTGGGATTTTCTGGATAATCTGTTCGACAGATTTTTTCATTCCGAAGAAAAAGAAGTTTCTGAAATTGAAACGTAAACCAAGATTAAAAAAATCAAGGCGGACTAAAGCCAATTTAAATATGTACGAAATCCTTTTTTAAGAAGGATTTTTTTTCAGCAGGAATTCATTTTCTGCCTTCTCCAAAGTCAAACACTTCGTTTTTTTAATCCTGTATTTATATTCCATTCATCGGACTATTTTACCATTCATCCTTCTGATACTACGATCCGGTTATTTCTTTTTTTTCTTCGCTGAAATCAGCTGTTAATTTGAAGAAAAAACAGGAATGCCATGAAAATCTTTATCATGTTTTTCAGTCTTCAATTGATGCTTTCCGGCGCCTTCGCTCAGGTCCAGATTTCCGGAAAAGTAACCGACCAAGGAAAGATGCCATTAAGCGGAGCCAATGTCTTTTTTCACGGAACTTATGATGGTGCTACTGCCGACAGTTTGGGCCGTTTCAAATTTAAGACCAGTCTGAAAGGCATTCAAAAACTTACCGCATCTTTTATTGGATATAAACCATTTCAACGTAAACTGAATTTAGACAGTTTAAATAGCTTTATCTTGAATATTGTTCTGGAGGAATCCGGTGAACAGATTGATGAAGTGGTCATTAATGCCGGAGCATTTGAAGCCAGCGACGAAAAGAAAGCAGTAATTCTACGGATGTTCGATGTCGCCACAACTCCCAGCGCTCAGGGTGATATTTTTGGAGCACTTGGTTCTTTGCCAGGAGTTCAGAAAGTTGGCGAAGACGGTCGAGTATTTGTTCGTGGAGGTGAAGCTTATGAAACAAAAACCTATATGGACGGCATGCAGGTTTCAACGCCCTTTTTATCGAAAATGCCCGATATGCCTACCCGGGGTCGTTTCTCACCTTTACTTTTCAGCGGAACACTTTTCAGTACCGGTGCCTATTCTGCCGAATACGGACAGGCTCTTTCGTCTATTGTCGACATGAAAACCAATGGAGTTGAAATGGAAGAGAAATCGAGCATTTCGATTATGACAGTTGGGGTGATGGGTTCAACGATCAAATGCTGGAAAAATGCTTCCTTATCGCTGAGTGGTGATTATGTAACTTCAGGATTGTCGAATACAATTAACAAACAACAAGTTGATTGGATAAAAAGTCCTTTTGGTGTTGATGGAACTGTAATGTACCGGCTGAAAACGGGAAAAACCGGTCTGTATAAATTTTTCGGTGCATTTAATAACAGTTCCAGTGGTTTAAATTACCCCAATACCCAAACGGGTATCAATCACGATATTTTAGCAAATAGTGGCAATGTATTCCTGAACAATACCTGGAGCAGCATGATTGGTGAAAAGTGGATGATGAAATCCGGAGTGGTTTTGAATTACGACCGTCAGAAATTCGATATTGATCAGGATCAGATGGTCACAACCAAACGGATGACTCAATGCAAACTTGATTTCCACCATTTTCTGAATGACCAAACTGAACTGAAATTAGGTGGCGACTGGGTGAATTATGCCTATGAGCAAAACATCCGGATGGGAGGAAATTACAGCCTTCCGTTTACCAATAATGAACTGTCCGGTTTTGGCGAAATTGAATACAAGCTCACCAAAAAACTGGCAACCCGCTTTGGGGCAAGACTCGAAAATAGCACACTACTGAAAGAAACGACACTTGTTCCCCGGTTTTCCGGAGCATATAAAACCGGTAATCACAGCCAGGTGTCATTGGCCTGCGGGCAGTTTTATCAAAATCCGGAAGATGATTATCTGAAATTTGCTCCTCGGTTGAATCCGGAAAAGGCCAGCCATGCTGTGATGACCTGGCAGTATCTGACTGAGCAGAAAACATTCAGGGTGGAAGCTTACAGGAAGAAATATTACAATCTGGTCAAATACACCAAACCTCTAACGACTAATCCGCTTGATTATTCAAATACAGGCAACGGCCATGCCGAAGGCATTGATTTTTTCTGGCGCGATAAGGAGACTTTCAAACTGACAGATTACTGGATTTCGTATTCGTGGATTAATGCCCGGCGCAATTACAGGGATTTTCCGAAGGCAGCTATTCCAACTTATTTATCGGAACATAACTTGTCGCTGGTTTACAAACGGTTTTTCGAACCACTCAGGACTTTTGCCTCAGTAACTTATTCGTTTGCAAGCAGCCGTCCTTACCATGATCCTAATCTTTCAGGCTTCATGAACGCAAAAACCACTGCCTATAATGATATCAGTTTGAGTCTGACCTATCTGATGCAAATCTTTGGAAAACAGTCGGTTTTGCACTTGATGGTCAATAATCTGGCAGGATTTGATACTGTTTACGGATACAACTTCTCGAATACTCCCGATGCTGCCGGTCATTACGAATCGACGCCGATTAAATCGCCGTATGTGCGGCAGATAATTTTTCTTGTGTCAATTATGCTATAAATCAAATTAAAATTGAAGAAAATGAAAAAGTTAATTGTTTCCCTCGCATTGGTTTCGTTGTTCAGCATTTGTTTTGCTAACGAAACCTATCAGACAGCCATGAACCAGTCGATTGAAAAACTATTTCAGGTTAAATCGATTCCTGAATACATTGAAGTTGCAAATCGGTTTGAGCGAATTTCGAACATCGAAAAAACCGAATGGCTTCCTTTGTATTATTCAGCTTTTGCTTATGTCATGATCAGCTTTCAGGAATCTGAGAATGTAAAAAAAGATAACTATCTCGATCAGGCTCAGAAGTATCTGGACCGGGCAATGGCTATTGATCCCAACGAATCGGAATTGCATTTGCTGCAGGGTTTTTTGTATCCGTCACGAATGACTGTTGATCCGATGAACCGCGGTATGGCACTGATGCCTGAAATGAACAAATCACTCGACAAAGCATTGGAATTGAATCCGGATAATCCCCGTGTTTATTATCTTCGGGCAACGATGACTTTCCATACACCTCAGGAGTATGGCGGAGGGGCATCCAAAGCACTTCCTTTGTTTTTGCTGGCCGAAGAGAAATTCAGTATTTTCAAGCCAAAAACAGCGATCTCGCCCAACTGGGGAAAAGAAATGAATGAATCGGAATTGAAAAAAGTTCAGGAAACGCCGAAAGAGTAGATTCAAGTAATACAATAATTCAGTAATTTCGAAAAAACAAATTTTATTACCATTCCAATGACTGATAAACGAATACAACTCAATAAACTGATTTGGCAGGTTCCCGCATTTATCCTTCTTCTGATTGCCATGGGAAACCTGATTATGCTGGTTGTATTGTGGGGTGAAACATATACCTTGAATATGTTCTACTACAGCGCTGTCAATTCAGTTTTGGTAGGCGGGGCATTTATGATCGGATTGACAATAATGATTAATATACTGGATCGAAAACTGCCCTGGCTGAATTTTCCACTTAAACGACTGATCATTCAGTTTCTGGTTACTATTGGCTTTTCGTCGGTGCTGATCGTTATCACGATTCTGCTGAATGGCCTGCTTTCCCATGAAAAAATCACATCTGAGTATTTTCTGAGCCGTGGGTTTTTTATGGTGAAAATTGCGTTCTTTTTCTTATTTGGCGGGTCGCTGATTTCCAACGCAATTCTATTTTTCAAAAACTGGAAAGAGTCCGCAGTTCAACAGGAAAAACTGAAACGTGAACAATTGGCTTTGCAATACGAAACTCTGAAAAGCCAGGTAAATCCTCATTTTCTGTTCAATAACCTGAATTCACTGACTTCGCTGATCAGCACCAATCCGGAAAAAGCAATCGATTTTGTGAAGAAGCTATCTGAAGTTTACCGCTACGTTCTGGACCAAAAAGACCATGAATTGGTCGATCTGGAAACGGAGCTTCGATTTTTACAGTCATATGTTTTTCTTCAAAAAATCAGGTTTGGAAACAATCTTGAGGTACAGATTGAAGTCAATCCAAAGAACTTCAAAGTTATTCCTTTGTCTGTTCAGATGATGGTTGAAAATGCAATCAAGCACAATGAAATTTCGGATAATAAACCGCTTAGAATACAGGTGTTTTCAACTGAAGATCAGTATTTAACCGTTGAAAACCAGCTCCAGAAAAAAAATGGATCGGAAGGCACTGGTAGTGGAATTAATAACATCAGGGATCGTTATCAGTTTTTCACCGATCGAAAAGTAATCTTTTCTTTCAATTCTGAACGGTTTCGAATAAGCATACCACTCATAACTGATTGACAACATGTATAAAGTTCTCCTCATAGAAGACGAAAAACCTGCGGCAGAATGGCTTAGTCAGCTGATTCGGAAATTTGATTCGCGGATTTCGGTAATGGCTGTTATTGATTCTGTGAGCAGTGCGGTGGAATGGTTTCAGAAAAACCAGGCTCCTGATCTGGTTTTCATGGATATCCAGCTTGCTGATGGATTGAGCTTCGAAATTTTTGAACGGGTAAAAGTGCCTTGTCCTGTAATTTTCACTACAGCTTACGAAGAATATGCAGTGAAGGCATTTAAGGTAAACAGCCTTGATTATCTGCTTAAACCGATTGCCTACGATGAACTCGAAGCTGCTTTTCGAAAATTTGGAAATACTCAGCAGGATCTTCACATAGTTCCGGAGCTTACAGTTGAATTATTGAATAAGGTCAGGGTAATGCTTCGGAAACAATATAAAACAAGGTTTGTAATCAAAGTAGGCGAACATTTGAAATCGATTCCGGTGGAAGATATTCTCTTTTTTTACAGCCTGGAAAAAGCAACATACCTGTGTACTCTCGATTTCAAAACCTATTTAATTGATTATTCGCTCGACCGTGTTTCTGAAATGGTTGACGAACATCGCTTTTTTCGAATCAACAGGAAATACATCCTGAACAATCAATCCATAGCCGATATTGTTGTCTATTCGAACAGCCGCCTTAAAATTAAACTGAAGAAACCGGATGAAGAACCCATCATCGTGAGCCGTGATAAAGTGGCTGCATTTAAGGAATGGCTGGATTTGTAAGAATGAATAGTCATCAAGTCGAGATTTAATGTTTCTGTGTTCCAGTAATGGTAAAATCCGGCTCGCCTGTTATCATGTTGAACAACCGTTTCCAAAGCAGGTCTTCAAATAGTATCTTTGGAAGCTATCACTGAAATTTTCATCATGAAACGATCCGGCTTTTTGCTTTTTTTCCTTTTCCTTTTTCCTTTACTGATTCTGAATGCCCAGAAACTTGATAAAAGACCACTGACAATCAACGATTTTGCTGCCTGGAAAGTGGTGAACAAGCCGATTGTTTCGAATAATGGTAAGTTGGCTGCATTTGAAATTAATCCACAAAAAGGTAATGGTAACCTGATAGTGAAATCTGTTGATTCCAAAATGGCAGATACGCTGTCACGTGGATATGATGCACTTTTTTCTCCTGAATCTGATTTCATTATTTATAAAATCAAGCAACCTGAAGATTCTATCCGAAGTGCTAAAAAGAAGAAGTTAAAAAAAGAGCAAATGCCCAAGGATAGCCTGGGTATTCTTATCTTAAAACACCATAAAAAATATACTTTCCCGATGCTGAAACAATTTTCACTTCCGAAGGAAAATGCGAAATGGGTTGCATTTTTGACAGATATGAAAAAGAAGGAAAAGAGAAAAGAGGAAAGTCCGGATCAACTGAAAAAGAAAATAGGTAAAGAGGAATCCTCTGATCAGAAAACCCAGTTGGTATTATTCCAGATAGATTCGGGTGATACTGTTTGTTTTCAGAATGTTACCGACTATTATTATGCGCCGAAGGGTCATTCGGTTACATTTATCATGCAAACCAAAGATACGGTTGATCGGGCTGAGGTGTTTGCCTTTGATACAGAAACCGGTAAAGCAAATATTATTTTCAATCACACTGGTACAGTGAAGAAAATCACTTCCGATGAATTGGGAAGCCGGTATGCTTTTTTGTTTTCAACCGATACCATCAAAGAAAAAGTTTTCAGCTTGTATTATGGATCAATCACCACAGGCGAACCAAAGGCTGTTGTTATGCCTGATGGACAAGGTTTGCCTATTGGTTGGTCGCCTTCCGAATTTGGAGATGTGTTATTTTCGGAAAATGGCCAGCGATTGTATTTTGGTACAAACAGCAAACCTCAGGC
>CAIPKZ010000018.1 GCA_903865775.1 uncultured Prolixibacteraceae bacterium | reverse complement strand
TTATTCGGCAAATAGTTCTTATCAGAGCGCCTATGGCAATCCTTATGGTGGTTATGGCAGCGGATATGGCAGTGGATACGGCAGTAGTTATGGTAGCAGTTACGGAAGTAGTTATGGTGGATACGGCGGTTATGGTGGATATGGTGGTTACAGCACTTATGACTATGGAACGAATTATTCCTATGACAGTCAATCAACAGCGAACGATCAGATTCAGACTACTTCAGCAGCAGCAGTTGGTTACGGTTACCGTTTAACCTGGCCGGATGATTATTTCACGGTATATCACGAATTGTCCTTTCAGCATTACGAACTGCAAAATATGGCCGGTTATTATTATTTTCTGAATGATGGAACTGGCAAGGGCGATGGTGGTTTTAACAACTTCAGTTTTAAAACTGCTTTTGGTCGGAACTCAATGGATCAGCCTTTATATACCCGTCGCGGATCAAGTTTTTCATTTTCGCTGCAGTTAACTCCGCCATATTCGCTCATTAACGGGATTGATTACAGTAACCCGGCTTTAACAAACGAACAGCGCTACAAATGGATTGAATACCATAAATGGATGTTTAAAGGCGATTGGTATTCACCGCTTTCAAAAGATACAAAATTGGTTTTACATACCAAGTTTGAATATGGTTTTCTGGCACATTACAATAAGTACCGTCAATCGCCATTTGAAGGATTTAGGGTGGGAGGTTCAGGTATGTCGGGATATAATCTCTACGGAAGTGATATCGTTTCATTGCGTGGTTACAAGGATTATAGTTTAAGTATTCAACAGGGATCGAATATTTACAACAAGCTTTCGATGGAAGTCAGGTATCCGGTTATTCTGAAACCATCTTCAACGATTTATTTGCTTACATTTTTGGAAGCAGGAAACGCATGGAACAACTTTGAAGATTATAATCCATTCAAACTTCACCGTTCGGCAGGTGCCGGAGTCCGAATTTTTCTGCCGATGTTTGGTTTGATGGGAATTGACTGGGGCTATGGTTTTGATAAGGTGGTGGGTCAATCCGATGCCGCCGGAAGCCAGTTCCACTTTGTTATCGGGCAGCAATTTTAAACCGAATAATTTTGGTCTGGTATTTGCTAAACCTCAAAAAAACAATTTAAAATATGACATCATGAGGAAACTGGTTATTATCACAGGAATTTTAATGATTGCAGCAGCAACTTCTTTTGCTCAGAAATTTGCCTTCGTCGACTCCGAGTATATTCTGGGAAATATTCCCTCCTATAAAGCAGCTCAGGAGCAATTGGATCAGCTTTCAGCCCAGTACCAGAAAGAGCTTGAATCGATGCATGCCGAAACAGAACAGATGTACAAAGACTTTCAGGCAGAAAGTGTATTGCTTTCGGACGAGATGAAACGGAAACGCGAAGATGTGATCATCTCGAAAGAAAAGGAATACAAAGAGTTACAGCGTAAATATTTCGGACGCGATGGCGATTTATTTAAGAAACGGCAGGGTTTGGTGAAACCTATTCAGGATGATATTTTTAAGGCCATTCAGGATATTTCTACTGAAGGGAATTATGCCGTCATTTTCGACAAAGCAAATGGGATTACTTTAATTTTCACCAATCCTAAATTTGATCTTTCCGATCAGGTTTTAGCTAAACTTGGATATAAAAATTAATATTATAATTTTGTTACGTTAAAAATTTAATCTAAAAAGTATGAAAAGTGTTTTCAAAATTTGTGTTTTAGGAATACTGTTGCTTTCAGCAGGATTTGCCAATGCCCAGACTCCAAAATTCGGTCATATCGATTTGCAGGCTCTCATCCAGATTATGCCTGAAAGAGCTGTTGCAGAGAAACAATTTACCGCCTATCAGAAAGAGCTTGAAGATGCTCTGGGCATCATGCAAAAGGAATTCCAGACCAAATACGTGGAATATGCAGCAAAAAAAGATTCTTTGTCTGAAACCGTTCGCAAAATGAAAGAAGAAGATCTGAATTCAATGAACGAACGCATTCAAACTTATCAGTCAAGTGCACAGCAACAACTTCAGACCAAACAGGGAGAACTGTTAAAGCCAGTATTTGATAAAGCTGATAAAGCAGTTAAAACAGTAGGAGCAGAAAAAGGCCTGATCTACGTATTCGATATGAGTTCGAGATCTATCCTGTACAATTCAAAAGAAAGTTTGGATTTGATGCCTTTTGTTAAAGCTGAATTAGATAAAATTCCTGCATTAGATAAACCAGCTCCTGCAAAAAAATAAGTTTAGCTAAATCATTTTGAAAGCCATCTTTTGAAGATGGCTTTTTTTATTTTTGTTAAAACTGATTTTCAAATGACTTCCAAATTTCAACCCATTGG
>CAIPKZ010000017.1 GCA_903865775.1 uncultured Prolixibacteraceae bacterium | reverse complement strand
GGAATGGTAAAATAGCCCACATTCATGGAGGTCACATTGTGAAAAAAGTGTGAACCCAGCGACCCATCAAGTGGAAAATCTTCCAGTCCCATTTCAACAATAATTCGGGCTTTTGAAATATGCGCCCACAAAACCGGAATTCCGGTAAACGGATCGCGTGTACCCCAGCGGCCCGGACCAATCAACACATATTCTTTCTTCTGAAATTCCATTTGCCGGTTAAAATGATTGATTTCAGCAGCAATTTCGCGGGTTTTCATTTTATCAAACCGGTCAGGATCAACAAATATGACATCATGAATACCATTTACAATACCATTTCCCATTCCGCGTTTGGCATACATCAGAGTTTTCGCCGGATCAATTTCACCCAAATTAACAGTCAGTTGATCATCCCGCCGGATCAGTGGTTTGATTTGCAGCAGGTAGAAGGTTGGAAGCTGGTTTTCGCCCTTTTCCAGATCAACGGCGTATTCAATTTCAACAGGAGAACCCATTGCTTCGCGGAATAGGCGCAACAATAAAGTCAGGGTATCGGCAAATGGAATATGTTTATACTTCAGGATGTTGGCAAAGTCGATTACACGCAATCCAAGGCTGTCGATTCCCGGAACCAGACAATCGTTTTCGTGATCGTAAACCGAAGCACAGTGCTGCAATACACCATCCTTTTCGGCTGTATTGATTTTCATTTTCCGGATAGCTGCGTTTTCACCACCACCTTCAAGATCAAACTGGGTGTGGTCCATGTCGATGGCATAAAATTCCTTCTGTGTATCGCGTATCAGGTCGTGATCGCTCGATGTGTTGATTTGCGGATATTTTGGACAAAACCGATAGGCTTTTTCACCACCAACGACATACATTCCCAAACCTACAGCCGCCACTGCAAAGCCATCTTCAGGTTCCATATACGATACCGGGTAAAAGTTGTATGACTGAGCCACACCGCTAAACGACGGATAATAATGGTCGCCGTACTGATGGCCAACCACTTCCTGGATCACAACAGCCATTTTTTCCTCCTCGATTTTGTAGTTCACCACATCGAAATACGACATGGCCGATTCGGTAAATATACTGGCATATACCAACTTAATTGCCGTTTCGAGTTGTTGTTGCCGAACCTGAATATCCGGATGATTATTTGGGATCAGGTAAGTTGCGTACACTCCTGAAAATGGCTGTATCAGCGAATCTTCGAATAATCCGGAAGACCTTATTGCCAGCGGACTGGTCATTTTTTCGAGGTAGCTGTATAAGCGATCCTGAAGTTCTTCGCTAAACTGTGCTTCGATGAAAATAGTCTTGATTCGCTCGTAATCGCTGCTCGAATAGATTTCGTCGAACAGGTCGTTGCTTTCAAGAAACTTATCGAATTCCATTGCTCCGATGACTGCAGTAGCTGGAATACGGATATTCAGTTCAGAAATAATTTTGGCAAAATCGATGTTTTCGATAAAGTTGCACATAAAAGCCATTCCGCGGCCTTTACCACCAAGGGAGCCGTTGCCAAGTCTTACCACGTATCGGTTGCCAGTTACCAGCGAAGGATCAAAATCGATGATGCTTCCCCGAAGTTTCTGTATCCGTGAACTTTCGAATACATCCAGACAAAACTTTCGCAAATCGTTCGGGTTGTTAAAATCCTCGGTCCGGTAGGGAAGCAACTGTTCGGCGATATTAATCTCTCCGCGTGCCATCAGCCAGGTAGAAAACGAATTCCTCCGGGCGTGATAAACAAGCGCCATTTCGGGAACGATCCGAAACATCTCTTGAAACTCGGCCAGGTTACGGGCAATCATAATCGGATTTCCATCGAGGTCTTTAAATACGAAGTTCCCGAATCCAAGCCGCTTGTAAATGTAATTGTGAATATCGAGGGCCAGACTCTCCGAATTCTTGTTGATAAAATCGGCTCCGACATCGCGGGCACGCTGTGCATTATTTACATCGTGGCTCTGAAGTAAAATCGGGATTGGAAACCGAAGCGTAGAATTTACATACCGCAGCAGATCAACACCTGCTTCATCGTCGTCGATGCCATTTCGCTGAAATTTCACATCAGAAATGACCGAAAGCAGATGGTTTTTGTATTTGTTGATCATCGTTACAGCTTCCTCGAAATTACTGACCAGAATAACTTTTGGCCGGGCACGCATTTTCAGGATTTTGTGCAGTTCATCGGCCGATTTATCCTCCACCAGGTTCTGGGTTTGCGTCATGATGTTGGTGTACAGCATGGGCAGGTACCTCGAATAATACTGAATGGAATCTTCAACCAGCAGAATAATCCGGACGTTTCCATTTTTCGTATCCGCTTCTACATTTTTTTTGTCTTCAATGTATTTGATCATTGCCAGGAAGACATTCGAATTACCATTCCAGACAAATACCCGGTCGATCGAATCAATTTTGTATGAGGAAGTCTGGAAGTAGCGTAAATCGCCGTTGTTATTGACGAGCAATAAAATGGGTATTTGTGGTTTCCTTTTGTAGAGCGCATTGGCTGCAACGATTGGAATATTTTTATCCAATCCAACCATGATAATCGTTAAGTCAAAATCGCGGGAATCGATCAGCCTGACGGCTTCTTCTTCAGTATTTACGCTGGTAAAACGGGGATAGGTATAGAGGTTTAACTGAAGAAATTCGCCGAATATTTTGTCGGTAAACTGGCCTTCACGAACGATGGAATAACTGTCGTAAAGCGTGGCAAGTAAAAGTATTTCTTTCACCTTGGTTGGCATCAGTTCCTGAAAGATGTCACGATCGCTTTTCTTTAGTTTGTAAATCGATGAAAGTGATACATAATCAATGTTTTCCATGCCAGAATAATTTTTGAAGGTGGTATCCGGATTCAATGAATCAGGGAGTGGAAAAGTATAAAAAATATGGCGGAAACGAACATGTGAACGGATTAGATTTTTCGGAATATCATTCAGTGTGTTCCAAAATGGCCGGCAAGTTAAATTCATTGGTATCATTTTACTAAACTGACTTTTTTCTACATTTACACAAAAAGATTTCTCATGATGAATCGAATTCTAAGCTTCTGCCTGACTTTACTAATTGCTTCAGGAACAACCCATGTATTTGCCTGTACCAACCTGATTGTTACCCGGGGTGCAAGCAGCGACCAGTCTGTGATGATTACCTATGCGGCCGATTCGCATGTTCGTTTTGGTGCTATCGCTTTTTATCCGGCGGCCGACCATCAGCCGGGCGATTTATGCCAGGTTTATCATTACGAAAACGGAAAACTCCTCGGTACAATTCCTGAAGTCGCTCATACTTATTCTGTTATTCAGTTGATGAACGAATTTCAGGTTGCTATTGGTGAAACCACCTTTGGCGGACTTGATTCACTGAGTTCGCAGCCCGGAGCTATTCTCGATTATGGTTCACTGATGCGAATCGGACTTCAGCGCTCCAAAACTGCACGAGAAATGATCCGTGTGATGACTGAACTCGTTGCCCAGTATGGATATATTTCCGGTGGCGAATCCTTCTCTGTTTCGGATGCCAATGAGGCCTGGATCATGGAAATGATTGGGAAAGGCAAATACGAAAAGGGAGCCGTCTGGGTAGCCCGTTTGATTCCAGACGGATATGTCTGTGGTCACGCCAATCAGGCGCGCATTACTACTTTCCCTTTCCAGAAATCCAACAACTGGAACGACGCGAAACAAAGCGTCTATCATTCACCTGATGTGATCAGCTTTGCGAAAAAGCATGATTTCTACCAGGGAACCAATGAATCCTTCAGTTTTTCAGATGTGTACAATCCGGTTCGTTTCGGAGGTGCCCGTTTCTGCGATGCACGGGTATGGTCTTTCTTCCGGAAAATTAATAAGGAAATTCGTGAAAATCAGGATTACACCAATTATGCGATGGGAAAGTTTGATCGCAACGCTCAGTTCTCAGATCAAACTGCGAACCCAAATGGCTATGTTTCGAACCGCTTGCCCTTGTGGGTGAAACCTGATTCTCCGGTTACGCTTCAGCAGGTCAAAGCAGGAATGCGCGACCATTACGAAGATACTCCATTGGATATGCGGAATGACCCGGGTGCCGGTCCTTTTGCTTCACCTTATCGGTGGCGTCCGATGGAATTTGTGGTCGACAGCGTGATGTACCTTTGTGAACGCGCTGTTGCGACCCAACAAACCGGTTACAGCTTTGTGGCTCAGTCGCGCGGCTGGCTTCCGGCACCGATTGGTGGTATCTTCTGGTTTGGTGTCGACGATGCCGATGGATGCGTATATGCACCTATTTACTGCGGAGTTCAACGGATTCCGGAAAGTTATGCCGTCGGCAATGGCTCAATGATCAGCTGGTCGGAAACCTCTGCATTCTGGACTTTTAATCAGTTAAATAATTGGGCTTATTCGCGGTACAACCTGATTCATCCTGAAATCGAAAACTATCAGGCTCAGCTCGAAAATCAGTTTACAACTGAGGTACAGCTTGCCGATCAGCAGGCATCTGCGCTTTTTAAACAAAATCCGGCTTCGGCAACCGAATACCTGACGGGTTATTCAGTTTATACCGGCAATAAGCTGGTCGCCGACTGGAAGGTATTTTATCAGTACCTGTTTATGAAATACATGGATGGAAATGTGAAAAATACAGACGGCCGTAAATTGCTGGACAACGGAAATGGTAAAAATATTCCGAAGGCACCTGCCCAACCCGGTTACGGAAAGAATTGGGAACGAATCATGATTCAGGGAACCGGAGACCGGCTGGTTGTGCCGAAGAAATAAACTGAATTTTATCTATAGAAAAATATTAGCGACCAATAATAAATTTTTATTCTGCTTGATATCTCTACAATGGCAATACTTACAAGTTTATTTTGCTCCGCCGGAGCTTGACTTCCTTGTCTAAGGAGATTCTCTACCAATATTTTGCGACTTTGTCGCTTTTGAAAGAGCGGCGGAGCAGCGACATATTTGTAGTCAGATAGTTAAGCAAGAACGCATGAAGCAACAGAGTAGCGGAATAATTTTATTCAATTTTATGATAGAAAAAGTACAGTAAAAATCATTCAAATCAAACCTGCAACCCATGAACAAGCAATTTTTGATCATCATTTCCATTTTGACCATTGCCCTGGGATCTTTCGCAAAGGATAACCGCAATTCGTATTATGTCACCAATCAGGCTCCGCTGGTAGTTCAACCTTACACGGCGCTGCCGTTGGGTGCCATAAAACCAAAAGGCATGTTGCTGAAAATGCTTGAATTGCAGCGTGATGGTCTTTCCGGCCATTTGGACAGTATTTATAGTCTGGTTTGTGGTAGCAACAATGGCTGGCTCGGCGGAACTGGCGATGGCTGGGAACGTGGCCCATATTGGCTCGACGGACTTGTTCCGCTTGCCTATCTTTTGGATGATGCCGGATTGAAGGCAAAAGCTCAGAAATGGATTGAATGGAGCATTAAAAATCAGCGGGAAGATGGTTACTTCGGACCAAAACCTTTGCCTACTGGATATCAGAAAATTCCGGGAACCCAGCAGGACATGCGCGAAGACTGGTGGCCAAAAATGGTTATGCTGAAGGTTTTGCATCAGTATTACACGGCAACAAATGATGATCGCGTGATAAAACTGATGACCAATTATTTCAGGTATCAGTTGAAAACCCTGCCTGAAAAGAAGCTCGGCTTCATTACCTTCTGGGGCGAACAGCGTGGTGGCGATAACCTGGCCATTGTGTATTGGCTTTACAACATTACCAAAGAAAGTTTTCTGCTTGATCTCGCCGAAATCATTCACAAGCAAACGTTCAACTGGACCGAAATATATTCCGGAAATGTGATTCGGCAGCTGAATCCTTTGCCTGACCTTCATTGCGTCAATGTGGCTCAGGGCCTGAAGGAACCGGTGATATACTATCAGCAACATCCGGAGCAGAAATACCCGGATGCCGTGAAAAGCGGATTGCTGGCTCTGCAAGATTGCCATGGTTTTGTGAACGGAATGTATGGTGCAGATGAAAACCTGCATGGTAATGATCCCAACCAGGGTTCCGAATTGTGTTCGGCGGTGGAGATGATGTACAGTTTCGAAAGCATTCTTCCAATTACCGGTGATGTTTATTTTGCTGACTATCTGGAGAAAATTGCCTACAATGTGCTTCCTACACAGATCACCGACGATTTTATGCGGAAACAATATTTCCAGCAACCCAATCAGGTTTTGATTACTGATGTCGAACGCAATTTTTTCAACGATAAAAATGCACGGATTTGTTTTGGAACTACCAGCGGTTATCCATGTTGTTTGGCCAACATGCACCAGGGCTGGCCCAAACTGGTGCAGAATCTTTGGTATGCGACCGCTGACAATGGGATTGCAGCTTTGGTTTACGGTCCATCTGAAGTAACTGCCAAGGTCGCTAACGGCGAAGAAGTAACTATTACCGAAACAACGGATTATCCGTTCAGGGAAAAGATTCAATTCTCCATTCAAACGAAGAAAAACATCCGGTTTCCGTTTCATTTGAGGATTCCATTGTGGTGCAAAAATGCTGCGATCAGTATAAAAGGGAAAACAGTTACCGCCAATGCGGTCAATAATATTGTTGTTCTCGACCGTGAATGGTCTTCCGGAGATGTCGTTGAAATGAATCTGTCCATGGATTTCCGTTATAGCCACTGGTTCGAAAATTCATTGGGAATCGAGCGAGGTCCGCTGGTTTATGCTTTGAAAATAGAGGAGGAGTGGCACGAAAAGTCCGAAAAAGGATATGATGATACATTTTGGGAGGTTTTGCCCAAATCGCCCTGGAATTATTCCATACAGAAAAGTGAAGTCGATAAAAATTTGCTGAAAATTGAGGTGAAGGAAAAACTTGCAGACTATCCATGGAATCTGGAGAATGCCCCGATCTCGGTTAAAATTAAAGCGAACCGGTTGCCTATTTGGATACTTGAAAGAAATTCAGCCGGAAAACTGCCATCGCCTTCTTGGCCGGGCCGGACGATCGAGAAACTGGATGAGGAAATTACCCTGATTCCTTACGGTTGCACTACCCTGAGAATATCGGAGTTCCCAACCCATTAAATATTTTAACTTACTGATTCATTGAATTAATAAATTTACTATTATTGCATAGTACTACCCAGAGGTTTGGCTATGCGAAAAAACATTGATATTCAGTTTGAAGACAATCTTTCGGTTCCGAAATACCGGCAGATTATTGATGCCATTCAGCAAAAGATTAAAGCCGGTGAGCTGAAAAAGGGTGATAAAATCCCGTCACTCAATATGTTTTGTCAGCAATACGGTTTGTCGCAGGACACGGTTTTGATGGCTTACAATGAACTCAAAGCAAAAGGTATTATCACTTCTCAGGTGGGAAAAGGGTATTTCATTCAAAATGAAAATACCGATTTTAAACACCGGGTTTTGCTGGTTTTCGACCGGCTGACGGCCTACAAGGAAGAACTCTATGATTCGTTTAAAGATGCTTTGAAGAATGACGGTAGTGAGCAAATCTTTTTCCATCACAACAACCTGAAAATGTTTCAGACCATTATCGATGGTTCAATCGGGGACTATTCCGAATATGTAATCATGCCCATCGATCATGCTGATGCGTTTGCGACCATCGGAAAGCTTCCGGCCAATAAAGTATTTATTCTTGATCAGGGTCGTAAACAATACAAAGACCTTTATCCATATGTCTGTCAGGATTTTGAACGTGATATTTACCGGGTACTTAAACAGAACTCAGAACTTGTCAATAAATATCAGCGGATGGTTTTAGTGATCCGCCATCAGAAGTCACATTTCCGCGACATAGTTACCGGTTTCCGCGATTTCTGCAAGCAGCATCCAATTCCTTCCGAAATAGTTACAGATTTAAAGTCGTTTGAAATCAAGCCGGGCGATGCTTTTGTTGTAGTTGACGACCGGGATCTGGAGTTTCTGGTGCGCTATTCCATCGAACATCAGTTGCAATTAGGTGCTGATTTGGGAGTCGTTTCTTACAATGAAACGCCGCTGAAAGGAATCGTGGCTTCAGGAATTACCACTATTTCGACCGATTTTGCCCAAATGGGAAAAACTATGGCCGAAATGATCCTGAATCATCAGAAAATCAAACTGGATAATCCATTTCTGATGAATATAAGGAACTCGTTTTAAGAATGAAAAATATGGAATAACCAATTTCGAATAACCAATATCCAATTTCCATAGATAACTGACAACCAAGACAACAATTACAACTATAATAACAACTATAACAAATTTAACCAATGAAACATCTGCTATCCCTCCTGCTTGTGTGTTTTTCGATTCTGGCAAATTCTGCGAATGAAGGAACGCGAACCACGATTAACCTGAATGGAACCTGGCAGTTCGACCAAACAAACACCGCTTTTCCTCCGGCTAAATTTACACGCACTATCCCTGTTCCCGGACTGGTACATTTGGCGACTCCCAAGATCGATGATTACGACAAGTTCTTTAAACGAGCCGATAAGGTTGAAGCCAAAGATCAACACAATTTGTATAATATTGACTACACTCCTCGTTACAGCTGGTACCGGAAATCGGTCTTCATTCCAAAAGAATTGGAAGGTAAAGAGGGAATGATTACCATCAAAAAATGCCAGTATGTCACACAGGTATACATCAATGGGTTTGACCTTGGCACCTCGATGGCCTGCTATACTCCGGTTGAATTTCCGCTTTCAAAAACTATCAAGTACGGGGCTGAAAACGAGATTCTGATTAAAGTAGGCGACAGAACCTGGCTGCCATCAGAAGCTGCCGGAGGCACTGATAAAGAAAAAGAGCATTATCTTCCGGGAATATGGGATGATGTTTTGCTCTCGTTTACAGGCAATATTCGGGTAAACCGTTTATTGGTTTTGCCTTCGGTCGCCAACAAAAAAGTTACTGTTAAAGCTCAGCTTCGTAACTTTAAACCGGCACAGATTTTCTATGGCGATGCCATGAGCGATTCGGTAACGATGGAAGTTTCGATTGCTGAAAAGCTTTCAGGAAAAGTTGTGGCAATCCAAAACAGACGATTCACTGCCAAACGCGATAATATTACCGAAGTTCAACTTGAAATCCCGATTCAGAATTTTACCAACTGGACACCTGACAAGCCATTTCTTTATATGGCTACCGCTTCTCTGAAAACAGACAAAGGCATTTCTGATCAATCAATCAAACAGTTTGGAATGCGCGATTTTACCCGAAAAGGCAAATTCTTTTACCTGAACGGAGAGAAAATCATCCTTCGCGGAACGAATGTTACCCTTCAGCGGTTTTTCGAAGATCCGGATTGCGGCAACCTGGTTTGGGATAAGGAATGGGTGAAAAAACTGCTGGTTGATTATCCGAAGAAACTAAACTGGAATATGATGCGCATTTGTGTGGGCATCGCTCCTGATTTTTGGTACGATATCGCTGACGAATATGGACTCCTATTTCAGAATGAATGGTTGTACTGGCAAAATCACGGTTGGGACGAGCAAATCCGTAAAGAATATACTGATTGGGTCTGGAGCGATGGTAATCATCCAAGCATCGCCATTTGGGATGCTATAAACGAAAACTGGGACAATTATATCGGAAATACCTTGATTCCTGAACTGAAAAAGCTCGATCCTACGCGGGTTTGGGATGCCGGATATATGAGTGGTGATCAGATGACGCTGGATGAAATGGACGAACCACATCCATATCAGGGCGTGGTAAATTGGATTCAGCCCGGGGCAAATCGTGATTTTTATCCGTTGGGCGACCTCGATTTCAATCCTAAGATTAATCAGGAAATGAATAATGCAAGCTCAGCACAACTGGTGAATGAATATGGTTGGATCTGGTTGTGGAGAAATGGTTCGCCAAGTAAGCTGACAGTAGAGGTTTTCGAGCATTACCTGGGTAAAAACTCAAGTTCTGAACAAAACTGGGAATTACAGGCCTATTGGATGCAGCTCGAAACCGAATGGCTGCGCAGTAATCCCAACATTGCAGGCGTTCTGGCTTTCTGTTATCTGGCAAACAATTATGGCTATACCGGAGATTGGTTTGCCGGAAACATCAAAAACCTGAAACCAACCCCAACTTTGGATTGGTTTCAGCATGCCTTTGCACCTGCCGGAACGTTTATCAATCTGGCCGATGAACGATATGTGAAAATGAAAGAGCCGCATGTTCCGGGATCAACTCTGCTTTTTAACCTCGCTGGAATTAATAATAATCCTGCAACTTCATCAGGAACAGTTAAAATTAAGTTGCTTGATTCAAAAGGTAAAGTTGTGTCAGAACAAACAAGTGCGGTGAAATTGCAATCTTTTTTGCGTACTGATTTGCCTGTTTCAATTACCTTACCGACTCAAGTAGGAGGTTATTTGCTGGTTGCAGAATTTACCCCTGAAAACGGATCACCGGTTTTAAGCCGCAGGTTTTTGAAGGTTGGAGAGGCAAAAGAATACAAGTATTTCAATTTAAACCCGATAAGCAAATGAAGCATTTCGAAATTGGCAAATCTCCTGTTGAGTTGAACCTCATAAATTACCAACTGGCAGGAGAACCCACCATCAATCAAGCCCGGAAATTGAAAGATTTGAAGGGGATTTTTCAGGATATGGAGGCTTTTAATCAGATGGATATGGAACAATTGGCATACACCGTTCAATCGTGGTTACCGGTTGCAGATGGAACTCCGGGTGGGCTTTTTTTTGGTGCGTCTACCATTTATCCGGGGAAAGTCGGCAACGAATATTTCATGACCAAAGGCCATTTTCATTCGCAGGGCGACCGTGCCGAATTTTATTGGGGAATTCAGGGGAAAGGAATGTTGATTTTGATGGATCGCGACCGGAATACCTGGGCCGAAGAAGTTTATCCCGGAAGTCTGCACTACATTGGTGGCGAGATTGCTCATCGGCTGGCCAATACTGGCGAGGAAAAGCTGATCGTTGGCGCTTGCTGGCCATCGGATGCCGGACACAATTACGAGGAAATAGCAGAAAATGGTTTCTCTGCACGATTGGTTGAAGTAGATGGCAATCCGTTGTTGGTCTAGAGACGAACGGCGGTGCGTCTCTACAAAAATGGATCAATATTTTAATATTCTAAATTTTCAAATATGAAACGAGCATGTTCGCTAAACACAAACACGGATGAATATTTCACATGCGAGTTCCATCCGGCCTTAAAAAAACAAATTATATTCGGATGAAAGGATACGTTATTCTCATTTCAGTCGTCGCCGCCTTGGGTGGTCTTTTATTCGGATTCGACACGGCCGTTATTTCCGGAACCATCAATTTTATTCAGCCCTATTTTGGTTTGTCAGAAGCCGAATTGGGCTGGACAGTCAGCAGTTTACTGTTTGGTTGCATCGCCGGAGTTTTTCTGGCCGGAAAGGCTGGCGATCGCTATGGCCGCAAAAAAGTACTGATGGCAGCGGCGCTGCTTTTTTTCTTTTCTGCTATTGGAAGTGCATCTGCTCATTCGCTTTCCATTTTCCTGATTGCACGAATTCTGGGCGGAATTGCAGTAGGGGTTGCCTCCATCCTTTCACCGATGTACATTGCCGAACTGGCGCCGGCCAAATACCGTGGAACACTGGTTTCGCTAAACCAACTGGCCATTGTAATCGGTATTTTGGTGGCTTTTTTCAGCAACTATCTGCTGGTTAACACTGGCGAAAATAACTGGCGCTGGATGTTGCTGGTCATGGCTGCTCCTGCAGTGTTGCTTTTTTTTAGTCTGTTTTTGGTTCCTGAAAGTCCACGGTGGCTGGTTGCTAAAAATCGAAATGAAGATGCCCTGAACGTTTTAGTCAAAACTTCAGGAAAAGAATTTGCCTCTGCCGAATTGAAGGAAATTGAGGAAACCTTAAAAAATCAGGAAGAATCAACATTTAGTGATTTGCTGGCTCCTAAAATTAAACCGCTGCTTTTTATCGGGATAATTCTTGCCGTTTTTCAGCAGATAACCGGAATCAACACGATCATGTATTATGCACCAAAAATATTTGCCAATGTTGGTCAGAGCAACGATTCAGCACTGTTGCAAACCATTCTGATCGGAGGGACAAACCTTGTTTTTACCTTGGTGGCCATGGGTTTAATCGACCGTTTTGGTCGCAAACTTTTAATTGTAATCGGTTCAGCCGGTATGATGCTGATGCTGGCCGGGTTGTCGGCTTTGTATTTCACCAGTCACACTTCCGGAGTTTTGGTATTGGTTTTTATTCTGGGATACATCGCCTTTTTTGCTGCATCGCTTGGTCCAGCACTTTGGGTGGTGGCAGCAGAACTATTCCCGAACCGGCTGCGCAGTAAGGGAATGTCGATTGCCATTGTTTCGCTTTGGATTGCATGTACCATTGTAAGCATCGCTTTTCCGATTATGCTTGAAAAACTGAGCGGAGGAATTACGTTCCTGATTTTCGCGCTGATTTGCATGGCCAATTTGGTTTATGTGCTGAAATATGTTCCTGAAACCAAGGGCAAAACACTGGAAGAACTTGAGAAAGAATTTGACCGAAAACTTTAGAATAATTTCATTGTAGAGACGCACCGCCGTGCGTCTCTACAAAATACATGATCCATATGAAATACACCATTGCCATTGATTTAGGTGGGACATTCATCAAAATCGGATTGCTGAAAGAAGGTCATCTCATTGATCGGATTGAAATTGTAGCTCAGTCAGCTTCCGGATTGAAATCGCAGCTGTCGGAATTGGAAACTGTTGTCAATCAACTATTGCGGACGAATAATGTTCTGAATGCCGATGTTTTGGGAATTGGCTTTTCGTTTGCCGGATTGGTTGATTCTATTCAGAACAGGATTCTTTCGACCAATCAGAAATACGACGACGGACCGGAAACCGATCTGGTTGGATGGGCAAAGGAAAAATGGAACTGGCCGCTTTTTGCGATGAACGATGCCCGAATGGCATTGTTGGGCGAATGGCAGCATGGGGCAGGGCAGGGGTGTTCCGATCTGGTTTTGGTTACCCTCGGTACCGGAATTGGTTCCGCAGTTTTAACCGGTGGAAAATTGCTGATAGGCAAACATTTCCAGGCTGGAAACTTAGGCGGTCATTTCGTTGTGAACCATAAAGGTTCAGTCTGTACCTGCGGGAATATTGGTTGTGTCGAAGCAGAAGCTTCCACCTGGCGGTTGCCTTCGCTTTTAAAGGAGCATCCTGAATTTGCCGGAAGTTCGATGAAAAATGAAGAAGTTATGGATTTCAAAGCACTTTTTAACCATGCCGGAAAAAACGATCAGGTTGCCAAAGAGGTTTTGGAGCATTGTTTTTCTGTCTGGTCTGCCGGGATCATCAGCATGATTCATGCGTTCGATCCGGAAATGATTATTTTGAGTGGCGGTATCATGAAAAGTTCATCGGTTATTCTGCCTGCCCTTCAGGAAAAAGTGAATGAACTGGCCTGGACGCCCTGGGGAAAAGTGAAACTGGTCGAAGCAAAATATCCGGATTCGGCTGCCTTGTATGGTGCAGATTACCTGGTAAGATCATCGAATTATTAATATTTAACCACATAGGTCACAATAGGAAAATTCCAATGTGGTCTATGTGTCCATGTGGTGCGAAAAATTAATCAATGAAAAAGAGATATTTAAACAAGCAATCGAAATTTACAAACCTTCCATTTGTTTATGCTACAAATACTTCGTACAAAGTTGAGAATGGTTGGGAAGCCATATGTACTCGATTAAACAAAGAAATTTCAGCAATAAAAGGTCCGAAAAAACTGGTGGTGATTGAAACTTATCAGGGAGTCATTCATGAAGAACTGATTTCCAATATACAATCGAAACTCAACTATGATCGCTTTATTCAAGCTGCGGATTACATGTTTCCGGAAGAAGAGATCAAAAAGCTTGTTTTTCAGGATGTAACCAACGACCGCATTTTCGGGTTCCTCACCCGTCTAACTATGGATAACTTTTTCGATCCTGAAAAAGTCAAAGCCATTCAATCAGAAATTGCTAATATAACGGAAGGAATCATCATTATTTACGGAAGCGGTGCTTCATTGCTCTGTCCCAACTCCCCCTCCTTGGTAGGGGACTGGGGGGAGGCTATTCTTATTTATGCCGACATGGGCCGCTGGGAAATTCAACTCCGGATGCGCCAGCATTTGGTGGATAATCTGGGTGTCAAAAACCGCGATACCTCCGATTGGATGCTGCTTTACAAACAGGGTTTCTTTGTGGATTGGCGGGTTTGCGATCGTCTGAAAAAGACGCTGTTTGACAAATGGGATTTCCTGCTCGACACCAATAAAATTGGTCAGCCTAAACTGGTTGAAGGAAAAGCAATTCTGGAAGGATTGGAACTGGCAACCAACCGTCCGTTTAGCGTTGTTCCTTTTTTCGATCCCGGACCCTGGGGTGGTCAATGGATGAAAGAAGTTTGCAACCTGGATGAATCAGCTCCCAACTATGCCTGGTGCTTCAACTGCGTTCCTGAAGAAAATAGTCTTTTATTGAAATTTGGCGAAGATGTAATCGAAATTCCATCGATCAACCTGGTTTTCCGCCATCCCCGCGAATTGATGGGCGATCCGGTTCACGGGCGTTTTGGCGACGAATTCCCCATTCGTTTCGATTATCTGGATACCATGGAAGGCGGTCATCTGAGCCTTCAGGTTCATCCATTGACCGAATACATTCAGGAGAAATTTGGTTTGCATTATACCCAGGACGAAAGTTATTACATGATGGAAACCGAAGATGATGCCATAGTTTATCTTGGTTTGCGCGAAGATGTAAATCCGGAAGAAATGCTGGCTGATTTGGAAGAAGCACAGGCCGGAGGTAAACCATTCGAAGCCGAAAAACATGTTCAGACCTGGCCCATGAAAAAGCACGACCATGTGTTGATTCCGGCCGGAACCATTCATTGCTCAGGTAAAAGTAGCATGGTGCTTGAAATCAGTGCCACTCCATATATTTTCACTTTCAAGTTATGGGATTGGGGACGATTGGGGATGGATGGAAAACCGCGTCCGATCAACATTGAGCATGGCAAAAAGAACATTCAATGGGATCGAACCACCGAATGGACACGTCAGAATCTGGTCAACAACATTCAGATAGTTGCTGAAGGTGATGGTTGGGTGGAAGAACGCACCGGTTTGCACGAACGCGAATTCATTGAAACCCGCCGCCACTGGTTCACCAAAAAAGTGGAACACAACACCAATGGCGGAGTAGATGTGATTTGTCTGGTGGAAGGTGACGAGGTGATTGTTGAAAGTCCGTCCAATTCATTTGAGCCATTCGTGGTTCATTATGCCGAAGTGTTTATTGTTCCGGCGAAAGTTGGTGCCTATACCATTCGCCCTTATGGAGCAGGCGAAGGCCAGAAATGCGGTACCATGAAAGGATATGTGAGGTTTTAGATTGTTGAATTAACTCTGACAGGGTTTTAAACCCTGTCAGAGTTATTAAATAAATAAAGATGAAATGTCAATAACAAAATATTGATTTACAGGTGATTGATAAAAAGAAACGAGAATTGATGAACCTGCTTTTTTTAAGACTCACCCTTCGGGGGAGGTTTGGAGGGGGCTTATATTTTAAGAAATGAAATTTTATCCCGGATTTGATATCCAACCGACCATTCAACCCATGGGTTTTACCTATGGTTCCAATGTTTTTGGACCTGAGGCAGAGAACCGCAAACTCGATTCGATTCGAAAAAGTTTGCTCGATCCGGAATGCTCCGGGCCCGATCCGGTTTATTCCATTGCAATGGATGTGGGTAAAATGGAGCACCTACACCTACTTAAGCAACATCACTTGTTGTATGGTGCGGTGACTTACGCTGCCGGTCGTTTGGGCGCTGAACCGATTCGCAGTCAGGGACATATTCATAAGGTTTCTCCACTTTCGGGTTGGTCAACTCCCGAAGTGTATGAAATCTGGAGCGGCAAAGCAATCATATACATGCAGGAAAAGGCAGAAGATTACCCAGGGCGTTGTTTTGCGGTGGTTGCAGGCCCGGGCGAAGTGGTGATTGTTCCGCCCTATTGGGCTCATGCCACCATCAGTGCCGATGCTAATCAACCGCTCACTTTTGGTGCCTGGTGCGACAGAGAGTATGGTTTCGAATACGGCGGAGTTCGGGCTCTCAAAGGACTGGCATGGTTTCCTGTAATTGCCCCTTCCGGAGAAATTGAATGGCAGAAAAATCCGAACTATCTGGAATGTGAATTGACAGTAAAAAGTCCTGAAATATATTCGCAACTTGGAATTGAACCCGGAAAACCAATATATACTCAATTTGAGGAAAATCCGGAGAAGTTTTTGTTTGTGCCCCAACCGCAATTGGTCAGGGAAGTCTGGGAGAAATTTGTCCCATAGAAAATCCCTTCCTGCAATACTGCAAAAAGGGATTCGCAATGTCACTATCAATCAAATTATTCAATGATTTCCAGAATGGAATGAACTTCAAGTTTGGGTATCAAAATGGTTGATTTACCATTAGCGTAGTTCACTTTCAGCTCTTTTCCTTCGGGTTGCAAAATAATCTTTGCTGGTTTTGAGGCTGTTTTCAAACTGACCAAGATCGGAAGACACACGTCTGAACTCCAGTCACCT
>CAIPKZ010000016.1 GCA_903865775.1 uncultured Prolixibacteraceae bacterium | reverse complement strand
GGAAAGGCTGACCAATCGCTTGATAAGCGCATCAGATTGGCACGAATTTTTGGTACAGCTTACTACGCTTTCACAAGTATTTTTTTGATTATAATATTTTTCATTACCATTTTTTCCTTGCTTGACATGGACCATTTTGGAGAAAAGTGGCCAAAATTTGGTCTCGCTGTTTCTCTAATAATTTCAATGTCCAGTCAGGTCCCATTCTCTGTAGTCGATTTTTTACTTTCCAGACATCGCAAAAAATTACTGAATTCAGACTTTTCGTTTGACAATCAATTGAATGGTATGTTGGAATTGCAGATTGACAACCTGAACATTCGTCGGTTTAAACCATTCTGGATTAAAATTCCAGCTCTTGTAATTTCTATTGTTGCACTAATACAGGCTTTCCTGACACTAGATGATTCTGAAAAATTCAATATTTATTGGGGGTTTTTCAAGATACCGGTTTTGATTGTTATTTGTCTGTTGCTTTGGTACATAAACCGGGTAATTTATCTGGTTTGGCAAAACATTAAAAGTGTTGAAGCATCGGCCAATCAAGATTAAAAGCCCCTTCAATTCACCCGAAGGGGGAAGGTTTTTGGCGGTTGCAATTTAAAAAGCATGCCTTGATTAGGCCAAACCACTGAATGACGACAAATGACTATAAATGACTGTGATTAAAACTAATATTTCAAATTTCAACTGATGAACCCAAATAAAATCACTCTCCCCGAAGCCCAGCAACTCGTCGATCAGTGGATTAAAACCATTGGTGTGCGCTACTTCAGCGAGCTGACCAACCTGGCTATTTTGACCGAAGAGGTAGGTGAACTGGCAAGGATTTTGGCACGAACTTATGGCGATCAATCCTTTAAAAAATCGGATGAAGGTGGTGATCTTGCAGACGAAATGGCCGATGTGCTTTGGGTTCTGATTTGTCTGGCCAACCAAACTGGTGTGGATCTGAATGAAGCCTTCCTGAAAAACATGGAGAAAAAAACCAATCGTGACAAAGACCGGCACCAAAACAATGAAAAACTGAAATAATCCGTAAATCTGTAGAGACGCACGGCCGTGCGTCTCTAACCCGAAAAAAATGATAAATCAAATTCAAAATATAAAATATGACCTACGAATCCTGCCCATTGTCAATTTTAGACATCATGTCTGAACTGGAAGAAATACGCGAAATTGCAGTGAAAAACCGTACTGCAAAAATGTTCGAAACAGCACTTTCGTGCATCGATCTGACCACTTTGAACTCAACCGATACTATCCGTTCTGTCACGGAATTTACCGAAAAAGTCAATAGTTTTCCGGCAGCTTTCCCCGAAATCAGGAATGTGGCTGCCATTTGCGTTTATCCCAACATGGCCGAAACGGTCAGAAAAACATTGAATGTTCCGAATGTGCAAATAGCTGCAGTAGCCGGAGGATTTCCTTCATCAATGACCTTTAGTTCAGTAAAAATTGAAGAAGCAAAACTGGCAGTTGCAGCCGGAGCAAATGAAATTGACATTGTTATGCCACTTTGGGCCTTTCTGGATGGCGATTTTGTAACCTGTGCAAATGAAATTTCGGCAATAAAAAAAGCTATCGGTGATGCTCATCTGAAAGTTATTCTGGAAACCGGAGTTTTGACTGTTGACCAGATCTGGCAGGCGTCCATTCTGGCCATCGAAGCCGGTGCCGATTTCATCAAAACCTCCACAGGCAAATTGCCGCAGGCCGCATCGCCCGAAGCTGCTTTTGTAATGTGCCTGGCCATCAAACAGCATTTTGAAGAAACCGGGAAAAAGATTGGATTCAAGCCGGCCGGGGGAATTGTGACTCCGGAAGATGCCGTGCTCTACCTCACCATCGTTCAGGAAATACTGGGGAACGAATGGCTAATTCCTGGACTTTTCCGGATTGGTGCCAGTCGTCTGGCCAATAACCTGCTTGAAAAAATTACCGGCACAGCTGCAAAACATTTCTAATCCTTAAGCTGTTTAACTTAGCAAAACACCAAATTTCATTAAAACCCATTTATCATGGCACAAATTACGCTCAAAGGAAATGCAATTCAAACGATAGGCGAACTTCCTGCAAAAGGAACAAATGCACCTGATTTCGAATTGATTAAAAACGATCTCTCCAAAGTTTCACTGAAAGATTTTGCAGGTAGCAGACTGGTTCTCAATATTTTTCCAAGTCTGGACACCGGTACCTGCGCTGCTTCAGTCCGTCAGTTCAACAAATTGGCAGCTGGTCTCGAAAACACCAAAGTGCTTTGTATTTCGCGCGATTTACCATTTGCACAGGCCCGTTTCTGCGGAACTGAAGGCATCACCAATGCGATCACGGTTTCGGATTTTGCATCAGGCAAATTCGGCAAGGATTATCAGCTTGAAATTACAACCGGACCTTTGGCAAACTTGCATTCACGTTCAGTAGTCGTATTGGACGAAAACCACCAGGTGATTTATTCGCAGCAGGTTCCTGAAATAGTTGACGAACCTGATTATGATGCGGCTTTGGCTTCATTAAAATAGGAAGTTAAGCTTCATTGAGTTATAATATTTGAGCTGTTTGCGTTTGCAGGCAGCTTTTTTTATGCCCTTTAATTCCTGAAAAATAGCTACATTTGAAACAATCAGCTTGGATAGAATATAATCGGTAGTTCAAATTCTTAATTAAACCGAAATCAAAATGACTCAGAAAAATACCCTAAAACTATTCGAAGACAAGAGAGTTCGTACCGTTTGGGATAACGAAAAAGAAAAATGGTATTTATCCATCATCGATGTCGTTGAAATTTTAACGGATAGTCCAAATCCTCGTAAATATTGGAGTGTCCTTAAAACACGTCTCAAAAAGGAGGGAAGTCAGTTGGCTACAAATTGTAGTCAACTGAAATTGCAATCCTCAGATGGAAAATTTT
Organism: uncultured Prolixibacteraceae bacterium; assembly: GCA_903865775.1. Lineage (GTDB taxonomy): Bacteria > Bacteroidota > Bacteroidia > Bacteroidales > Prolixibacteraceae > Aquipluma. The sequence goes on along the minus strand of CAIPKZ010000016.1, from coordinate 3,751 downwards.
ACAAGACTGATGTGGCTGATGTTGAACAGCTTTTCCGAATGATACAGTCCATTCCTTCACCAAAGGCTGAACCTTTCAAGATGTGGCTGGCTCAGATAGCCCGTGAGCGCCTGGATGAGATTGAAGATCCGGAGCAAGGTATTGACCGGATGCTGGAATACTACCACCGGAAAGGATATTCAACCAACTGGATTAATCAACGACTTAAAAGCATTGAAGTTCGCAAGGAACTAACCGATGAATGGGAACAGCGTGGTGTAAAAAAAGGACAGGAATATGCCAACTTAACAGATATACTAACTCATGGTTGGTCCGGATTGACCACCAAAGAATACAAGCAGTATAAAAATATGAAGAAACAGAGTCTTCGCGACAATATGACTAACCTTGAATTAGCGCTTAATACCCTTGCCGAAGCCACCACTCAGAAATTTCAAAACAGCATAAACCAAAAACTGTAGCCGAAAACAGACGTGTTGCGGCCCGTGGTGGTTCCATTGTTGGAAATACACGAAAAGAGATTGAAGCGAATATTGGAAAGAGCATTGTTTCACCATTGAATGCTAGCCATTTAGCGGGGCTACGTGAAAATAACGATGAATAATGCCAACTTTCTTTCAGTCATAGATGTTTACAAACAAAACCAAACACGATGCACCCTGTTTTACTCGATAACATCCAACATCTCGGGAAACCCTATTCCGACCTGAATTTCTTACTCGAATGCTTTGCAGAAGTCCTGGAAGGAAATAATGAAAAGGACTACGTCGCCTACATTCCCTGGATCAACGCACAGGTTCCGCTGCCAAAATCTGAACACGAACAAAAAGTCGTGCATTTGTATTCCATAAGTTTTCAGCTGCTTAATCTTTGTGAAGTCAACTGGGGCGTACAAAGCAGGCGCAGCAAGCAACAGGAATCAGGAACACAAAGTTTAAACGGAAGCTGGGCTCAGACATTTTCGGACTTGAAAAATTCAGGCTTTTCACAGGATGAAATCATCGCGTCGCTCTCGCAAATCGAGGTTGAACCGGTTTTGACAGCCCACCCGACAGAAGCAAAGCGCACCGTAGTGTTGAAATATTACCGCGAACTGTACCTGCAGCTCGTGATGCTCGAAAATCCCATGTACACCAAAGTGGAGCGTTTGCAGATTCGTTCCACTATAAAAGAAATCCTGACCAGACTCTGGTTTATTGACGATATTTACCTTGAAAAACCGAAGGTGGAAACCGAACTGGATAATATTCTGCATTACCTCACCCATGTGTTTCCTGAAGTTTTTGAACTGCACGACCGTCAATTGACACAGGCCTGGGAAGAAGCCGGATTTCAGCCTGAAGCCTTGCATAATTACGTCAACATGCCCGGAATAAGTTTAGGAACCTGGGTTGGCGGCGATCGCGACGGACACCCTTTTGTGACACCTGAAATCACCAGATATACGCTGAAGAAATTACGGACAGAAGCTTTGAGCTTGGTTCGTCATCGCCTGCTGCTGCTTGCCGATAGCCTTAGTATTTACACTCCTGAAAGCACTTTACCTGCTAATTTTAAACAGGCAAAATCAAAACTGGAGCAGCAAATAACAGACATTCAAAACAACATTCAATTTTCGGCTGCTTCGCGCGAACCATTTAAGCAGTATGTTCTTTTGTTAATCGAAAGACTACCTATATCGCACGAGTCTATTTCAGGAAATAATATTCTTACACAAGCTGCGTGGACTTATACAAAATCCAATCAGTTATTAAGCGATTTGGAAATACTGCGACTGGCGCTTTCTTCCTGGGGCGCTCCAACTCTGGCGAATAATGAAGTGAACAAGACATTGCGACACGTTCAGAATTTTGGGTTTCATCTGGCGCATTTGGATGTGCGTCAAAACAGCGAATTTTACCAAGAAGCCTTTTTAGGATTGCTCGAAGATATTGATCCTTCAAATTATTCTTTAAATACTGATGGTTCAGTCAAGAAAGAGTTTTTACTGCAAGAACTCAGCATTTACAGGCCTTTTACGCATACTTACTCCGGAAGTGTTGCCGAAACAAGCAATGCATTAGGCTATCTGGGTGTTCTGGCCGACCACATACAAAACTATGGTTCAAATGCACTTGGACCGCTGATTATAAGCATGACCCGAAAAGTTGAGGATTTATTCACCTTTTACCTTTTGGCCCGTGAAGCCGGATTATACGAAAAAACTCCGGAAGGACCGGCCTGCAAGTTACCGGTTGTTCCCCTGTTCGAAACCATTGAAGACCTGCACAATGCTCCGGAAATTCTGAATGAATTTTTAGCCCATCCGGTCACTCAGAATACGCTGAAGTTGCAAATGAAGCTTAAAGGATATACCAATCCGGTAGCCGAAGTCATGATTGGCTACAGTGACAGTAACAAAGATGGCGGCATACTTTCAAGCCTGTGGCACTTGTATGAAGCACAACATCAACTGGCTGAAATTGGCAGAAAACATGGTGTTGACATTCGTTTCTTTCATGGGAAAGGCGGCAGCATCAGCCGCGGTGCCGGCCCGATTCATTGGTTTTTAAAGAGCCTTCCGCCAGCCTCATTGTCAGGAAAGCTGCGGCTGACTGAGCAGGGTGAAACCATCGAACGAAAATATGCCAACAAGGTGAATGCAGCATACAACATCGAATTGCTGACTTCAGGAACTTTACGCAATACCCTTCTGAACACCGAAACACCCGGTAACGAACTGTTCGAACTTATTGGGGATATGGCACACGAAAGTTTTAATTCCTACAATGCGCTGACACGCCATCCGAGTTTTATCCGGTTTTTCGAAAATGCGACTCCAATTGATGTGATTGAATCAAGCAAAATTGGTTCCCGGCCTTCGCGTCGCACCAATCAGCGAACATTGGCCGATTTGCGTGCTATCCCCTGGGTTTTCAGCTGGACACAAAGTCGTGTCAACCTGACCAGCTGGTACGGAGTAGGCAGCACCCTGAAAATGATCAAGGAGCAGCAGCCACAAAAATATGAATTGCTTCGGCAGCTTCAAAAATCAAATCCGCTGGTTCGGTATATCCTTACCAATGTCGATTCAGGACTTGCTGCTACAGATCCTGCGGTGATCGAATTGTATGCCACACTGGTTGAAGATGAACAAATTAAAAATGACATTTTACCGCTCATTTTATCCGAATATCATCTCACCCGAACTCTGCTTGCCGAGTTGCTTGTAAAACCTTTTGAAGAGCGGAGAGTCAACCATTATTATTCCACCCGGCTTCGGGCAGTAGCACTCGATCTGATGCATCAGGTTCAGGTCAATGTACTCCGGAAATGGCGAAACGAAAAGGACGCAGCTGATCAGAAAGATGGCGACCAGCAAAATATTATTTTACTAAAAACCATCAATGCGGTAGCCAATGCATTGGGGTCTACCGGATAATCCGGAAATAAATATTCCCTGACTCCTGACTTCAGTTCATCAATCTTAAAAAAGTAATTCAGTGCAGAAAATAATCAGCCAGTACTTCGACGAATTCTCAACCATGTCGGAAGCTTCGCATAATGCGGTCCTTAAAATTGCCGAGCAGGAAGGGATAGAGATGAACAGCATCATTGTTGCCACCTCGTTTTGTTTCGATGAACTCAATCACAATCCGGTAAAGATGAATCTTCCGTCACCTTCAGGAACATTTATTATGGGTGGATTGGCCGGATATCCTTTCGTTGGAGAAATTGGGCTCACCGCTTTTTCCGATCATATTCCCGACGG
>CAIPKZ010000015.1 GCA_903865775.1 uncultured Prolixibacteraceae bacterium | reverse complement strand
CGGTTTTTAGTCCTTCAGGCGAAAGTGTTCCTGTTTCTGTAAAAGCAAGGTATTTTCCCTTGTTATTCATTCCTGAAGAAGGGGCTATGGAGAAATCACGGACATGTAATTCATAAATAATCGCATCGGTGGCATGTTCACATTTGACGCGGCGGTCGTTATTCCAGCCTTCAGGATTGGTTGCTTCAGGATCGAAAATCAAACCACGATGTCCGTTTGTACCTACTGCACGTGCATCAACTCCCGGTGTTTCATTCAACCAGCTTCCATCATTCACCCGGATGGTATAATAATATCCATTTAAATCGCCATGGAGTTTAAAAATCCAGGTTCCGTTTTCAGCCTTTTCAAACTGATCGATCCGAATAGCGGAGCCGCCAAGACTTTGCCGGTAAATGCGCAATTCAACCTGAATGGCTGTCGGCGCCCATATCCGGATATTCGTTTGTCCTGTGGAATAGCTGACACCCAGGTCGTCTCCACCATAATAGGGATAATGCGAAAAATCAATGCCATTAAATTTCCAATCTCTCATCTATTTCGAATTTCTTTTTTGAAGGCTTTCTTCTTTCCGTCCGGGGAAATGCCAAGGCTTTGTTCAACTATATCACGCGGACTAATAATTCCTTTTATTCTCTTTATCTACAACTCTTGCGCTCCTCTGGAGCCATTAGCAATGGAGATTTCATCTTTCCTTGTATTTAGGTTACCAGACTTTTCCGGAGTTTTACCCTGTTCGATCTCCATTTTCGGCCTTCCACATCGCTGACCAAAACCCTTGCCCAGTAATACGATTTGATTGACCGGTCGTAATTGTGAAATGTCGAGGTTTCGATGCGCAACTGGTGAACTTTCCCGGCATCAATAAACATTGGATAAATCTGATTTCCACTCACCCCGTTGAGTTTAAATTTTCGGGTGCTCCATATTTTGCGATATTCCAGTACCGGAGCATTGATGTCGGCTTCATTTTTCCCGGTATTCCGGATGGTCATGGTTAAAACTTGCGGGCGAAAAGGCCGGTCTTTATCCAGGCTTATTACAAGATGTACTTTCCTGAAAAACCTGGAAAAGCTGATTGAATGGTTATTTTGAATGACTGTCCGTGCCTCAAAAAATAGAATTGCAAGCAATAGAATGGAAAGAACAAGAACGATCCAAATCAGGGTTTCCTTTTCAACACCTTCGGCCTGTCTCGAAACGAAGGATTGTAAATTCAGGTTCATCAGAAAGAAATACCCTTTAATCATGAGGTTTATAATTTACATCCCAAAAATAACAAAAGTCCTGCGATAATCGCAGGACTTTTGTCTTTTCGGGATTTTCCCTTTAGGTTGACTCTGATAATTATATTCATATACCCGGGCGCCTTTAGAAGTGTAAAACCTCCTTAATCTTTTTATACCCGGTTTTACTCACTTTAAGCTTGGTTTTGGCTGCGTCTTTCAGAATCACGATGTACGATTCCTTTTCGTACTGCTGAATTTCGGCGATATTGTCGACCTGTACTATATACGAACGATGTATCCGGATAAAATTCTTTGGGTCAAGGTTCGTCTCGAAAAACTTCATTGTTTTCTGTTTGATATGCCTTCCATCATGCGTGTATATCATCACATAATCGTCGAGCGACTCAATGTAACGAATCTGATCGACGGTAATGATATGGATTTTAGAGCGGTCTTTTACCACGATCCGGTCGATAAATTCCTCGCCCGGCCTGAAATTGGATAGCTCTTCGAGTTTCTCATCAAT
>CAIPKZ010000014.1 GCA_903865775.1 uncultured Prolixibacteraceae bacterium | reverse complement strand
GGGTTGGGGTAAATCTGTACCTCGTCATCATCAGAAAGGGGATTAATCACGGTTGGAATATCGACCTCGACGGTAAATTTTGAATTGACTTCTTTCCCGTTTGAACTTGCAGCAATGACTATTTCAGATGATCCGATATTTTGATCTGAAAAATTTAAAGTCAGATCAGCTCCTGTGATGGTCGCTTCAACCACCAGATCATTGGTGTTTGAGATCACGCTGTAAATCAAAACATCGCCCAAATCCTCGTCATCAAATACTGTTTTCAAATCGATCATTTGATCCGGAGCTGCTTTGTCAACCGAAATATCCTGGATTGGATTTTTCACGTATGGCGCGTGATCAACATTGCGAACAGTAACTATCACGTCATCGGCCGGAGAATCGGTTAGTCCGTCGTTGACTACCAGCGAGAAAGTATATTGCGTATCGGCACTAACCTGTGGAGCAGTAAAAGTTGGTTTGGCATCGGTTTCCGAAGAAAGAGTAATTCCCTCAGGGGCGGTCCATCGGTAAGTCAGGACATCGCCATCAGGATCGGAAGCTGCCGAACCATCAAGAGAAACCAAAGAACCTTCATTCACGGATTGATCCGGTCCTGCATCGGCAGCGGGTGCCTGGTTTGTTTTGCGAATCAGAACAGCGACCTGATCGGACGGTGAATCAAGCTTTCCATCGCTGACCACCAGGGAAAAGGTATATTCGGTATCCACTGCAACACTCGGCGCGGTGAAAGTCGGTTTGCTGTCCGTTTCTGAACTCAGTTTAATTCCGCCGGGTGCAGTCCAAAAATAAGTCAGCGCATCAGATTCAGGATCCGATGAGGCCGATCCATCCAGAGTAACCAAAGCTCCTTGGGGTGCCGACTGATCAACTCCGGAATTGGCCGTTGGTGCTTTGTTGATGTGCTTCACGGTTATCACCACCAGGTCGGGAGGCGAATCAGCTTTTCCGTTGTTTACCACCAGCGAGAACGAATAGTCGGTATCGACATCAACTTGAGGAGCGGTAAAGGTAGGTTTTTGATCAGTTTCTGAGCTGAGTGTTATTCCCGGCGGAGCAATCCACCGATAAGTCAATTGTCCATTTCCCGGATCAGGCGATTCGGACCCATTGCATATGGTCAGCGAAAAATCATAGTTTGGGTCTGCCGGTCCGTCAGGAGCTGTAATGGTCAGTTTGGCCACAGTAGGAGAACTTAGATTAATATCAGTTGGCTGAATAAAGAAATAAGTCGGTGCACCACTTTCAGGAGTTGAAGACCCCGAACCGTCGTACACCAGCATGGAGAATTTATAGCCCACTGCCGGTGAAGGTTCAGGAGAAGTAACTGAAAACTTGATTGAAGTAACTGAAACCAAAGGGATTTCGGTTGGTGGAATAGAAACGTAGCTTATTACCCCATTTCCGGGTTCTACAGAATTTGAACCATCAAAAACTTCCAGAGAGAAAATACATTTTTTATCAGCCTGGTTTACAGGAGCGACAATGGTGACTTTGGCGATAATCTTTGGGCTCAAGGTAACACCGGCAGGGATAACCCACTGAAATTTTGGTGCATCAGCCGCAGAACCATCTTCAATCGCGAGGGAAATGGTATGATCGGTCGTTGGAACAAGCTCATGACCGGTAAAGGTAATCCGGGTAACATATGTTTTCCCGATACCCATTTCAACCGGACAAGGCCAATGATAATTTACCGGACAATCACTTGGAGTGGACGAGGCTGAACCATCGAGGGTAACCAGGTCGCCTTCGTTTACGGTTTGGTTTGGTCCGGCATTGGCAACAGGAGGCTGTGCTGTTTGTTGCACCGAGATCACCACCTGGTCGGCCGGAGAATCAGCATGACCATCGTTAACAACCAGCGAAAAGTTGAAGTCAGTATCAGTCATTACGCCAGGAGCAGTAAAAGTGGGCTTTGCCACAGTGGTTGAGCTGAGTGTAATTCCAAAAGGGGCCGTCCATTTGTATGTGAGGGCATCGCCATCGGGATCGGAAGACGCTGAACCATCGAGCGAAACGGTTGCTCCTTCGCTTACCGACTGATCGGGCCCGGCATTGGCAGCGGGTACTTTATTCACCTGTTTGACCGTGATAATTATTTCATCGGCTACTGAATTAGCAATACCATCATTCACAACCAGTGAAAATTTATAATCGGTATCGGCACTAACTTCAGGCGCCGTAAAAGTTGGTTGGTCAGAAGTTCCGGAACTCAGGGTGATTCCCGGAGGAGCAGTCCACAGATACGTCAGCGGATTGCCATCGGGATCGGAAGAAGCTGTGCCATCCAGAGCTACCGGCGCTCCTTCGTTTACGGATTGGTCAGGACCGGCATTGGATAAAGGACTCTGATTGACTTGCGCTGAAACTGAAAGTTTCACAAAAGCCGATCCATTTACGGTGAAAGTTGGAGCATTCGTTGGCTGGCCTGTTGCAGGATTTTGATATTCAGCTGTAATACCATCAATTTCCTTTTTCATGCTTGAATCCCAATATTTGTAGGAAATGGCATTCCCTGCATTATATCCGTTGTCAAGTCCGTCATCTTTTCTGGAAGCAGCAAGGGCGGCAAAAGTACTTTTATCTGAAACTACAATTGGTTTAGTCAGGATAATCTTGCTGCAGCAAATGATACCGTCGAAGGCGGCAATTTCATCTCCTGCTTCAAGAGCCACTCCCCCAATAGTTGCTGTAACAACCTTAATGTTCATGTGATCCTGTCCATATCCGGTATATGCAACGACGAAATGACCCTGGGAAAAACCAGTTGCCGACAGCAGTAGAATCACTATTAAATATGTGAACCTTTTCATGGTATTGATTATTAAGATTTATAATGTTGCCTTTAAAAGATGAATAGTTTTAGTGACTCAGTACTATTTTTTCGACGGTATTGTTTGCTTTCAGGAGATAACTTCCTGATGCCGTCCTGACACCTTGATCATTCTTACCATCCCATTCCAATACGGTCTTTTCTTTGCAATTTCCACTGTATAGGGTGCGAATGATCTGACCGCTGGTATCGAAGATTTTTACATCAATTTTTTGTTCCTCCGAATTCACTATTTCAATGGTTATCTGGTCGGTAAAAGGATTGGGATAACATTTCACTGAAACAGGTTCGTTTGGTTCGATAATAGTGGTTGCCAATTCAGTATTCACCCTGGCAAACATAGATTCTCCTTTTACAAATATGCTTTTAGAGTTATTCACCAAATCCGGCTGAAGCAGATACTCCTGATTATTCCGGAATAACCTAAGCTTTATTGGATTTTGAGGAGTAAAGCCATTGTGTAAAGGATTCATTTTATCGTTTCCTGAAGCAGGAATGCTAATGAAATTGGCGATTAGCTGCTGTGTTCCGATTTGAACTGATCCAACGCAGAGATCTCCGTCGAAAATCCCAATTTCATCACCGGTTTTGAAGCCTCCTTTTGTCAGATCAACCAGGTTGATGTTCATGTGGTCGGTTCCGTTACCGGTAAATACTCTCTGGAAATGGTTTGAAGCAAGGACTTCAGGTGGAATAACTGCCAGCTTGGTTCCACTGGAAGGAATCGTTATTTTTCCGTCGGACACCATATTCACTTTATAACCCTTGTTCGGAGTTAAGTTCCCGATATCATTGTTCCATCCTCCATAAGATCCGAAATCCTCAATGGACAAACCTGACTCGTTCATAACTTTTTTGAGTATTCCGGCATCAATTAATGGTTGGAAAAGAAGCATGGCATCGATCGTTTGATCAGATGGATATCCAATGATGTTCCACCCGGTATACAGGTTGATTTCCTTTGGCAATGGAACCGGAGGTCCTTCCAGATTTAATGTGGTCGATTCGGAAACATTGACCTTATATCCCCGATCAGTGTTCCAGGTACCGATGTCGTTGTTCCACCCGCCAAAGAATTGCAAATCTTCCAGTGTTTTACCTGATTCGTCCATCACCTTTTTCAGCTTTCCATTATCAATGAGGGGTTGAAAAATGTCCATCATGTTCAGAACAGGCGGAGTAACATTGGCTGAGATGATGTTCCATCCGATATTCAGATCAATGGTCTGTATTCTTGTGGGTACGAGATTTTTAACCGTTATTGTTACCTGCGAAACAGCTGAATTTACTTTTCCGTCATTAACAACCAGATCAAAAATGTAAGTCTGGTCTGTAGCAACTTCAGGAGCAGTAAATGTCGGCTTAGGGTCTGTTGCTGAGCTCAGTGTTATTCCTGAAGGCGGAGTCCATAAATAAGTCAGCGCATCCTTGTTAGGGTCGATTGATCCTGAGCCATCAATAGTTACCAGCGAGTTTTCATTGACCGTTTGGTTTGCACCTGCATAGGCAATTGGCGCTTTGTTCGAACTGGTAACATTCCACTGAACCATTGAAGCAGAAACACCCTCTTTCCCACTGATGTACTTCTTCAGTTTACTCAGATCAATACTTAATCTGTAAGTTCCTGTTGCATTTCCAACCTGATCCATGCCCGAAACCAGATAGAGTTTATCGGTTGATTTAGAAACTGACAGGTTCTCGGTTCCGAGTGCTTGTCCGTCACGTTCAAACAGCAGGTTTTCTTTCAGTTTCGTATCGTCAAGTAACTTGGCGGAGAACTCCAATTGCAATGAAACTGGTTGCGTAGTGAGTTCAGTCAGAGGTGCATTGTTCCAGGTTGCAACCAGAGCTGCCTCATCAATAAAAACAGGGATTTCTGTTACTGCCTGGTTGGTATAAATATCAATACAATAAGCCTGTAAAGTCAGGTTTCCGCCATAGCTGAATTTGACAGGCAAGGTTAACGGACCGGAATTTACATTCGCCGAATCGGCCAAAAGAATTGGATTGACCTGATCGGTTTGATAGAGTTGAATTCGGGTATAGGGTTCGTTCACAGTCATCGTAGCCAACAGACTTTTTGTTGCCGTGATATTATCGATATCCGAGAATCCCATATCCGGAGTGACGTATAAATTGGTAATTGCTTTTGGCGGTTTCCGATAAACGATCCAATTGTATTTCACCGTGTCGGTACGCAAATTACCTGCAAAATCTGTGATGTCCTCCATTTTAACCTTTAACTGGTAGCTTCCGTCGTAGTAGGTGAGCATCCGGAATTGGGTAAACAGGTATTCCGAATCACTTTTGGCTTTGAAGTCCAATTGTGATATCGGTTGTCTTAATCCGTCTTTCCATAATTCAAGATTACCTGTTCCAAATCCTTTCACCGGTTCGTCAAACTGAACTGTAAAGGCAGTCCGGTGTTGAGAATCGTAACCGCCATCGGTCGAAGGAAGAATCTTGCTGATCAGAGGTGCTGTCTGGTCGATTTTCCATTCAACACTCTGAGCCAACATTCCATTGACTCCATCGAGCGATTTGATGTTTGGCAAATCAACGGTGAGCATATATTTGCCATCCTGCGACAAAAATGCCTGCAATCCGGAAAGCTGGAACAAAAGACCTTCGTTGTCCATCGGGGTAACTACAACTGTTACTGATCCCGAGTACTCGGGACCGTCTTTCGTCCAGGTAAACCGTTCAGGTAATAAAGTGGACTTGTCGATCGGAAGATTGAACCGAAGCATCATGTTATCGAACGGTGCGCCAACATTATTGGTTGGCAAACCAATAAATTCACTTACAGCCGGAATATCAAGGAACTGGGTCCAGGTAGCCTGTTTCCCTGCCAAACCTTTTGTTCCTGCCATATTACTGATCTGGTCGGTCTGAACAGTTAAGACATAATATCCATTTCCAACTGCTTTGGTGGTTAGATCAACCTTGTATGTTGTAGGATCAAGCTGGTTAACAGTTACTGTATTGTCCATCACATCGGCACCTCCCTGAATCCGCAAAACCATATCTTCATAGTTGAAGGTAGCCGGGTCGATCGGATGTTGAAATACCACGTTCACAGAAGTAACCGGCTCGGTGACTGCGGAAGTTGGCACATTTTCAAATCGTGCTATTTCCGGATAATTCATGTCTTTTGGACTGAACCGGATGATATATTTCTGCGTGGTGGTTCCAGCGAAAACATCAAGGAAATGCATTGTGTTTTCATACACGGGTTCCTTGCCGTCAGGCAGCGTAACAAAAGTCTGCCAAACGTTATCGAGCGGAATGACCTGCCCGTCTTCACGGGTTACGCTGACAATTTTGTACAGGCCATTTCCAGGATCATTAAATTTAATGTAATTCCAGCCAATCTGTTTTGGAGTAACCAGCAATTCAATCTCATGATTTCCGGAAGCAATTGAGCCGGAAGTACTTTGAGAAACTGCCGGATATACATCAAGCGTTCCACCATTGGAAAGATAGATGATATCGGGGAATTCTTTTGAATCCTGAACCTCGTTGACTAAGAAGTCATTGATTCCATCCTCAACTCCGGAATAAACCCGGACACCTTTAATCAGTTCGTGCAAGGCCACCCCGCTGATCAGACTGAGGTTTGGATTACCGCGGCTATCCAGATGGGTGAGTTTGGTTTCATACGAGACGAAATGGCC
>CAIPKZ010000013.1 GCA_903865775.1 uncultured Prolixibacteraceae bacterium | reverse complement strand
TTTCTGAATATTAACCATTACCTGCTCTTTGTCGAGTCCCATTCTGCGGCCGACCGCATCAATGATTCTCATATTTGCCTGATGCGGCACAAACCACGTAATATCCTTGTTGGTAAGCTGATTTTTTGCCATTAATTCGAGTGCAACATCAGCCATATTTGAAACTGCAGATTTAAAGACAGTCTGGCCTTCCTGAAGCACAAAATGTTCGTCATTATCTATGGTTTCGTGTGTCGCCGGTCTTAATGAACCACCACTTTTTATCTGAAGGAATTGACTTCCGCCTCCGTCTGTACGGTTGATATGATCCATTACTCCTAAATCTTCGGTAGTAGGCTCGAGCAAAACAGCTGCAGCACCGTCGCCAAACAGCGGACAAGTTGCCCTGTCTTTGTAATTGGTAACGGATGACATCATATCGGCACCCAAAACAATCACTTTTTTGTACTGACCGCTTTCAATGAATTTTGCTCCGGTGGTCAATGCAAAGACAAATCCTGAACAGGCTGCAGTGAGATCAAAACTCCATGCGTTAACCAGTCCTGCTTTGAAATTGATAATATTGGCAGTTGCGGGCAGTGGACTGTCCGGAGTCATGGTAGCACAAATCAGTAATTCAATTTCTTCGGGTTTGGTTCCCGTCTTCTCGAGTAGCTGCTTAATTGCTGCAGTTCCCATATCAGAGGTTGCCATTCCTTCTTCTTTCAAAATCCGGCGCTCTTTGATACCAATTCGCTGCATGATCCATTCATCGGATGTTTCAACCAGTGTGCTCAATTCTTCATTAGTCAAACGATACTCCGGAAGAAATGCTCCAATGCCTGTTATTGCAGCATGAATTTTATCCATATTATTTTTTTTAAATCAAATCCCCTGCTTCCTCAGTTCCGGTCCAATCCGAAATTTCAGTGTCAAACCGTAGGAAAATTAGAGATATAAAATGCGGCGCAAGATAGAAGGAAAAACCGAATAGCAAAGCAAAAAAAGGCAAATATATTTGCCTAACTCCTTTTGAAACAATTAATTAAATTGTTCGAATATTAAACCAGGAGAATAAAAAAATGAACAGAAGCGTATTGTTCTTCTGTTCATTTTTATGTAAATATTATACAGTAACGTCTTTTTCGATTGCCAACTTACCTCGGTAATGTCCGCATTCCGGACAAACAGTATGATATTTAACAGTTGTACCACAATTTGAACAAGAAGCCAATGTGGCTGGTGTTGCTTTGTAATGTGTTCTTCTTTTGTCTCTGCGGGCTTTTGATACCCTGTGTTTTGGATGTGCCATCTTAACTTATCTTTATTCGTTATCTAATAATCTCTTTAAATCATTCCAGACAGAAGGATTTTCATTGCCTTCTCTCACAATGTATTTCTCCAGCTTTCCGATCATTTCCGGATCACATGTTGAATTTCCATTTTCATCATCAGGATGAATTTTCTTGATCGGAATTGCCAAACCAATAAATTCATAAATCAATTGAGCTACGTTCAGCTGATAATCGTTGGTACTCACCCAAATCACATCATCGCCTTCAATAAACTCCTTTTCGCCAAATTTGACAAAAATCCGATCTTTACTTTTGATCGGCTGATTGTACATTTCCAGACAACGATCGCACTGAACCTGAACGGTTCCCTGCACTTCAAACCAGAAAATCATCAGCGAACTCTGTTTCTCAACAGTTACCCGAACGCTTACTTTTCCTTCGTCTACGATACCACCTTCAAATTCGGCAAAGAATTTTCGGTCGGCTTCGTAGTCAAAAATGTGCTTACCTTGCGATAGACCTTTGAACGCAATGTTATAGAATGATAGTATGCTCATTGCCTGAAAAAAGTTTTGCAAAAGTATAAAAAATATGCATACACGAAAAATATATTCATTTTTTTAACACGCTGAAGAAGCTAAAAAATGTTTTCCAGAATAATCCATTCTTTTTCAACAAATTACCATGAAATCAGATTGTTAATAAGTTACCTTTTATTCAGGATTATCCGGAAGGTAGTTCCCTTGTTGATTTCTGACTGTTTTAAAAATATTTTTCCTTTGTGGTAATTTTCGACAATACGTTTAGCCAAAGACAGTCCGAGACCCCAACCTCTTTTTTTAGTTGTAAATCCGGGTTGAAAAACGGTTTTGAAATATGCTTTCGAAATTCCCTTGCCTGTATCTGTTACATCAATAAGAATCTGGCTGCCCTTTTCAGCAATGGATACCAGAATTGTTCCATTGTTGTTCATAGCATCAATTGCATTTTTACAAAGATTCTCAATAACCCAGCTAAACAAAGAAGCATTTAGCGGTACCTCGTAATTTTTATTTTGGTCAAAGTCGAGCACGAATTTCACTTTTCCTGATGAGCGGGTTATCAGGTAATCAACGGTTGATTTTACAGTTTCTGAAACATTGGTAAGAATAAGCTCAGGAATTGAACCGATTTTCGAGAAACGTTCGGTTATCTTCTGAAGGCGTTGCGTATCTTTTTCAAATTCCAGAACCAGGTTCTCGTCGATATTCTGCATTTTAAGCAGCTCTACCCATGCCATCAGCGATGAGATTGGTGTTCCCAGCTGATGGGCCGTTTCTTTCGACATACCCACCCAAACCTGGTTCTGCTCAGCATTTCGGGAGGAGTTGAATGCCAGATAGGCCACCAGAATAAATAAAAAGATGACAGCGAACTGAATCAATGGGTAATACTTGAGGTTTTCAAGTAAAACCGAATCACGGTAATATAAATATTGCTTTTCTGTTTCTGATATGGATATGATGATCGGTTCATTTTCCTCCTTCATTTTCAGAAGCTCCCTGATCAGTACCTTTTCTTTGTTTACTTCCGAAAATGAGATGTTTCTTGTATCTCCGATTCTATCCAGACTGTCAGTAATAATGATAGGAATGGTCGTATTTCGGTTAAGAATATCGACCAGAAAAGTCATGTCCAGATTTGAATTAATTTCTGAGCTGGCAAGCTTCTGGGTCGCTTTGGCCCATAGTTCAACATTTTTACGCTCTTCGACGGACATTTTTTTAACCAGCCAGTTCGTATAGAAAAATGAAGCAATGCCAATAGTCACAGCCAACAGCAGCAGTAAGATTTTCCAGCGACGTTTCTTAAAATAAAATTCCAAGGTGAGAAAATATTTAATGTATGCCAGATAAACGCAACAACTTTTCAAAAAGTATAAAACTGGTTAAGCTTCAAGCACGAATGCTTTGGCTGATTTGTATATACCTTGCTGATCAATCCCGTAATCACGGAAAAGTTCTTCCGGAGTTCCCTGATCAATAAACTGATCAGGCAATCCTATTCTTTTCAACTGAACTTCATAATGGTTATCCACCATAAATTCCACAACCGCGCTTCCAAATCCTCCCTGTAAAACGCCATCTTCAATGGTTATCACCCGCTTGAAGTTCGTGAAAATCAAATGAAGTGCTTCTTCGTCCAACGGTTTTACAAATCGCATATCGTAATGGGCGGCACTGATGCCATCTTTCAGAAGCATTTTTATAGCCCGGCCGGTTTGAATTCCAACAGTTCCAATCGTGAGAATGGCGAGATCGGTTCCTTCCGAAAGTTTTCTGCTTTGTCCGACAGGTATTGCTTTCATGGGTTGATGCCAATCGATCACACAACCGCAGCCTCGCGGATAACGGATGGAAAACGGACCGTGATTTTCATTTTGGGCAGTGAACATCAGATTCCGCAATTCAAGCTCGTCCATCGGTGCAGAAACAATCATATTTGGAATGGATCGCATATAGGCCAGATCAAATACTCCATGGTGAGTTGCACCATCAGCACCAACCAAGCCACCGCGATCGAGGCAAAATACAACTTGCAGGTTCTGTAACGCTACATCATGAATAATCTGATCATATGCCCTTTGCATAAATGTGGAATAAATGTTGCAGAACGGCAACATTCCCTGAATCGCCAGACCAGCGGAAAATGTTACCGCGTGCTGCTCTGCGATTCCAACATCGAAGGTACGGGTCGGCATTTTCTCCATCATCAGATTTAATGAACAGCCTGTGGGCATGGCAGGAGTAATGGCGACAATTCGGCTATTCATTTCGGCCAGTTCAATCATCGTCTGACCAAATACATTCTGAAATTTCGGAGGTTTATTTACTGCGCATTCACAGTCGAGTATCTCGCCGGTTACTTTATCAAATTTGCCGGGAGCATGGTATTCCGTTTGATTTAATTCTGCCTGTTTGAATCCTTTCCCTTTTTTTGTAACCACATGCAAAAGTTTCGGTCCCGGAATCGCACTCAGGCTTCGTAAAACTTCGGTTAAATATACCACATTGTGCCCGTCAACCGGGCCAAAATAGCGAAAACCCAATCCTTCGAAAAGATTTGATTGTTTGAGAAACATGGCTTTTATGGCCGCTTCCGTTTTTTGAACCAGCCGACGGGCCTTCGGTCCATATCCGTTCAATTTTCCAAGCCCGTTCCAAATATCATTTTTAAGGCGATTATAAGTCTGCGATTTGGAAATCTTGAGCAGGTAGTTGCTCATTCCGCCTACATTGGGGTCAATTGACATGTTATTGTCATTCAGGATAACAAGCAAATCTGATTTGTTGACCGCAGCATTATTCAATCCTTCAAAAGCCATTCCTCCGCTCATGGCGCCATCGCCAATAATAGCTACAATCTTTCGGTCCTTTTCTTCTTTCAACCGGGCAGCAACGGCCATGCCGAGTGCGGCTGAAATTGATGTGCTCGAATGCCCGACTCCAAATGTATCGTAGATACTTTCGGATGGTTTGGGAAATCCACTGATTCCTTTGTATTTCCTGTTGGTGTGAAAAACATCTTTCCGTCCGGTGAGAATTTTATGTCCGTAGGCCTGATGACCCACATCCCAAACCAATAAATCGTAAGGAGTTTTGAATACATAGTGAAGTGCAACAGTCAGTTCAACAACACCTAAGCTGGCACCAAAATGGCCAGGATTGGTCGAAACTTCCTCGATTATAAAATTCCTGAGTTCATCACAAACTTCAGGTAATTGATTCACATTCAATTTTCGTAATTCAGAAGGATCGTTGATCTGATCCAGTAAACTTGCAATTTTCTCAACCATCAACTATCAATTTTGCATCCAAATATACAATTTATGACCAGTAAAACGAAGAACAAAAAATTCTACGGGTCAGTAAATATTTAAATTTTAATTTTTTACCACCTGATCAAATCCGCGTAAATTATGCGAACTTTTTATTGTCCAACGATTTGTAAAGTTCTATATTTACCTGACTAAAACGCACAAATCATGAATAAAATATTTTTCGTATTCTGCATTTTATTGCTTTCATCGTGTGTGACTTCCAAAAAGTATAACCAACTAATCGCTAATTTTCAGGAAAGTGAAAAAACGGTACAGTCACTTAAAGAACAGAATCAGTCTTTAAAGGTTCAGAATGATCAGGCACAAATCAGAATAGAAAAGCAAACCATGGAATATGATGATTTGCTGACGAAATATAAGGACCTTGAAAGTCAGTTAAAAAGCCTGCAAGTTGGCAGTTCTGAAGAAATAGCACGGTTAATTGTAAAACTTCAGGAGACACAAACCGACTTGCAAAAGCGCGAAGAAATCCTGAAAACTGCTCAGACGGAACTTGAACTGCGAAGTCAGCGAATGAAAGAACTCGAAATTGCCATTCAGCAAAAAGATGAGGCAGTAAAACAGCTACGGCAAAAAGTGATTGATGCCCTTGTTGGGTTCAATAATAAAGGACTAACCATTCAGGAAAAAAACGGGAAGGTATATGTTTCGCTCGATGAACAGCTGTTATTCAAAACAGGGCAGTGGGAGGTTGATCCGAAAGGCCAGCAGGCGCTTTCGAACCTTGCTGAAGTGTTGGCGGTAAATCCGGATATCAATGTTTTGGTTGAAGGACATACCGATAATGTGCCTATGCGCGGTAGCGGTATGGTTAAAGACAACTGGGATCTGAGTGTGATGAGAGCAACCGCAGTTACCCGAATTTTGCTGAAAAATAAAGCTATTGAACCCAAACGGATTACTTCAGCCGGACGAGGTGAATTTTTCCCTATTGACGAAGCGGATAAGCCTGAAGCTCGCCAGAAAAACCGGAGGACTGAAATTATTCTGACTCCACGTCTCGACGAAATATTCCGGATTCTGGAGAATAATTAAACCGATCAGAAGTATTTTTATAACCTGATCGAACGCCGAACCTTTTTATTGAAGCCCGTAATTTCGGTATATCCAATTTTCCGAAGCATTTCAGTCGCTCCTTCATAGTGCCGAGCAATATCAACTGCACGATGGGCATCAGAAGTCAGCGTAAGCGGAACGTGGTGTTTATAGCAAAATTCGAGCAATTTTGGACCTGGATGATATTCGGCACAGGGACGATTGATGCCTCCGGTATTTAATTCAACCACCAGATTGTTTGCTTTTATTACCTTGATGGTTTCTTCAAAAAGCTTGTCCTGATTGGATTCCGGATATATCCTGAATTTTTTGATGATGTCGAGATGGCCGATGATATCAAATAATCCTGAATTTGCTGCCTGCTGAATCAAACCGAAATACATGTGATACACTTGATCGTTTGTCCATTTTCCATAGAGTGATTTATCCGAATCAAAATTCCACTCACCGATAAAATGAACCGATCCGATCACGTAATCAACCGGAATTGTTTCGATTAATTCTTTCAGCTCCTTTTCGCTATCCGGGAAATAATCTACTTCGATTCCGTAACGAATGGCAATCTGATCTTTGTATTTTAATTTCAAATCCGTAATTTGCTCAGTCATCACGGGGATATCTTCCATTCGGATAGCCCAATCGAACGGCTGGAGGCAAATATGGTCGCTAAAGCCGATTTCGTCTAAGCCTTTTTCGATTGCAACCTGAACCATTTCTTCATACGTATTCTTCCCGTCAGAAAGGATTGAATGTGTATGATAATCGACCATTCCAATCATGGTGTATTGAATTACTTTAATTTCTTTGTTCCTGAACCTGAGATAACCTGTATCAAAAAAATTGAGACGGCTAAAAGAAGCCGCCTCAAAGCCATGAAAACAATTAAACAATGTTCAGAAAACAGAAAACAATTATATCGTTAAAATCTCGAGACTCTTGTCTTCGAGAATTTTGTCCACTTTTTTACTGAAGTTATGAATCATATCCTGTACTTCTTCTTCAGCATCCTTTTCCAAATCCTCAGAAAGACCGTCTTTCAATAGTTTCTTCAGATTATCGTTGGCGTCTTTTCGTGCGCTTCGTAAACTAACTTTGGCAGTTTCTCCTTCTTTGTTGACTTGTTTCACCATATCTTTCCGCCGTTGTTCAGTTGGTGCCGGAACATTGATCCGGATAAATTCCCCATTATTATCAGGATTAAAACCCAAATTTGAATTAATGATTGCTTTCTCAATTGGATGAATCATTGCCTTTTCCCAGGGTTGAACAACAATTGTTCGGGCATCCGGGGTATTAATGTTTGATACCTGAGCTATCGGAACCATGTTCCCGTAATACAAAACCATGACAGTATCCAACATTCTGGGGGAAGCCTTTCCGGCACGCAGATGTACCAACTCTTTATCAAGATGGGTAAGTGCATGCTCCATTCTTTCCCTGCAAATATCGATGACCATTTGAACCTCTTCGTGCATATGAACTTACTCTTTCTGTTGATTAAATGTGCTGAGAGCAAATATAGAAAAAATTAAAGAGAATAAAAACACCGGTAATATTTCCTTTAACAACAACTCTCGGATTAACGGTGAACGTAGGTTCCAATGTTTTGACCTTCCAAAACTCTTTTCAGATTACCTTTTATGTCCATATTGAAAACAATGATTGGCAGATTATTTTCCATACACATGGCTGTAGCGGTTAGATCCATTACAGTCAGCCCGAGTTTGTGAACTTCATCAAACGATATTGTTTCGAAGCGTGTCGCAGTCGGATCTTTCTCTGGATCTGCAGTATAGACACCATCGACACGTGTACCTTTTAACATCACATCAGCCTCAATTTCAATGCCTCGCAACGAAGAACCGGTGTCGGTTGTGAAATACGGATTTCCGGTACCAGCTGAAAAGATAGCCACTTCGCCCTTTTCAATGATTTCCAGGGCTTTGTCCTTTGAGAAAAATTCACCGATTGGCTCCATCCGGATAGCAGTCAGGACACGCGATTTGCATCCAATACTTTGAAGGGCAGAATTCAGAGCCAGGCTATTGATCACAGTTGCCAGCATTCCCATCTGGTCGCCTTTTACCCGGTCGAATCCTTTGGTTGCTCCACTTAGTCCGCGAAAAATGTTTCCCCCACCGATTACAATCCCGATCTGAACACCCAAATCCGCAATTTCCTTGATTTGTTCGGCATAATCAGACAGTCGCTGCGAATCAATTCCGTATTGTTGGCTGCCCATAAGTGACTCGCCGCTAAGTTTTAACAGAATGCGTTTGAATTTTGGCATAGTTTTAATTTTCATCAAAAATACATAAAAGTTTTATTGGGTATAAATGTTATTTGCCCTTGTGTTTCTTATGCAAACAAAATTAAATTTTTTAACACAGGGATACAAGCCCATGTTGGGCTATTGAATAAAAAAAGCTGTCCGGATTCAGACAGCTTTTTTATTTTGTTATAGAATTTGGTGGATAAATGCATATTATGCATCTGAACCTTAATCCACTTTTTCAGGATATGGTTACCCCGGTTTTTATTAATTTTCTTCAAATGGCCGATATTTGGCACGAGCGGTATATTTTATGAAATGAAACGACCATTTCTGAGGTCAGGTTTCAAAGCCATTTCTCCAGAGCTGTGTTTAAAAACCGGTTTACCGGATACAGTTCCTTCAAGGCAGCAACTATTTTATCGACATAAACTTCACCCGCTACAACTGAATCATCCACTGCAGAAGTAAACGCAAACGATTTATATTTCAACAAATCAATCCCGGGAAAGTCCTTCGGAAATCCTTTGGGCGCAGTTTTTAATTTGTCATCATACATTTCAGGATAAGTTTTCCGGAAAGAATTACTTAAAATCAGGTTACTAAATTCATCCGCATGATCAAATATTTCAGTACGAATCGCTTTCAGTGCATCTGCTGGCGGGCAGTAGGAGCCTCCGCCAACAAAGGAACCACCCGGCTCGATATGCAGATAGTAGCCGGCACTCGTACTTTTGCGTCCACCCGGGGCAATGAAACTTCCCATATTGGTTTTATAGGGTGTTTTATCGGCGCCAAAACGAACATCACGAAAAATCCGGAAAACACAATCTTTAGGATTCTGAATGCCAATTTCAGGATCAAATTTGCCCACTTCATGAATAATCTGTTCAGTCAGAAGCAGAACTTTACTGCGGCTTTCCTGATACCAATCGCGATTTTCATCAAACCATTCCTTCGTATTATTTTTCTTTAGTTCCGAGAGAAAATGAAGTACTTGTTTCATTTGGATTAGATTTTAAGCATTTTTGAAAAGACAAATTACAAATTTTTCGATTAGGGAAATTCGTTTTCAAAGTTTTTAATGATTGTTCATCCAAAATTTCTCCTGATCTGATATTGAAATTGTACTTTTGCTTCAACACCGAAATGATGAAAAAGTTTGTAATCATAGTTGCCGGAGGATCAGGAAGCCGCATGGGCACTGAAATCCCCAAACAATTTCTGGAACTGGCCGGAAAACCTGTCCTGATGCATACCATCCAGATTTTCTGCGATTACGATCCGGATTGTGAATTGATTTTGGTTCTTCCTGAAAAACAGTGGGAATTCTGGAACGGATTGTGCCTGAAACACTCATTCTCCATAGTTCATCAGTTTGTGTCAGGTGGCGAAACGCGTTTCGATTCGGTCCGAAACGGACTGAAACTCATTAAGGACGAAGGAATTGTTTTTATTCACGATGGTGTCAGACCGCTGGTCAGCTCTGAAACGCTGCAAAGATGCTTCGAAACGGCTTTAAAAAATGGGAATGCAATTCCGGTTCTGCCTGTAACCGAATCGCTGCGAAAATCGGAAGGCAAGCAAACCATCTCAGTTGACCGAAGCCTTTATTTTAATGTGCAAACTCCGCAAACTTTCCGGAGCGAACAAATACTGGAAGCTTTCAGGCAAAACTACGATACTGCTTTTACCGATGATGCTTCTGTGGTTGAAAAGGCCGGATATTCCATTGCATTAGTGACTGGAAATCCGGAAAACATCAAGATTACTGCTCCAACTGATTTGATCATTGCGGAAGCCTTCCTGAGAAACAAGCATTGAAACCAGATGGCTAAAGGTTAAATTTTAATCAATATTTAATACTGCTTTGAACCATTTCCTCCCCGGTGGGTTTAAGCCGGAACATATTTAGCATATTCAACTTATCCTGAATCAGCTGAATTGATTTTTCAACCTATTATTTTCAAATACCTTTTATGGATTTCAATAATTTTTCACTTTATCGTCCCAAAATGGAGTATCGCCGCTTCGGGAAAACCAATAAAATGGTTAGTGTGGTTACTTTGGGCGGTATGCGTTTTAAGCATGGAGGGACAGAGCCACGGGAGCACATTCCTCAGGAAACACTCGATCAATGTCGCGATACCGTTGAAAAAGCAATAGCGCAGGGCATAAATTTAATCGAAACGGCTCACGGCTATGGTAAAAGCGAACATGCCTACGGTCGTGTTCTGAATGATGAGCTTAAACTGAAGCGCGATTCCTACTTTTTGATGACCAAAGGAAATCCGGGTACAGCTGCTGAAGCCCGTAAATTGGTTGCCAATCAGCTAAAGGCATTAAAAACCGACTATTTTGATTTTTATGCGTGGCATGGGATCAACACCATGGAATTGTTTGAAAAGGCTTGTGCCAAAGGAGGTCCGGTTGAAGAGTTGCTGAAAATGAAAGCAGAAGGGATTATCGGGCATATCGGTTTTAGCACGCATGCTCCTTTGGAAGTGATCATCAAAGCCATCGAAACGGATTTGTTCGACTTTGTAAACCTGCATTACTACTATTTTTTCCAGCGAAACAAAGCCGCCATTGATCTGGCTGAAACGAAAGATATGGGTGTATTTATAATTTCACCCAATGATAAAGGCGGGCAATTATCCAATCCGCCGCAAAAACTCACGAATTTAACGGCACCGCTTCACCCAATTCAGTGGAATGCCCGGTTTTGCCTGAGTCATCCATCGATTCATACCTTAACTTTTGGACTTCCCGTAACGGTACAGTTCGAAAACATCAATGGTATTTTTCCTGCCGCTGTTCCACTTTCTCCTGAAGATGCCCGCATCAAACATGATTTGGACGGGCAAAAACTTCTCGATGAGTTTGCCGGTTTCGATGGACATTGCATGATCAATGATCCGTCGGGCCTGAATATTCCTGAAATACTGCGGTTCCGGATGCTCTGGAAATGCTATGATATGAAGGATTTCGGCCTTTACCGATATAATATGTTTCAGGAAAAAGACCACTGGTTCCCGGGTAATTTTCCTACAGAAGAGAATTTGAAAAAGATCGATCTCAGTCGTTGTCCGGACAATATTCCGTTGATCAACCTCATCAGAGAAACACACAACGAATTGTACCGGCCAAAGAAAAAATAAGGATGGAATTCGATTTGTAAAAATGCTAAATTTGTTGAAAATGATTAGTCATGAATACGCTGGAACTGAAAAATAAAATCATCAAACAAATTGATAGTTTGAATGAAGCTGACTTTGAAAAAGTTTACCATCAGCTACTCAA
>CAIPKZ010000012.1 GCA_903865775.1 uncultured Prolixibacteraceae bacterium | reverse complement strand
TTAATCTTCAATTAAATTGTACCACACCTGGTTCAACCATTTTTTACACCACGGATGGAACCGACCCCAGCAATCTCTCCACGCAATACACGGGACCAATTTCTGTCGGGGCCACAACTACAATAAAAGCAATTGCTTATGCCGTTGGTTACAGCTCCAGCAATATCGCACAAGCTATTTACGCTTTCCCGATTGATGTTGCAAATATTGCTGAATTACGTGCTGGTTCTCCAAATGTTCCATACCGCCTTACAGGTGAAACTATAATGACTTTCAAGCAAACTTTCAGAAACCAGAAATACATTCAGGATAACACCGCAGCTATTTTAATTGACGATTTGGCTATTAAAATCACGACTAATTATAACATTGGTGATGGAATTACCGGAATAATTGGCGTGGTAGCCGAGTTTGGAAATATGCTCCAGTTCACCCCATCCTTTGATCCGGGTGCTGCAACTTCAACAGGAAACGTTATAACTCCCAAGGTGATTACCTTAAACGAAATGGTGACCAATTTTGAAGCTTATGAATCGGAATTGGTTGAGATTAAAAATGTTCAGTTTAGCAGTGGTGGACCAAGTTTTGCAAATGGACTTGTTTATGGAATGACAGACGGCAGCAAAGCCACAGCCGGTTTCAGAACAACTTTTTATGATGTTAATTATATTGGCACACCAGTTCCTGTACTCGAAGCCAACGTAGCCGGTATTTGTAATGCAAGGGCTGAGGGTAATTTTCTTACCAGCCGTAATCTTGCCGATATTACTGTACTTCAGCCAACAATTACCATTCTTTCGCCAAATGGTGGCGAAGAAATTGAACAAGGTACAAGTTTTGAAATTACCTGGTTTTCGGCCAGTGTTACCGGAAATGTTAAAATTGCCGTTCATACTCCATTCATTAAAGGTGGAATACTTCTGGGAAATGTACCGGTATTGGATCATAGCTTTACCTGGAACGTTACCGAAACACCGGGAGAATATATAATTGTTATTCAGTCGGTAGCCGATACAACAATTTATGATCTCAGCGATGCAACTTTCGATCTTGTTTATCCGATTGATATCAAAATCAGTGAAATTATGTACAACTCGCCGGAAGCCGGAACTGACACGCTCGAATTTATCGAATTTTATAACAACGGCGCCGGAATTGTAAATCTCGAAAACTGGAAACTCACCAAAGGTGTTGTGTTTACATTTCCGAATGTTACAATAAACCCTGCTGCTTATCTTGTATTAGCATATAATTCAGGCGCATTCCTGAATACTTTTGGCCAGAATGTTCTGCAGTGGGCTTCAGGCTCATTGAGCAATAATGGCGAAGAAATCCAGCTTAACGATGACTTTGGAGGAGTAAGAGCCTACGTTAATTTTGACGATGTTACACCATGGCCAGTCCAACCGGACGGACAAGGCCCATCACTGACTTTCTGTAATACTGCTCTGGTAAATAGCGATCCTGCAAACTGGTCGGCTTCAACAAACCTCTCAGCAGTAAATGCCGATGGAAATGGCATTTATTGTACTCCCGGCACCGGATGCAACACAAATGATGTGCTGGTTATGAATTATCCTCAAGGCTGGATGGGCATTTCGAGTAATCTGGATCCTGGAAAGACAAGCATGGAAAC
>CAIPKZ010000011.1 GCA_903865775.1 uncultured Prolixibacteraceae bacterium | reverse complement strand
TTTGTTCGACCAGATTCTCAACCATGCTCCTGAAAAGCTTAACACACTCGTTGCCAGTGGTGATACACTGATCTTTTCAGGGAAAAATATTCCGGAGATACCTGAGGCCGATGTGGTGTGTTTTGGAATGTGGGTTGAACCAGAAAAGACAACCAATCACGGAGTCTTTTTTGCCAGTCATGAAGCGCCCGACCAATTGCAGTTTATGCTGCAGAAACCTTCCATTCAAACGATCAAGGAACTAATTCATGAATATTATTTCCTGATGGACATTGGTATTTGGTTGCTGAGTGAAAAAGCAATTGATCTTTTGATGAAACGAAGTGGTTGGGATGGTGAAAAATTTAAAAATTCGACTCCCGATTTCTACGATTTGTACACCGATTTTGGCACTTCAATGGGAGAATCACCATCCTGTAACGATCAGGAAATAAATCAGCTAAAAGTTGCATTGGTAAACCTTGAAGGCGGTGAATTTTATCATCTGGGAAGCACATCGGAGTTGATCAGTTCCAATCTGGCCATTCAGAACAGAATAACTGATCAGCGCGAAATCTGGCACCGGCAGATCAAACCTCACCCCAGTATTTTTGTATTAAACTCTGAAGTCAGTACGCAGTTAAATTCAAATCAGACCAACTTATGGATTGAAAACTCCAATATTTCTTCAGGATGGAAACTGAATGGAAATCATGCACTGACAAACATTCCGGAGAATAATTGGAACCTTAATTTGTACTCAGGAAGTTGTCTGGATATGCTACCCATTAACGAACAGGATATTGTAATCCGGAATTACGGATTTTCAGATTCGTTCAGGGGAACTCTAAAAAATGAAAGTACACGTTTTATGGAGATTCCCTTGCTGGAATGGCTCCGAAAACGTGATTTATCAGTAGCTTTCATTGGGCTGAATGAAGATACCGATATCCAGCAACTGCCCCTTTTTCCTGTGTTGAAAAAGGAAGAAATCAGTGAATCATTCCTGCAATGGATGATTGACTCTGAACCTGAGATTGATCCGGTTTTCACCAAACGTTGGTTATTCTCTCAGCGGTTAAGTGCCGAACAAATTGGGATGGTCTGTAATATTCCATTACTTGAAGAACAGAGTCTTCAGCACCGGCTGAAAGCGATTCCGGCAATAGCTGCCAATTATTCCAATTCAGTTTTTTATCAGCTTGATCTGGAAAAACTGGCAACCGATTTTATTAATTACAAACTGGATCTGCCTGAAGTTCAACTTGGAAAAAATTCAGGATGGCTACCCATACATTTCCACATGTTTCGCGCTTCTGTTGAACGAAGAAGAGGAAATGAATGGCTTCAGGAAGAAAAAACAGCTTTCGACTTTCTCCGCGACTCCGTTCTTGATCACTTTCATCATCATCTGGTTGATCCAAAGATTCAGCTACTTTCAGATCAGATTGCCTGGGGTCGCAGTCCGGTACGGCTCGATATGGCCGGAGGTTGGACTGATACCCCACCCTATTGTTTTCTGTACGGAGGGAAAGTGGTGAATATGGCCGTTGAACTGAATGGTCAGCCACCTTTGCATTGCTATATAAAAGGCTCTGAAAAACCGGAGTTCATTATCCGTTCAATCGATTTAGGTGCCCAGGAAACCATCACTTCGTTTGAAGAATTACAAGCCTTTCACAACATCGGTTCACCATTCGCTATTCCAAAAGCAGCACTGGCGCTTGCCGGGTTTATTCCTGAATTCGCTCAAAAAAAATATACATCACTGCAAAAACAGCTTACCGATGCAGGCGGAGGACTTGAAATTTCAATCCTTTCGGCTGTACCCAAAGGTTCAGGATTAGGAATAAGTTCAATTCTGGCGGCAACAGTTTTGGGCACCCTTTCTGAGGTTTGTGGTCTCGGATGGGACAAAACAGAAACCGGCCGGCGCACACTGGCTCTCGAACAATTATTAACTACGGGTGGTGGATGGCAGGATCAGTTTGGTGGAATTCTGGAAGGAATTAAACTTCTGGAAACTTCTCCCGGAAAATTGCAAAGTCCGGTCATCAAATGGCTTCCGGAAATATTATTCACCGATCCCATTTATAAAAACCGGATGTTGCTGTATTATACGGGAATTACCCGCGTGGCCAAAAGTATACTGGCGGATATTGTACGGGGAATGTTCCTCAATTCATCGGAACATCTCGCTATACTCGAAGAACTGAAGGTTCATGCTGAGAATACAAGCCGGACAATTTCGGAGAAAGACTTTACCGGATTTGGCAAAAATATTCTTCACAGTTGGGAACTCAATCAGAAAATGGATAAAGGCACCAATACTACTGAAATCCAGAAAATCATTGATCTCATTTCACCCTGGTCAATCGGATATAAGCTTTTGGGAGCAGGAGGAGGAGGATTCATGTTCATTATTGCGAAAGATGAAGAAGCAGTTGCACATATTAAACAGGAATTAACCGCCAATCCAATAAACGACCGGGCCAGATTGGTCGACTTTAACGTTTCAAATACCGGATTACAAGTAACTAAAAGTTAATTGTCCGGAATCCAATAACTTTAAACCTCCAATCGGTTAACTGCCCGGTTGGAGGTTTTCTTTTTATAGATACCAAATTTCAGAGCATATACACTTCAGCGAGACCTTTGCGAACCAGAATATCATTCAGGCAATAATAATCACCAATTCTCCTGATATCGGATAAACCGAAAATAATAGCCGGATCAATCCGAACAAAGACCAAAGCCAGATAACGCCCGTATTTCTCCTTTTTGTCCTTTATGGTCTCGACGATGATTTCGTCCTTTTCTTTTAAAACTGACTTCACAAAACTGGAAGCCGTATTTCCTAATTCCCATTCCGGAGTTCCTTTTTTAACTCCATGCACTTCAGGAGTATTTATTCCATAAAGACGTATTTTTTCATCATGAATCCATACGGTAAGTCCAAGATCAATGGCAATTTCAAGCGTATCGCCATCAACCACTTTTTGAATAATCGATTTGTACTGATACATATTTTACTTTGTTAGTTTACAAACAACAAGTTACAAAAAATGCCGCTCAAGAGCGGCATTTTTTGTAGAATATTTTGGAGATTTATTTCCGTGGTTGTACACCTTTTTGTTTGGCCATATCTTCCAGTTTTTGCTGGAATTTCGATTTGACCACAACCTTCTTTTTATTGATCATGATTTGGGCGCGAATTTTATCTTCATCAATCATCATCCGGAAAATATAGATTTGTCCGATCGTGAATACATTGGCAAGAAAATAATAATAGCTCAATCCGGAAGCATAGCTGTTCAGGATGAAAAGGAACATGACCGGCATAATGTACATCATCTGTTTCATGCCTGGCATGGCATCAGTATTCTGAGTCTGCGAATTCATGTAGGTTGAAATGATGGTGGTGATTGTCATTAGCAAACAAAACAAACTGACATGACTTCCATAAAATGGAATTTTAAACGGCAAAGTCAGGATTGAATCAAAGGTTGACAAATCGGTTGCCCACAAAAAGCTTTCCTGACGCAATTCGATTGAGGTTGGGAAAAAGAAGAACATGGCAATCAAAACCGGGAATTGGAACAACATAGGCAAACATCCTCCCATCGGGTTGACTCCGGCCTTTTTGTACAATGCCATGGTTGCCTGCTGCTTATCCATCGGTTTGTCTTTACCAAACTTCGCGTTAATCTCATCAATTTCAGGCTTTAACGCTTTCATTTTTGCCTGAGAATGGTACGATTTGTAGGTAAACGGAAATATCAGCAGTTTGATTAAAACGGTAAGCAGCAGAATGATAATTCCAAAATTATCGATAAATCTTCTAAGAATATTAAAGGTTGGAATAATGAGCCATTGATTTACCTGTCGAACAATGATATAACCTAGGTCAATTTGGCTTTCCATTGACAAATCATACTGTTCCAATGTATTGTAGTGACTCGGACCAAAAAAGAACTTCATTTTAATGCTTTCCAAATCTTTACCTTCGTATGGCAGTGCAATGTCAGCATTAAAATTACCCACATACTTTGGATCAAGGTTGGTTAAATTGGTTTTAATATCTACCGTTGGAAATGCATCGTCAGCGATCAGGGTTGAAGCAAAAAACAACTGCTTAAAGCTGATCCATTTGGTCTTGGTGCGCAAACTTTCTTCACCTGATTTGCCGGTCGAAATTTTCTCCACGTCATCGTCCTGATACTTGTAGTAAATTGTGGAATAATGGTCTTCACCCATATTCGAGACTTTTTCCTGACGTGGGACAGCAATATTCCAGTTGAAATTCAGATAGTTTGAATTCGCCGTGATAATGTTACTCATCCCCTTGGTATTCACCTCAAAACCAACCAGATATGAGTTGTAGCTAAGTGAATATTTATATTCGAGGTATTTCCCTTCACCAGCCACTAAACGCATCGAAAGAGTCTTCGAGTCAACAGCGGAATTTGATTTTTCAATACCTTCTTTGCCAATTTTAACTTCAGGACCAGTGATTACCGAATTTGGAGTTGAATCGGAAGGTGTGAAATAAAATGATTCAGTTTCAATGCTGCGGTTCTGAGCAAAGAAATTCATTCCGAATTTACTTGTATTTCCTTCAAATAAAATCAACGGTTTCTGTTCAAAGGTTTTGTAATTTTTAAGTTCTACCGAATAAATCCGACCTCCTTTATTGGAGAGAGTCACCTTGATCAGGTTATTTTCAACAGTATAAAATTTTTCTTTCCCGGCTGCAGCAGCGGCGAATACTCCAAACTTTTCCTTTTGTGCCTGGTCTGCCTGAGAAAATGTACTATCGCCTGAAACTGAAGAAATAACCGAAGTTTTAGCTACTTCAGTTTGTTTGGAAAATGCCTCTGCCTTTTCATTTTCAATCCTGACCATTTCAATTGAGTCCTGCGCTTTCTTAGCAGCTTCAATCTGTTTTTCCGATGGCTTGTTTAAATAACTACCTCCAATAAGTATCAAAAAAATAAGTGCGATACCTATAACCGTATTTCTATCCATAAACTTTATTATTTTCCGAGTGAAGCTTTAACAAAAGCAACAAACAACGGATGTGGTTTTAAAACTGTACTGCTGTATTCGGGGTGGAACTGAACACCAATAAACCATTTGTGAGCCGGAATTTCAATGACTTCAACCAGATTGGTGTCGGGATTCAAGCCTGTGGCCTTCATTCCTGCAGCTTCAAACTGGCTTAGGTATTGATCGTTAAATTCGTAACGATGCCTGTGTCTTTCCTTAATCTCTGATTTACTGTATGCCCTGTAAATATTGGAGTTTTTGTCCAGAATCTGACATTTATATGCGCCTAAACGCATGGTTCCGCCTTTTTCGGTAATTCCTTTTTGTTCTTCCATGAGGTCGATTACCGGACATTCGGTTTTTTCATTCATTTCAGTTGAATCAGCCGCTGCATGACCTAAAACATTTCGTGCAAATTCAATTACTGCTATCTGCATTCCGAGACAAATTCCCAGGAAAGGAATATTGTTTTCCCGCACATACCGGGTTGCTATGATTTTTCCTTCGATTCCCCGATGTCCAAATCCTGGAGCAACAATAATGCCTTTCAAGCCTTCAAGCTTTTTATCAACATTTTCAGCAGTAATTTTTTCGGAATGAATCCACCGAAGATTGACTTTGCATAAATTCATGGCTCCTGCATGAATCAAAGCTTCAACGATCGATTTATAGGCATCCTTTAATTCAACATATTTTCCAACTAAACCAATTTCAATTTCTGAAGTCGGATTCTTATGTTTGCTCAGGAAGTTATTCCAATCATCCATTTTAGGATCGTCTTTCAACGGGAGTCCCATTTTGCGCAAAACAATTTCATCCAGGCGTTCTTCACGCATTTTGTTCGGAACCTCGTATATGGTAGCCACGTCGATCGACTGAATTACTGCATCGCTTTCAACATTGCAGAACAGGGCTACTTTTTTGCGAAGTCCCATGTTCAGTTCATGTTCGGTACGTAACACCAAAACATCAGGCTGAACTCCGTTTTCGAGCAGTGCTTTTACCGAATGCTGGGTGGGTTTGGTTTTCAATTCGCCGGAAGCCGCCAGATAAGGCACCAGCGTTAAATGAATAACGAGCGCATTAGATCCAATCTCCCATTTCATCTGCCGAACAGCTTCTATATATGGTAATGATTCGATATCGCCAACTGTTCCTCCAATTTCAGTAATAACAATATCGTATTTGCCTTTCGAACCCAGTACTTTAATGCGCCGTTTAATTTCGTCGGTAATGTGAGGAATTATCTGAACGGTTTTCCCAAGATAGTCTCCACGGCGTTCCTTGTTGATAACCGACTGATAAATTTTACCGGTGGTTACATTATTGGCCTGAGATGTGGGAACATTCAGGAAACGTTCGTAATGACCAAGATCCAGATCGGTTTCTGCACCATCGTCAGTTACAAAACATTCGCCGTGTTCGTATGGATTTAAAGTTCCCGGATCCACATTGATGTAGGGATCCAATTTCTGAATCGTTACAGAATAACCTCTGGATTGAAGCAATTTAGCCAGTGATGAAGCTAATATTCCTTTCCCAAGTGAGGAAGTGACTCCTCCTGTTACAAAAATGTACCTGGTTGCTGACAAGACTTTAGATTTTAATTGTTCTTAACAAGCGGGCAAAGTTAATCAATAAAACGTACTGCTAAAAGATGTTGGAAAATTTAACAAATGCGTAACAACAAAAAACCCGCTTCGTACCAGCGGGTTTTCTGTAAGCTTATTCGCCATCTTCCATAGCGTCCATAATCCTGATTTTCTCTTTCAGGAATTCTATTTTCTCTTTGGTATTGATAATCTTCTGATTGACATCTTCAATCAAAGCTGAAGCATTCTTGGTATTTGCAAAGAAACCAATGTTATTATCGAGCAAAGCCAGATCAGTTTCCATTTGTTTCAGTTTGGTCATGTATTTTTCACGTTCAAAACGCATTTTATTCTGACCCCGACCTGTGCTTGTATTTGTTGCCACTTTACTTTTGAATTTCATCAGGTTCCGACGCTTTTCGTCGATCCGGAGTGTATCAAAATGGCGGTTTATCACATCACGGAATTCATTCTGAATGGAATCCTTGTCCTTAAACGGCACATGTCCGATTTCTGTATACTGGCGTTGAAAATCTTTCAACTTGTCCAGATCGGCATTGTCATCACCTGAAAGCGTGAATTGTTTCACTTCTTCCAAAAGTGCACGTTTTCTTCTCAGGTTATCCGATTGTTCTCCATCGATCGAAGAAAAATGTTTGGATTTGCTTTCGAAGAAAAAATCGCAGGCAGAACGAAAACGTTTCCAGATGATATCCGAAAATTTTCGTGGAACCGGCCCGATTTCTTTCCATGCCTTCTGAATATTAATAAATTCATCAGCAGTTTTTTTCCAGTCGGTGCTGTCTTTCAAAGCTTCAGCCTGAGAACAAAGATCAGTTTTCAACTGAAGATTGGTTTGCTGCTCTTCTTTATTCTGATTGTAGAATTCGCGTTTACGATCAAAAAATTTGTCAGAAGCAATGCGGAAACGTTCGTAAATCTTGTTATTATCCTTTTTTGGAGCAAAACCAATCGTTCTCCAAACTTTCTGCAATTCAATCAGTTCCTTCGATTTGTCATCCCAATCACGGTGATTTTCTATCTCAACAGTTGAAATTTCCTCCACTTTTTCGCACAAGGCAATTTTCGCATCAAGGTTCTTTTTCTGATCCGATTTCCGGCTTTCAAAATAATCCTGATGTTTTTTATTGATGATAGAGGTTGCCGATTTGAAGCGTTCCCACAATTCGTCCTTTTTATCGCGTGGAACAGGTCCAACTTCGCGCCACTGTTCGTGATATTTCTGCAAAACATTGAAAGCCTTGATAATTGATGGCTCAACCAGAAGTTCTTCCGATTTTTCACAGATTTCCATTTTGGCTTCCAGATTCTTCTTTAAATCCAGATCACGCAGCTCTTTGTTGATCTTGATAAAATCATAAAAATTTTCTACGTGGTGGTGATAGGTATCCCACAAATCTTTCAGTTTGGCCTGTGGTACAGGACCGGTTTCTCTCCAACGGTTTTGCAAATCGCGGAAATCGTGGAAAGTCTTGTTTATTGATTCTTTATTATTAATCAGAGACTTAATCTCTTCAATGATATCATATTTTCTCTGAAGGTTGTCATCTTTCGACTCGTCAGCCCTTCGGTTGTGTTCGTTCCGAATATCCTGATACTGTTTTAACAGGTTGCGGAGATCTAATTCATAAGGATCAGGTTCCACAATAAATTCAGCAATATCGCCACCAGCACTTACAAATGCTGCTTTTTGAGCTTCAATATTTGCGCGGTAACGACGAAAAAAATTGATCTTTATAGCATCAACATCATCACGGATTCGATCAAAATCGTCGTTTTGCAGCAAGGCACGCAACTCGGTAATAAGTCCAATCTCATCCAAATCGGCATAATCTGCCATTTTATGTTTCGGACTACTTTCATCCAAAAGATCGTCCTCATGAATTTCGAGGTCATCTTCCGAAACATCAATCAATTCTTCGATCGATGGAATTTCCTCCAAAACAGATTCCAC
>CAIPKZ010000010.1 GCA_903865775.1 uncultured Prolixibacteraceae bacterium | reverse complement strand
GTCAACCCAATGAACATCCCCATTGAAGTATCTCAATTTGCTGAAGTCAGGCAGGATAATTCGCCTTCGTTGCTCGAAAGATTGGACCGTCAACCTTCGGTAACCATCACTTCCGAATCGTTTGGCAGGCCTTCGGGTACACTTGCTGATGAAGCAATTGCCTTTCTGAAAACGCAGCCATTGCCTGAAGGTGTAAAATTAACCTGGGGGGCTGATATCAAAACGCAGGATGAAAGTTTCGGAGCTTTGGGTTCGGTTCTTTTAATCTCATTTATACTGATTTACCTGATCATGGTAGCCCTTTATGATAGTTACATTTATCCTTTCGTAGCTTTATTTGCCATACCGATGGCTGCCATTGGCGCCTTCCTTGCCTTAAACTTATCTCTAAACCACCTGACTTTATTTGCACAGTTGGGATTAACCATGCTCATGGGGCTGGTCACAAAAAATGCGATCCTGATTGTGGATTTTACCAACCAGCTAAAAGCGCAGGGCAAACATTATAAAGAAGCATTGATCATTGCAGGCAAAGAACGTATGCGCCCCATTTTAATGACCACGCTTGCAATGGCCATCGGAATGTTGCCCATTGCATTGGCACAAGGTACTGCCAGCGAGTGGAAAAACGGCCTGGCCTGGGTGATCATCGGAGGTTTACTTTCGTCCATGATTCTGACTGTTTATTTAGTCCCGATGGTTTACTATGTTGTGGATCGGATTAAAGAGAAAATCGCAAATAGGAAGGGAGCAATCAAATGAAGGGAGCAATTAAAATCCTTCTTTCATTCTTGACAATCCTAATGCTTGCTTCATTCAGTAATCGAAAGCAGGAAACCTGCTCATTAACAGTTGATGTGAGCGGATTGCGAAATTCAAAAGGTACTGTACAATTCGCCTTATACAACAGAGAAGATGCATTCCCCGATGAGCATTACAAAAAGTATTTCAAAAAGCTTACCGGGAAAATAGTAAACGGGACCTCGACTATAACATTCAAAAACCTTCCGGAAGGAAAATATGCAGTGAATATTTTGCACGATGAAAACAATGATGGCAAAATTAAGAAAGGGATCATCTTGCCAATAGAGGGAATTGGGTTTTCCAATTATGAATCTATTGGTTTTTCGAACAGACCCTCATTTACAAAAGCGTCATTTATTGTGCTGAAAGACAGAATTATAAAGGTTAATTTGATATACCTGTAAGATGAAACGATGCTCAACAATTATATGGATTTCTATATTTCTTGTCCTTTCAGTCAAAGGGCAGGGAAGAGATTCAATACCCCCGATTGGGCTTTCAGTAATATCTCAGGTAAACCAGGGGAACAGCTATATTACACTTCCTACAGATATTGGCAATATTGAACCACTCTGGTTCGAAGGGAATGTTATTCCGAATTTCTACCTGCGCGAAAGTAAAAACTCCCGGTTAATGGGCGTAATTACGCCGCAGATTATCATCCGGATGTATCAGGAAAAATCTTTTCCTGTTCGCACTCCGAGCTATATGCCACAGGTAACGGTCTATTATCAGTTGAAAAGCCATTCTGATTCACGCACTAAAAGTTTATTTATGAGGCTGGCACATCATTCAAATGGTCAGGAAGGTGACTTTTTCCTGGAAAATGGCGATCTGAATTTAAAATCAGGAGATTTTGCAACCAATTATTTTGAACCAGGATTTATCGTTACAAACGTTAATAAACGACTAAATGCTTACCAGTTTTTCAAATCATCTTTTGAAATCCATCCGCCAGGTATGACTAGCGTTGAACTCGACGGAATTTACAGTAAAGTTCGCTGGCACAATGCGGTTTCCATATTTAAACTTCCGGCAAAAAATGAACGGTATCCCGGAAAAAATGCGGATATCTCGCTGAAAGCTGAAGCTACCTGGATGTTTGGTGATGTGAATAATTGGGATCGGGTCTCAACAGACAGGCTAAACCTGAGCTTTACTTTTTATTATCATCCAAAATTCTTAGAGGATATCGGGCTATTTGTTCAATATTATCATGGGTTGGATTATTACAACATGTATTTCAGTCACAGGTTGGATGTTCTTCGGTTTGGATTAATGACCGAGAAATTAAGGTTTTAAATCTAA
This sequence comes from uncultured Prolixibacteraceae bacterium, assembly GCA_903865775.1. GTDB lineage: Bacteria > Bacteroidota > Bacteroidia > Bacteroidales > Prolixibacteraceae > Aquipluma. The sequence goes on along the minus strand of CAIPKZ010000010.1, from coordinate 7,545 downwards.
AAGCATGGCAAATACAGAGTTAAGCACAGAAGCTAAAATATTGGAAGCTGCCAATAGTATCTTCCTTCAGTTCGGATATCATGGAACTACTATCCAGCAAATTGCGACAAAAGCAGCGGTTAATACGGCTGCAATACATTACTATTTTCGATCAAAAGAATTGTTGTATTTCAAAGTGGTCGAAAATGTGCTTGACCAGATGCAAGAGGCAGAAATTCAATTTATTACAGATGTAAAGCGAATTGAAAAATCCAGATGGTTTATTTTTACTGAATTGTACAATAATAAAGATTTATTTGAAGGAAAAGTAAAAGAGCTATATCCGGAAGATTGGGATAAAAAAATAAGCAAAATAAAAATCTGGCTTGAATTTTCAACAAGCGAAAAGTCTATGTTGAGTGAAGGTTCAGATTTACAATGAAATCCAAATACAAGGTTTAAAGGAGAATATAATTCGACTATGGTCGAATCTGGCAGAGTTTTCACAGAGGCTATTGTCAAGCTCCTGAAAAGCTTTGAAAAGGACGGATTGATTGAATTACACGATAAAGATATCGTGGTTGTCAATCACAAAGAACTGGTCGAAATCAGTAAAAAAGGTTAAATTGTGTTTCATGGTGCAAGTTTTCCTAACTTGTGGTGTCAAATAAATCAAATTCACATTTGACAAATCCGAATGGACGAAGCCCAACTCATCAAAGGTATTCAGCAAGGTGACCGTAAATCATTCCAAACTCTGGTAGAAACCTACCAGCGGATGGTTGTGAATACCTGTCTGGGAATTGTCCACAACAAAGCTGACGCAGAAGATCTGGCTCAGGATGTATTTCTGGAAATATTCAGGACCGCCGAAAATTTCAGGGGAGATTCTAAAGTCTCCACATGGTTGTACCGGATTGCCACCAACCGGTCGCTGAATATGATCAGAAATAATAAACGGAAGCGCTTTTTTCAATCTATTGAAGAAGCGTTCACTGGTGGACGAAACCATGGCAGTGAAATATCGGAGAATCGCAACGATCAGCCCGATCAGAATATTACCGATCAACAACGATCAGACTTGTTGCACCGGGCCATAGATCGACTACCCGAGAAACAACGCATTGCTTTTACCCTGAATAAATATGAAGAATTGCCCTATCAGCAAATTGCCGAAATTATGGAAATCTCTTTAGCTTCGGTTGAGTCGCTGATTCATAGGGCAAAGAAAAATCTTCAGGAACAACTTTTAGATTGTTACAAAAAAAAATGCGTCTGATTGCAAGTTTTTAAAACGAATGGTGTCTTACTTTAAAAGCAACAAAATGAAAACAAAGTGCATCCATAAAGACCTGATTTTTTATCTCGACAATGAATTGTCGGTTGAAAAGAGGACTAACGTTGAAAAACATCTGGAGGAATGTGCCGACTGCCGGGACTATTTAGTTTTCTTGCAGAAAGGTATCCAGATCATTGAAAAGGAAAAAAATCCGGAGGTATCACCTTTCTTTTATACGCGGTTAAGTGCACGTCTGGAAGAAAAGCCGGTATATCAGACACAAAGTCAATGGGTGAGATTGGCACAGCCAGCTTTTTTCTCGCTTGTTCTTCTTGCCGGAATTTATGGCGGATTAAAATTAGGCAGCAATGCTTCGTCGCCAAAGGTACATCAACAAGCGACCAACAGCATCCCAATGCTCAACGATTTTGAAGCTGAACCTATTGAATCATTCTTATTGGATAAATTATGAACTCGACCAATAAATACCGAATATTAATCTGGATAATAGTTATTACAATAGTAATCAACCTTTCAGCAATCGGTTCATACTATTATCACCGAATTACCAAATCGAATTCAGCAGAAGTAACTCAGGAAAATCCAACAACCTTACCGGGAGAACAGCGCACCCGTTTTTTCAGAGATCAACTCAAGCTGAATGCAGAACAGCTCAATCAGTTCCGGGAAATAAACCGGACTTTTAACTGGACCGCCAGAAGCATTGAAAGGAATTTGGCACGGTTACGGGAAGATTTAATCAATGAACTTGGAACTCCAAATCCCGACAGCATTCGCCTCGACCGGTTGGCTGTTGAAGTCGGAAACAATCATTACAAGCTCAAGCAGGTAACTACCACTTTTTACCTGGATATGAAAAAGATCTGCACTACTGAACAACAAACAAAACTGCATGAAATATTCCAGTCGATGCTCAATAAAGATAACCAGGTAAACCTTCCCCGGTCTGGATATCATGGAGGCCGATGGGGAAATAGATAAGCACAAATAAATACAATAATTTATGAGAACAAACCTGTTAAATCGGTTTGCAGGGCTCTGCCTTGCCCTAGTTCTAAGTTCCGGAGTTGCAGTTTTAAGTAATAATCCGGATGGGAAAAGCCAGAATAAGGCCCTTCAGGAGTCCTGTATCAATTCAATTTCAGGACTTAGTGAGTATCAAAAGGAAAGAATTACCGTGATGGAAATCCAAAATCAGACCGTTGTGAATGAGCTTCGGGAAAAGCAACATGCTGCAAGCGGTAAGACTCAAAAGGAAGAGCTCAAAAAACAAGTGGACAAGCAGGCTGAGAACCATGGAAACGCGATAAAAACATTACTGAGTGCCGATCAGCAAAAACAATTCATTCAGTTTCAAAGCCAGGGAAGCAAACCTGATTCCCAGGGCCAAAAGCAAGGTGCCGGGAAAGGGAAAGGAAATGGCTCAGGCAGCGGCAGAGGAAACGGGAGTAAATGCCGGATGTAGAATGCAATTCGTAGAAAAGATATAGTTCATTTTTTTTAACACAGATTTTTAACAATTAAAAACAACGATTATGAAAGCAAGATTTTTTTTAACAGGATTAGCCCTCGTGGCCGTAACAGCTATTGCAAGTGCTCAAACCCCGGTTGCCCCTAAAGGACCTGGAACTTGTACTGGAACAGCTAAATGTACATCTTTTGTTGATGCCAATAAAAATGGCATTTGCGATACGTTCGAAAACAGAACAACTACCGGAACGGTAGGTAGAGGAACCGGTACATGCACTGGAGTTGGCGCAGGGCTGGGGAAGGGCAAAGGAAAAGGAGTAAATTTTATTGACGTGGATCAGAATGGAATTTGCGATACCTATGAAGCTCTTCAAAAGAAATAGTTCCCAATCAATTTAAGTAGAACAGTTAAAACGAACATCATGAAAACAAGGATTTTTTTATTATCAATGTCAATACTGGCAGCTCTTGTATTGCCAAGTTCATGTACCAAAGGAATTGTAGATACAGATGAGACTGTATTAATAAATGCTGAGAATACCGATTTAAAAAGCGCAACAATACCAGCAACTTGCATTTTAACCGGAACGATTGCCGATGTGCCAATTACAGGTTGTACAATAACCGGGACTGTTACTGAAACGGAAGCAGCAGGCTTGTTATTTATGCGCGAAGAAGAAAAAATGGCCCGCGATATTTATGCCTACATGTATGAAAAATACAAATTGCCAGTATTTGGAAATATTACAAAAAGTGAAAATGCACACATGTCGGCAGTTTTAAGGTTAATCAATGGATTTTTAATTACCGATAACAGCAACAATAATCCAGGTGAATTTACAAACACTCAAATTGCAGAACTTTACAATCAATTGATTGAAATGGGAAATGTTTCGGCAATTGAAGCACTGAAAGTTGGTGTTCTGATTGAACAAACAGACATAGCCGATCTGCAGAGAGTACTTTTGCCAGTAGAAAACGCTTCTGTAAAGACGGTTTATACCAATATATCCAAAGGATCAGAAGCTCACCTGAAAGCCTATACGTGGAACTTAAAAGTTAGAGGTGTAGTCTATCCGTAAATTATTAATAAATAAAACAATTTGAACAGTATAAACAATTTAAAAACAGAAATCATGAAAAATTTAAAAGTAATTTTTATTGCCCTCATCGCATTTGTAGCAATAGCTGGCCTGAATTCCTGCAACAAAACTGACGATTCAGTTACTGTGCCGGAAATTACGAAGACCACAATCACCGATTATGCAAATATTGTCAGCTCGTTTGCATTGGATGCAGAGGATGAGGTTGTTAGCTCGGAAGAGTCTGATTTAAAATCAGCAAGTCTGACCAGCTGTTTTACCGTAACAGTAGACCAGAATGTAAATGGTGCATTTTATCCACGAGTATGGACTGTTGATTATCTGGGTGGATGTACCTTTTTTAGTGGTAATACCAAAACGGGAAAGATACATGTCAGCCTTACCGACTTCTGGAAGAATGTTGGATCGTTAAAGACCGTAACCTATGAGGATTACTATTTTAATGGTAATAAATTGGCTGGAGTTACAACCATTCTAAACACAGGTTTAAACGAGAGAGGCAACCTTACTTTTACCAAAACGGTAAATGATGCCTCGCTGACATATCCTGACGGAACATTCATCAGCTGGGAATGTGACAAGCAGAGTGAATTGATTAGCGGTGGTTCGACCTTCCTGTTTGCTGATGATGTTTATTCGGTTACCGGAACGGTTACCGGAGTTAACCTTGATCTGACAAACTATACGTTGACTATCACCTCTCCTTTGATTTACAAAAACGGATGTTTTTATCCGGTAAGTGGTATCGTAACAATAGTTACTGTAGGTGGAGATTTACAAACAATTGATTACGGAACCGGCGAATGTGACAATTTGGCCACACTGACTGTTGGTGGAGTCACAACCGAAATTAATTTGTAGTAATTTTGAATAAAACGAAGTGATTCAAATTCAGGCAGATTGGGATGTTGGCTATTCATTTAGTCAGCATCCCATTTGTCAAATAAAAAACAAACTCAATTTCGATGGAAAAAAAATTTTTTTGGAAAAGTTTTGTAAGCTTTTCGTTGGCCTGGTCATTTCTAATCATTTTAATTTCGGGAATCGTGCTTTATATTGCCCCTCCAGGCCGGGTAGCTAATTGGACAGACTGGACATTAGTTGGTTTTTCAAAATCAGGCTGGCAAGCTATTCATACCATTTTTTCATATACATTTGTTATTCTCTCTGTTTTTCATCTGTTTACATTAAACTGGAAAATATTCTGGCACTATTTTACATCAAAAGCAGTCACAGGACTTAATAGGCAAAAGGAATTACTGGTCTCAGTTATTTTAATCATTTTTGTTTTTACAGGTACCTATTTTAATATTCAACCATTTAAGGCCGTAATTGATTTTGGCGAATGGACTACTGAGAGTTGGGAAACAAAAGATGAACAAGCACCTGTTCCCCACGCAGAAACACTGACAATTAAAGAATTATCAGCGAAATATGTTCAAATGTCAGCCGACAGTATTTTGCTGCTTGTCAATCAAAAAGGATTAAAAGCGGATAGTGTAGGACAGACCATTCTTGAAATTAGTGAATTAAACAACCTAACTCCGGCAAAGCTTTATTCGATAATTATCCCAAACAGTTCCGATGGCAGTATCAAAACTGAAAACAAATCACAGTTTCAGGGTTTTGGCAGAAAAACAATGGATGAAGTTGCAAAAGAGTTTGGTAAGGACGTGAACACTTTAATCGGCATTTTAAAGAAGAACGGTATTGATGCAAATCCGACAGATAAATTAAAAGACCTTGCTGAAAGTGCCGGTAAAACTCCATTGGAGATTATGGAGCTGATTAAATATGACAATTAATAACGAGATAAATATTGGGATATTGGCTATACAAGTAGTCAACTTCCCATTTGTCAGTTAAGTTAATTTTGATATAACTATAGAGAACTTACGCAGTATTTTTAGTAAAACTTCAATTGATCGAATGGAAATGCTGAATGCCGAAAGTAGCCAAAAGATTTTTATCAGGAACATGGTATGTTCCTGTGGCAAGCGTTTGGTGAAAGAAGATCTGACCCGACTTGGCGTTACTGTACTAGACGTTAAACTAGGAGAAGCGACCATCATTTACGATCATGAAAAGATCAGCAAAAACCAGATCGATGCTGTTTTGCAGGAATTAGGGATGGGACTTATAAGCGATAAAGATGAAATAGTGGTTGAGCAAATCAAACAAACCATTATTGAACTCGTCCACTACATGAATAACGTGGATTCTATCGTTCGGAAATCGGAATATCTGGTCGAAAAAATGGGTAGAAGCTACCAGACTTTATCGAAGTTGTTTTCGAAAGTCGAACCCATTACCCTCGAAAAATACATCATTCTTCAAAAAATTGAACGAGTAAAAGAACTGGCTATGGAAGACAAAATTTCGTTGAGCGAAATTGCATGGATGATGGATTACAGCAGCCCTCACCACCTTTCCAATCAATTCAAAATTATCACCGGCATTTCACTTTCCGACTTCAAAAAAGACCCCGCCGCTCACAAAAAACCAATCAATAATTTGTACTGATTTTCTGCACTGGACATTCATCCCCTATTCCACCAAAGAACTAAAATCGAGAGTTTCGTACCACATTACATACATTATTTACTTAATTGTGTAAAACACACCCCTTATGTATGAAGTATTTTTGCTTCATACAATTAATAATTCTAATTCACCTGGCACGAAAATGAGACAGCTCGCAAAACAAATTGCCCTTACCGGTCTGATTATGTATATGTTTCAGTCGATTGGATTCACCCAGTCGCCGGATAAAATTACAATTAACAAACAGTACTACGGAACATTAAATCAGGTACTTGACAGGATTTCCCTTGAAAATGGGATTTTGTTTTCGTACAACAAACGAAAGATTTCGCAAATACAGGTGGATGATAACACAGTAAATCAGCCGCTCGATAAATTGCTGGACAAGTGGTGTTTGGTGTCAAAAATGGAATGGTACCGGAATACCGACGGCATCATCAATATTGTTGGACTGAACCGAACGCCCGGATCAGGAATAGTTAAATCTGATGCCGTGAAAACCTATTCCGGAGCGCCAAAAACATTCAATATCCTGATCAGTGGAAAGATTGCCGATTCTGAAACAGGGGAAGCAGTGCCCTATGCTTCAGTAGTGGTGGCAGGAACCACCCGGGGGACTCAAACCAACCAGGACGGATATTACACCCTGCAAAATGTTCCAACCGACACAACCACCATTTTAGTTTCGTCGATCGGATATAAACCAGTGCGCATTTTCCTGACTCCCGATTTGCCAAAAACGAAACTGGATGTTCAGATTGAGCCTTCGACCATTGAAATGGCGGTAATTGAAGTAAAGGCTCAAAGGAATGCTGTGATGAGTACCAACGATAAAATTAGCTCTATCCAGATTACTCCGCGAAAGCTGGCTGAACTGCCCAATATTGGTGAAAAAGATATTTTGCGCTCATTTCAGCTAATGCCAGGCGTTTCGGGTGCAAACGAAGGAACTTCAGGCCTGTTCGTGCGTGGTGGAACTCCCGATCAGAACCTGATTTTGTATGATGGGTTTACGGTTTATCATGTCGATCATTTATATGGTTTCTTTTCGGCCTTCAATTCCAATGCGGTAAAAGATGTTCAGTTGTATAAAGGCGGATTCGAGTCGAAGTATGCCGGGCGTCTTTCAAGTGTAACTGATATTACCGG
>CAIPKZ010000009.1 GCA_903865775.1 uncultured Prolixibacteraceae bacterium | reverse complement strand
AGCTTCGCGGACTTTCACCATTTCGAGCAACTCTTCATTGTAAATTTGTTTGTACCCAAATTCGTCCAGAATCTGATCCTCCGGAACACAGCCAAATTCCCTGATCAAACCGATTAATCCCTGCATATGCACCAGGGTCTGAATACCAGTCGTTTTGTCGATGAATTCGTTTACCCTATTCTGAACTTTCTGGTATAATGCTTCATCTGCCTCTAAATATTGGTTGCCCAAAATTGCTTTCATCATCATCGGACCCATGATCAGTTCCCAGCCTTCACGAAGGGTGGAAATCGTTCCGTCGTGATCAAAAATAGCATGTTTGATCTGAAGTTTGTCTTCCCATTTGTTGACAATTTCAATCTCAGTATTCGGCAGATAGTGGGCATGACGAATATCTTCAGCCAATTCCGAGCCAAAAATATAATCCGGATCCTGGCCAATTGCGAGAATTTCATCCTGACTTGCAGTTCCGCATTGGAATAATTTCTGCACTGTGACACCAGCCACAAAAGATCCAAGCTGCGCTGCAATATTCATGGAATAACCGGCAGCCAGTGAAGACGCTGCTCCGGCCAGGTAACTATCGCCGGCTCCAACGGTATCCACTTTCGAGAGGATCATCAGTCCGGGAATATCAGTAATTCCGTTCTGATCAATAGTAAGCGATCCTTTGCTGCCACGGGTGATAAAAAGTGGTTTCTGGTAGCGCTGGAACAATTCCTTGGCAGAGGCTACAATTTCAGAATAAAGGACAATATCGTCGGGCTTTTTATCAAGTCCGCAAAGTCTGGCAGCTTCGGTATCATTCATTTTCCGGATAGCGCCCGTGTAATAATCGTTGAAATTTCGGCTGTCAACGATAAAAGTCTTTTCGGGGAACTTTGCAATAACCTCTACCAAACATTTCTTAAAATAGTCGATATGAATTCCTGAAGGTACCTGCTGGTTGATGATGATGACATCAACTTCAGGAATTTCCTGAACCAGGTTAGCAATCAAGCGATCAGCTGTCTCTTTCGATAAACGGTTGTAATTTCCAAAGTCCACACGGTTCAATTCCTGGTCATCGATGTACGGTTTGGCATACGCATGCGTGTACCAGTTTACTTCCTGAATGAGCAGATTTCGGGGCTCAATCCCGGTTTGTTTCATGACCCGAACCATTTCGGCTCCAAACGGATCGGTACCAATCACGCCAAAAGCACGGATATCTCCAATCCCCATCGCCGCGAGGTTATTGGTCACATTGCCTGCGCCGCCAAGCGAATAACGCTGTGTAGCCACCGGCCGTGTAGCCTGGTTGGTTTCCACCGAGATTTCGCTCATGGCTTCATCGATAAACCAGTAGGCATCCAGGCAAAAATCGCCCACAACAGCAATTTTGACATTGCTGATATCTTTCAGGATTTTTTGGATTTGTTCTTTTTTCATTTCCGGATATATTTTAAATTTTTTAGAATATTAAATTACTTGGTAATCTAACCCTTTCAGGTGTTTAAACTTGTTTTCTAATTGTGTGATAAATCGGCGGGTAGAGACGCACGGCCGTGCGTCTCTACAAATCAAAGGTCACACATTTATTTCATCGATGGCGGAGCATCCTCCGGAGCACTACCCCAGTTTTTATTTGGTTCAGGTCCCATCTGGAAAATTAATTTACCTCCGTTTTGGATAACAGAATGATCGAACCAAGGCTTGTCTAAAGGTTTGCCATTTAAGCTTGCCGATTGAATGTATCTGTTCTTCTTAGAATTATTACTTGTTTCAATAACGAACTCCTTAGCTTTATTGAAGGATTTATCCAGATGAATGACTACTCTACTGAATTCCGGACTTCCGATTGTCCATACGTTTTGACCGGGAGCAACCGGGTAAAAACCCATCGAACTCAATACATACCAGGCCGACATTTGTCCCATATCCTCATTCCCGCATAATCCCGCAGGTCCGGAGTTGTATAAACTGTCAACCACAGTCCTGACAATATTTTGTGTTTTCCAAGGAGTACCTGCATAGTTGAAAAGATAAGCAGTGTGATGGCTTGGTTCATTTCCATGTGCATATTGTCCGATCAAACCGGTAATATCTGAAACAGTGCTTTTCACTTCAGAACTGATCGAAAAAAGTGAGTCGAGTCTTTCAACAAACCGCTTCCGTCCGCCCTCCAGATTAACCAAACCCTGCACATCCTGAGGAACGAACCAGGTATATTGCCATGCATTTGCTTCGGTATAATGCCGGTCTTTTCCATGCCCTACAAATGTTGGATCAAATGGCGAAAGCCACGAACCATCGCTTTTCTTCGGACGTGCAAAGCCAGTTTTTGTATCGATAATATTTTTGTAATTCGCTGCCCTATTCATGAACAGATCATAGTCGGCAGTTTTTCCAAGAGCCTTTGCCAGCTGAGCTACACACCAGTCGTTGAATGCATATTCCAAAGTTTTGGATACCGATTCCCTGATTTCGTCGTATGGCACATATCCTAATTTTTTGTATGATTCCAGTCCAGTACGCCCTTCGGAAAGACAGTCTGCCGGAGGAGTTTCCATGGCATTTTTCCTGACCCCTTCATAAGCTTTTGCCAAATCAAAATTGCGGATTCCTTTTTGATAAGCATCCAGAATGGCAACAACCGGATGATCGCCGATCATATCATTGGTATAACTGTTTCCAAACTGCTGCGGCGTAGGCATCCAACCACCCTGTTCGTACTGGGCAATCCAGGTATTTATTGCATCATTGTTCCGGGTAGGCTCAATCAAAGTCAGCAAAGGCATTTCGGCCCTGAATGTATCCCATAGCGAAAAATCGCTGCGATAGGTAAAACCGTTTGCGGTGTGAACCTTATTGTCTAAACCCATGTATTTTCCATCCACATCGCTGAAAGTGGACGGGAACAGAAGCGAATGATAAAGTGCGGTAAAGAAGGTAACCAGTTTATCCTTTCGGTAGGCTTCATCGCTGCTCTGATCAAGTTGAACTTCTATCTTGCTCAATGATTGATTCCATTTCTTTTCAGCATTTGCTTTTACCCGATCAAAATTCCAGTCCGGTATTTCCTGATCCAGATTCAGGCGTGCCTGTTCAATACTGGTATACGAAATTCCGACTTTTACCTGAATGATTTCGTTTTCAGCAGTGACAAAACCAACAAATGCACCAGTCCGCTTCCCGGAAGCTTCCCTTAATCCTGAAATAGTTTTGTTGCTCCAGGTACCAAAAGAGCTGAAGGGCTTGCTGAATCTGGCACAGAAATAAACATTCTGATTATCGACAAATCCGTTTGAAAGGCGATGCCCCACGATTTCGGTGTTATTCACAACCTGAATCTGAGCATCGGTACACCGGTCACCAATGCCGTGGTTCATATCAATCAGGATATGAGAATCACTGGATTTCGGAAAAGTATATTTATGAAATCCTGCCCGCTCCGAAACGGTTAACTCAGCTTTAATCCCATAATCTTTCAGGATAACAGAATAGTAACCAGGTGATGCCTGTTCATCCTGATGCGAAAAAACGGATCGGTATCCTGTTCCGGGTTTTTCCTTTCTTCCGGGTTCAATTTTCAGTTTTCCGGTTGTTGGCATCAGGAGAATATCGCCCCAGTCGCCGGCACCCATTCCACTCCGGTGTAAATGACTGAACCCCATGATCGAATTGTCACTGTAGTGATAACCAGAACACCAGTCCCAACCGCTGATATCGGTATCAGGCCCCAATTGAACCATTCCTCCGGGAAGCGCTGCTCCCGGAAAAGTGTGTCCGTGATAATCTGTTCCAAGGAAAGGATTCACCAGGTCAACCGGATTGGTTTGAGCAAATAAGTTTCCAGGCAGGCCGAAAATGCTAAAGATTGCAGCAAAGACTATCGACTTGAATTTATGATCATTAAGCATTTCCATTCTTTTAAAATTATTATCTGAACCAATTCTTTTTTTTGCCACCAAGTCTCAAAGACCCAAAGTTACACGAAGAATACTCTGCTTAAATTCAATGCTTTGTGCAGCTTCGTGTCTTGGAGACTTAGTGGCATTTATTTAAGTCGCATTTTGCCTTTATTTATTTTCTTTCGGAAACATATAAATTGCAGCATCACCGGCATCCAACTCCATTGAACTTTCATAGGCGCTGGCTGGCACGACTGTTCCGTCTTTCAATATTTTCTTTACCGATTCATCGCCATAAACAGTCAGTTTTATGCTGCTTAAAAAGTCTTTATTGACAACCACCAAAAATGAATTTTCGCCTTTCTCAAGGATTGAAACAATTGCCGGTGCGCCATTGGTATCAAGTACCTTGATCGCTTTGGGCAATGCAGTCAGCCGAATAGTTCCTGACGGAATCTTTCCCAGGCCGGTATGACGAACACTGACCACCTTGGATCCAAGGAAGACACCGGATAGGTTTTGTATTTCCTGACTCATGAGTTTCACCCGGTCGTACACCACGCTACGTTTTCCAGCCACACTAATCGGAGCTCCGCGCTGATCTTCGCCTGAAGGCGCATTCACCGAAGTTGCCGACCAGTAGGTAAAATACTGAATTCCCTGTGCACCATAAGCCAGATCGCTATACACCTGAAGCCGCATGGCTGCCAGCGTTTGAGGTGTCAGATGATCCTCGTCATAATTGGTTGTCAGGGCAAAAGCCCAGAATGGCTTATCTGACTTTCTGGATTCTTCGGAAATCTGTTCCAGATTCTGATACCAGGTTTTGGATAGCCGGTCTTTCAGAACCGGGTAGTAGTCGAAGGAAATAAATTGTACAGGAATTTGCCTGACATATTCACTCACATAGACTTTGTAATCTTTTGTTCCCAATTGAGTAGAATCGGCAAAATTCGGGAACAAATTCACATAGCAAAAATGCTTCGCATCAACTGCCTGTATTTTTCCGGCCCACGCTCCCAATTCAGGATAAAGGCGCATATTCGGCTCGTCCATCAGGTGATAACCTGCGAGCGCCGGATGGTTCACAAACCGTTTGGCCGTTTTCTCCGGATCCGATTTCAGTTCAGGACAGGAAACCACCAATTTCACACCAACCTTTGCTGCTACATCCAAAGCCTTTTGCACCTCTTCCAGATTGGAATAAAAACTGAGTGAATGGGTTATCCCCGCGTCTTTCATCTCCTGAAACCGTGCAACAGTTGTTTCGCTGGCAGGAATGCTGTACCAGGCCAGAATGGGTATCTGTCCATTTGTTTTCAATTTCTCCTGTGAATTAGCAAATCCGTAAAAGACAGATAAAAACAGAAGTACCAGATAATACTTAGTCATGAGATTTCTTAAAATTATTAATTTATGCAAAACAAGGATTGAATTTTTAAACCCAAAGGGTTGATATGATTATAGAAAACGTTGATAAAGCCACGTTAAACCACGAAGTGGTGGCATTATACTGCCATGCCTTCAGCATTTTTAACCACCTTGATCCAAATTATCTATAATCCTATCATGCCTTCGGCATTAATAATCCTTACTTTTTTAACCATTGATTCACATTATTTTCAATCCGCTTAATTTTTGCGGACATAAAAGGACACCCAAAGAAGGTAAAGCATGCAACCTCCGATGACGAACAAACTTGCCATAGGTCCGAATACGGTGCTCACATAACCCATTGCCAAAGGAATGAAAGCCCCACCGGAAACTGCCATAATCAGCAATCCGGAGATTTCATTGGCACGATCCGGCATTTTGGCCAAAGCCATCGAGAAGATGATTGGGAACAGGTTTCCGGCACCCAGTCCGATTACCATGATGGATATAAATGCAACCATATTACTCGGTGCCAGGAATACGCCCAGAACACCTAAAAGGGCTAAGAGAGTGGTTAGCAACAGAAAGACCCGGGGTTTGATCCAGTTCAGGATGATGGCACCCAGAAAACGGGAAATGGTTTCACCGGCAAAAAACCAGCTGATGCCAATCACCGCCTGGTCAAGAGTTAATCCATATTTGGCAATCAATACATTCGCAATATTGGTATTGATAGCAACTTCAGCACCGACAATCAGGAAAATAGAAAGCGCCATGAATGCAACAAAGCGGTTTTTCAGCAATCCAAAACAGGAGGCAAAAGAGGCCGGTTTCCGATCAGGTTTGGATTCTACAATCGGAGTCATCGACAACCATAATGCTGCCAATAAGGAAGTAATCCCATAAATTGCAAAAACAAGTTTCCAGTTACCAAAATGCAAGGCCATGAAAGAGGCAATAATCGGACCTGAAAAAGAGATAATTGCCTTTACAAACTGAGAGGTGCTCATGTAACTGGCAAGTTTTTCAGAAGGGGAAACATCCTGTAGCAGAGGATTTGCTGAAACCTGGATCACAGTATTTCCAATTCCGAGAAGAATGAAAGATGCGAACATCATTCCGAATGAATAATGTACAAATGGGAGTCCAAGTCCGACCGCCTGAATGACCATCCCTATGTTCAGCATATTCCGCTTCCCAAATTTATCTTGCAGGATACCGATTGGAACTGATAATACGAAGAACCACAGTAATACCATCATGGGCAGAAACTGGGCAACAAAGTCAGTTAATCCAAAGTCTTGTTTGATATATCCTGTTGCGACTCCGATGATATCTATAAAACCCATCACAATAAAGGAAAGGAATACCGGAAGTATCTTCCGCATTTCAATTTTTGAGTTATTCACAAGTTAAGTTTTTAGTTAATTTAATTATTTGGTATTTAATGTGTTTAGAATTTATTCCTCCAATAAGTTAACCTCTTTTACTGCACCGGTTTTCTTATTCACCCGAAGGCTTTTGATTTCGAATGGCCTGAAACTGCCTTTCCATTGGCGCTTGATAAAGTTTAAATCGAGCGAGGCGTCTGTCTTTAATCCAGAAGTTTCGACGCAGCGAATGATCAGATCTTCACCTACTTCCGACTGCTTAATGGAAGTTACATCAATGTTTTTAACATCAACAGAAAGGAAAGAACCTGATTTTGGCATCGATCCGCCATGAATTCCCTGATAAATTGTTGCTGCCGGTGAAATGAATTCCTCAGCCATGCGCGCGACATTGCTCTTTTCCCAAGAATCCTGATGAGGAACCAAAACCATACGGAAGGTTTGTATTCCCTGATCCATCCAGTAATGTTCAGCATTCATATCCAGCACCTTCGGATTGTGATGGGCAAACGGTGCGGAGCGGACAATTGAAATCCGCATGTCATTATCCAGCACATTGTAGCCGTATTTTGCGTCGTTGATCACGGTAAGTCCATACGAATTTCCTTTACTTTTTCCGCTTACATCTATCCACCGCATACCCGGATTTTCTTCTCCGGTGCTTGCTCTGATAATGTGTCCATATGGTGTTTCATAGGTTGAATTAGGTGATTCAACATCAACCGGAAATGAAAATTTCAGCATCTTCAGTTGTTCATGCCAATCCAGTTTGACTTTGGCTTCCAGATTTCGTGAACCGGCATAAAGTGTCCAGTCGATGGTAAGTATAGAAGCCCCGTAGGTAGTTTTCACTCGTATAGTTGCCCTCAGCGGACCATTTTCCAGAACTTTGAATGTTGCATTTCCAAACGATCCGATCTCATCAGCAAAGGTCACAATATCGTGGCTCCAGGTATCGCTGGTATCATTGATGACCACAGCCCTGCAACCGTTTTTACCTCCTGAAAATAATTCCTTGCCATTTTCCTTGTCGAAAATTCCCAAGGCACCGTATCCTGAAATTTGAACGCGAAGGAATTCATTTTCGAGTTTGTTTCCTTCAGCAGTTGCGGCAGTCTTTGGCAGATGCTGCTCACCGTCGTGAAGGCGGATCTGACGGTATCCCATCGGTGGAAGAGTCGTTTGTACAATCAGTTTTTTCCGGCTTCCTGCCTCACTCGAACCGGCTGTCCATTGGTGGAGCAGCGGATTCCCCTGTTCATCGACAACCTGCAAACCTTTATGCTGAGTCCCCCAGCTAAAATCATATTCCAGGTTTGTTTTAACTTCCCATGCATGTGGATTGAATGCCACCAAATACTGAGAATCCGGATCCTCCGCAGGTATTTGAAGTTCGAGTTTCTGCAAGGCCATTACTGATGCCTGATTGGCAATATCGAGTGCGAATCCGTATCCTTCTGCCGCATTCTGTGAATGATCCAATAATGAACTTCCTGCAAGACTGTCGTGGAACTGGAGGAAAAGTACCCGTTCCCAGGCAGTGGTTAATTCCTTCTTCGGATAATTGGATCCCCAGGCAGTTCGTCCGATGGCCGCTATTTTTTCAGCAGTGACCAAAGCAGCTTCCGAAACGCGGTTTCCTTTCTTGATGGCCGATTCAGCAGTATAACAACCAACGGCATGATGCTGAAGATCATCTTTCACAACGGAAAGGCTTATTTTCTGACTATCCCGAATCTCTTTAAAATACTGATCGTGAGTACTGACCAAAAGTTTTGGGGCATCTTTCTCTCCCTGTATCTCTTTTATTGAGCGGATGTTTTCCTTTGTTGGCCCACCACCGTGATCACCAGCACCAAAATATTGGATGTAGCTCTTCATGGGTTGATCTTTGAAACGGGCAAGTGTCTGTATAAGCCGATTACGGACTGTTCCGCCATCGCCATAACTGAATGGAATGCGATAAGTTAAGACGCGTGTTCCATCAATACCTTCCCACCAGAATAAATCAGCCGGAAGTGTCTTTTCGTGAGGTCCGGGTCGCATAAAAACATAATTGTCCATACCCTGCAATTTGATAATCTGAGGCAAAGTACTGGTGTGACCAAACGAATCGGGATTAAAGGCAACCGTAGCGCGATGACCCAAAAGTCGCTGCAAAGTAAGCTGTCCGTATAATCCTTGTCTGACCATCGCTTCACCACTTGGAATATTGACGTCTGGTTCTACCCACCAGCCACCGACAATGCTCCAGCGACCTTCTTCCACCCGTTTGCGGATCAGTTTTAGCATATCCGGATCATTATCAGCTATCCATTGGTAAAATTGTGCGGAGCTTGAAGTGAATTTGAAGTCAGGAGTTTCGTTCATGCGATCCAGAGCCGAACGGAATGTACTGTAAACAATGGCAACTCCTTCAGACCAGGGCCAAAGCCAAACCGGATCGATATGACCGTGACCAATCATATGAACCGTGAATTCTGAGGCACCTGCCGGCCAGGGAACCACTTGCTGCAAATCGCTGGCAAGCAGTTTCGTTACCGGCCCTAGTGCAATAAATGCGGCCCCTGCAGCAGTGCGGTTGATAAATGTTCTGCGTGAAATCGGATTCTTTTCCTTTGAAGTCTTATTTTTCATGATAGGTTTAGATGTTTAGAAATTTTAGTGGGATTAAAAGCGGTAATTTCCAAAAAAATGATTCTCGACCATAACGCAAAGCAAATGGTAAACGGGCAAATGCAATTCCTGAACGACTGCAGTCCGCTTACCGGGAACATTAATCAGGATGTCGCAAAACGGGTTCATTTTTCCACCGGTTTCGCCGGTTAAACCAATTACTGATAAGCCTTTTGCTTTGGCAGTAATAATTGCGTCAATTACGTTCTGCGAATTTCCGGAGCTACTGATAGCAATTAACACATCCCCCGGTGTTCCATAACCAACAACCTGCTGAGCAAAAATCAGGTTGGCATCTGTATCATTGGCCACTGCCGTAATCAGACCGCTGTGTGCGGTCAGCGAAATGGCCGGCAAACCATGCTGAAGTTTTTCGGCCAGGTATTTTCCTCGTTCTTCGTCTATTCCAGACAATTGATTTTTCAGCGATTGTGGTATCGGCCGCATGTGTTCAAATCCTTTCATTAATTCACCCACAATGTGATCCGAATCGGAACAACTTCCGCCGTTACCGCAAACCAGGACTTTTTTTCCTTGGGTATAACATTCAATCAGGCATTCGCCAGCCTGCTGTATTTCATTTTTCACCGGCAATAACTGCGGGTATCGTTCAATTAATTCGTCGATAAAAAAGTTGTTTTCCACTTTTCAATGATTTAAAATTTATCCTCATAAATGGCTACGCACAAAGCGGCAAAATCGCCAATCGATTCGCCCAGTTCGGCAGGTTTTATCCGACAAACTTCCAGTGCTGAAGGAATAGCTTCCCGTTGCAGAACCTTTTCAATTAACGGCTGAAAAAGCATTTCGTTGCGTGCATAGATACTTCCGATGACAATACATTCCGGATTCAAAACATCAATCAGGATGGAAAGTCCCTGGCCGAGGTAATCTGCTGAAATTCCTATGATTTCATGGGCAACCGGATCACCGGCCTGCGCTGCAAGAAAAACCATTTTTGCATCAATTGCACTGACCAAATCCATCGACGGACAGAAATCAACCGGCTTATTCGCACTCAGTTTTTCAACTACCATTTTTTTTGCCAGTTGGGCAATTCCTCCGCCACTGCAAAATCCTTCGAATGAACCGGCTTTTCCGAAGCCAACCGGACCATCAGGTGCCAACCTGATATGACCGACTTCTCCTCCGAGGTCATTGGTTCCGGCATACAATTTTCCGTTTAAAATCAGTCCCGAACCCATTCCGGTTCCGAAAGTCAGGAAAATCATGTTTGAAGTTCCTTTACCGGCGCCCATCAGCCATTCAGCTAAAGCACATGCATTGGCATCATTCTGAATGGCGGTTTCAACTCCAAATTCATCACTGAAAATTTCGGTTATCGGCACATTATCCCATCCGGGTAAATTTGGCGGTGAATAAATCATGCCTTTTTTTGAATCCAGCGGACCACCGCAACTAATGCCTATTCGTTTTAACTGGTAAGCGGAAAATTCATCCAACAAAGTATGAATATGAACTTTAAATTCATCCAGAATAGACTGATAACCGCGTTCGGTCCGGGTATCGAATGCAATTTTTTTCAGGATTGAAAAAGAAGCATCTCCTACTACAACGGCACATTTGGTTCCACCGATATCCAGTCCTAAATAGATTTCACCCAAAATTTTATTTTCAGACATATAATTATTTTATTTTTTACTAAATCGATTTAGCAAAAATATGAAAATTTTAAGCTCCACAAGATTTCCTCACAATAAATTCCGTTTTAAGGGTAACCTTTTGAGTTTTAACCTTAACACCCGGCTGCTTAATTTCATTCAGCAGGATGTCCATGGCTGTTTTTCCTATTTCCTTAAGTGGTTGACCAATAACTGTTACCGGACTAACACAAATTTTATAGGCATCGGTGTTGTCAAAACTTACCACAGCTATATCATCAGGTATTTTCAGGCCCAAAGAAGAAATACATTCGATGGCCATAATTCCGATTTTACTGGTAGAAAACAGAATTGCATCAGCTTTCAGGTCATCCCTGTTTCCAAGCAACTCATTAATCGCCAGAGCAACATCTTTATTTTCATGAGAAAAAGGTAAAACCTTTACCAGATTCTCATCCACTTCAATTGAAGCATCGCGTAAAGCCTGTTTATATCCATCGGTTCTGTCTTTCATATTGGCCAGATCCAGATTCAGGGTGATGTTGGCAATCTGCCGCCGGCCCAATGAGAGCAAGTGTTTTGTGGCCGTATAAGCTGCATCAAAGTTATCAACCACAATATGATTGCAATCTATTTCAGGAATAAAGCGGTCAATCAATACAAAAGGAATAGGTCCTTTGGCAAGAGTCCGTATTTGTTCTTCGCTGTTAATTGGCGGAGATATAATGAATCCGTCGACCTGACTCTGCTGAAGCATAGCAATTTGCTGTGCAGATTTTTCCGGATTTTCATCTGAACTGCAGAAAATGATATTGTATCCATGACGGGCAGCCTCCTGTTCAATTTCCCTTCCAAGTTTTCCGAAAAACGGATTGGCAATATCGGCAATGATGAGGCCGATAGTTTTTGTATTCCCTGTTCGTAAACCCTGAGCAATCCGGTTTGGTGAGTAATTCAGCTCTTTGGCCACATCCATCACCCGTTGGCAAATGTCTTCACTGATCCTATATTCTTTGGCTTTACCATTGAGAACAAAAGATACCAGGGTTTTTGAAACTCCTAATCGTAATGCAATGTCGCTGAGTGATGCTTTTTTCATATTTGTACGAACAGGTTACCAAACCAACAATTGAAATGTTCATAGATATTCAATAGAAATAGAATATCGGCATAAACAATACTGCGCTCAAAAATAAGATTTACTGTCCATTAAGTAAAATCAAATATTAACTCATACTAATCATATCTGCGTAAAATTGATCATTCGGTCATAAATTTTTCAGAATAAAGGTCAATGCATCTTCTCCTGAAACTACCTTATCAGGTTCGATTCCCGCTTTACTGATATTCTTACCTTCGGCATTATAAAAATCAGCAACGGGCAGAACCAGATCGTATTCCTCGTTAATGGCCAGATTTTCCAGCAGGAATGTCGACCCAGCCGTCTTTTGACCAACCAAAGTGGCAGTCTTTTCTTTCTGTAGCACAGCAGCCAGGACTTCTGATGCTTTGGATGTTTTTGAATCGGTCAAAATGTAAACCTTTCCTTTGAACGTTTTCGCCCGCGGAACGCAATTCAGGGCACGACCTGATTCTTTACAGAACTCATCTTGTTTAATAGTAGCATCTGAAAGGCCTTTAAACAATTTGGAATATTCCTGAGTTTTTGGCAACAGAACATTGGCATCAAACCACTTTCGTGTCAGAAAAACGCCGGGGACAAATGCTTTATCCGATAAATAATTGAGCCATTCATTTGCTGCATTTGATTTCAGACTTCTTCTGCCACGAAGGTCAATAATCAGGTTGGAATAGCCTTTTTTCGCTATAATAGCGGATATACTATCCATTTCTTTTTTTGTTGACGGCATTGAATTCACCTCAACCAATGCAGTATTTGGCTTTAATTCACGCACTGCTGCCGCATTCTTCCGAATTGAAATTTTACCTGAAGGCCTGTTTTTACTGATTTCGTATGATGAAAAGGGAAGCTTTTTTCCCAACCAGACAAACGATGCAGCCAATTCATAATCGTCAGCAATCTTCGGCTTCAGTTCATCTATTTTCTTCCTGAAATCAATCCATTCAGACGATTTCAACCACGATTTATTCAATATATTCCTTTCTGTCAGCGAAAAAGCAGTACTAATGATGTACTGATAATCCTTTATTGGCTTGCTATTTGGCATTTTCACACCAGTCAAAGGCCGATGCTTGTCACGGTCGATAAATCTACCTTTGAAACTATTTCCTGAAATTGCTGCCGAAAATGGATATTGCTTATCGAAGTAGGTAAAAGTTCCGGTCAACAGAAGACTGTCCTTGATTGTTTGGCTTTTCCCTTCAATGAAAACAATTTCGGGAAACTTCAATTTTCCGGCGGCTTTGGCCAAAGTATACGTAAAAGTTCCTGCAATATCTTTTAATGCATCCTTTCGGGTATAGGCTTCAAAAGTTTGTTTCTCCTTGTTCAAATTGATGGTTAGCAATATTTCATCCTCATGTTCATTCTTGATTTTCCAATAAGTCTGTGAAAAAACATTAAACGATATTAGAAGCAAAATATTAAATATCAGAATACTACGCATATTTTTGATTGATTATTTCTGAAATAAAACCGCTGCCGGAACCTCCTGTTTGTCAATTCCCGGACCGGTGTACTGAACCAAAAGGTACATTCCGCCACCCGCCTGAAAATACTGAAGCCTGATAGGGTGATTTCCCGTCGACAAGCTTATTTTTCCTGTTTTCTCTATGTCAGCGCCATGCGGACCATCATGATCGATAACCAGCTTATTATCAATAAACAGGCGGCTTCCATCATTTGACTGGATGAAAAACTCATAGCTACCGTCATTTTTAATCTGAATCATACCCTCAAAAGTCAGTGCATATTCATCTTTGGTCGGAATGATCTGATCTAAACCAAACTTATAAACCTTACCTGATTTGATCACCGGAAATTTTGAAAAATCAGGAAGCTTCATCCATTCACCTTCGAAATATTTATAATTCAAGCCGTTGACTTTTGGATTGACAAAATCAATATAATTAGTTTTGGTAAAGCTTGGATCAAAGCCGTTTAGTATCGCCTTTGCCTTGATTACAGTTGGTTTTGACACAAAAAATGGAGTACTGTACATTGCAGAAGTACTGTCTGGCTCTGTATTATCGGTTGTGTAAAAAATATGCGCTTCAGCAACATCTGAAGTGATGCTGACATTGACCGAGTCGTGCACCATAGCCAATGTATCTGCCGGGTGAATAATTGGGTTGGTGAGAATGGTATTCCGCAGCAACTTATGGGATCCTTTAGACGCAAATTGGTAATCTCCTGATTCGACTTCGTAAACAGCATATTTGCCATCCGTCTTCAGGAATTTTACATGTTCATTTTTTGAGATTGAATTGCCACTCTCAGACACATTCTCCTCATTTTTAGCC
This sequence comes from uncultured Prolixibacteraceae bacterium, assembly GCA_903865775.1. Classification (GTDB taxonomy): domain Bacteria; phylum Bacteroidota; class Bacteroidia; order Bacteroidales; family Prolixibacteraceae; genus Aquipluma. The sequence continues at coordinate 6,393 of CAIPKZ010000009.1, read as the reverse complement.
AGCACATAAACCGTTGCAGTTGTATTTGCAGGAATTCTCACATCCAGAAAATAATCTTCACCGACAAATTTCCACTGCGTTTTTAGCTCTCCATACATCGACTGATAGCTTGTATTCGCATAAGTCAGACTGCTTAACGGAGTCGGTTTGATGATCGCATGTTTAAATCCGGCACTGACCGGATCAGGTGAAATTCCACCCAAATGCTGATAAAACCAGGCACAAACGCTGCCAAACATCGGGTGGCTGTGCGATACATCACCCTGGAAAGTTTCCCAAATGGTGGTTGCTCCCTTTTCGATCATAAATCCGAAACCCGGGAAATCACGTTGATTCATCAGGGTGTAGGCTAAATCAGGCCGGTCCATTTCAGTCAGGACTTCGAGCAAAAGTGGAGTTCCTAAAATTCCGGTATCAAAATGTGCTTTATTCGGACCAGTTACATTCTTAACCAGATTATCGAAAACGGAATGAACATTCTTGCTTTCTGCGATTCCAAACCCAAGCGGGTAAACATTTGCTCCCTGCCGTCCAATAGAATAGCTTGAAGTGGAGTCATTGAAATAGATTCTATTGATATCCAACTTTGCCTTCTCTGCCAAACCCGAGAAATATTGCTGATCGGAAGTATTCTTCAATATGTCTGAAATTTGTGTCATCAGCTTACAGCAATGATAATAATAACAGCTGTTTACAAAATCAGCCGGAAGATCCACAATATCTGGCGGAACCCACTCTCCCAGCCCCTGATTTGCCAGAATACCATCTTTATTTAATGACTCCTTCATGTAATCGATCCAGTGTTTCATGCCGGAATAATGATTTTCAAGAATTCGGGTGTCGCCGTAATACTGGTACATGTTCCAGGGAATGATCACATAGGCCGCCCCCCAGGCAGTTCCTCCTCCCCCATCCTGGTAAGGAGTTGTATTCGGGACATAGCCAGTCTGATGATTTTGTGCATCGCTGATATCGCCCAACCACTTGGTGTAAAACTGCGACATATCAAAATTATAAATCGCAGCTTTGGCCGAAATCTGGCCATCACCGGTATAACCACGACGCTCGCGATGCGGGCAATCACTTGGTACTCCGCCATGAACGTTGCCCAATTGAGTCCATTGGTAATTGTCCAGAATTCTATTCAGCAGCGGATTGGAACACTCAAAACTTCCGGCACGTTGGATGTCGGTATTGACTACCCGACCTTCAATATTCTCCATATTTAATGCGGTTGGAGAACCAATCACATCCACATATCTGAAAGCATGCCAGGTAAAGCGCGGCTCCCAGATTTCAGTCCCTTCGCCCTTGAGAATGTAGGTATCTGTCTGACCATAAGTTGGTCCAAATTCTTCGATAAACTTCAGTTTGATCGCGGTTCCTTTTGCTCCTGAAATTTTCAGCCTTGCCCAGCCAGAGAATAGCCGTCCCAGGTCGAAGCGGTACACCCCTTCGCCACGTGGACTTACTGAAAGTGGTTTAATGGTTTGAGTGACACGATCGGGTGGTGAAATTTGTGCCTTTAAGGTTCCCGTTGGCGGACGAACGGATATTGCCTGCACCCATTTAGAATCGTCGAAACTTGCTTCGTTCCATCCTTTTTGTTCCAATCGGGCATCATAAACTTCTCCGGAATGTAATCCATTGTAACGAATCGGGCTTAACGCGCTTTTCCAGCTTTCGTCACTTATAACCAGTTCTTTACTGCCATCTTCGTATTCAATGACAAACTGAGCAATCAAACGGGGAGTATCATACCAGAGCATGGTATCATTGGGTCGGTCGGCCTGAATATACCAGCCATTTCCAAGAATGACACCGAAAGCATTTCCTCCTTGTTTCAGGGCAGAAGTGATATCGAAAGTTTCGTAGAGAACGGTAGAGTTCATATTTCCGATTCGGGATTCGCTCCATTTTTCAACTTTCTGACGATCGTAATTGGTTTGATTGGGTGACAAAACATGATCGCCAATTTTACCTCCGTTGATATACAGTTCGTAATAGCCGAGACCACTAATATAAGCACGTGCTTGTTTTATCTTTTTTGAAATATTGATTTCTTTCCTGAAAAGCGGAGAAGGCAGCTTCAACTCTTTTGTTGCCAATGATTCCGGGGCGCCTATCCACTTTGCCTGCCAGTCGGATTTATCCAGCAGCCCCATTTCCCATTGTGAGATTGTGCTCCAGGCTGACTCATTCTTTTCTTCATCCCAAATCTGTACTTTCCAGCTGACTTTCATCCGCGATTTTAAAGGCTTTCCCTGATATTCAACCTGAATGGATTGATCAGATTCAATTTTGCCTGAATCCCACAAATCAGGACTGTCATTTTGCAGCAAACTGTCACTGGTAGCTGCCATGATGCGGTACGCAGTTTGTTTTGCTCCCCGCACTTCTTTCTTCATTTGCCAGGAAAGACGTGGTTTTGAAACTTCCATACCAACCGGATTGGCAAGGTATTCGCACCGAAGTTCCGAAACTGCCGGTTCAACTTTCACTGAGGTGCAGGAATTCAGAACCAGAACAATCAGACCAGATAAAATCAATCGTATTTTCATGGAATTCAGGTTTTAATGATTAGTGCAAATTCAAATAAGCCAATACCGCATCATCACCTTTCAAGGCATTGGCCGGAATTGGATTCTGATTGGTAAAAACCATCAGATCTTCTTTGGGCAGAATGGTCACAAAACTTTCATCAAACTTATCTTTATAAAGGCGACCAGCATCTAAACCAAGGTATTGGTCAAAGAAATTATAAACTGGATATCTTTTTGTGGCTTCATAACCGTGACGCTCGCCAGGGAAATGTGCATTATCCACTTTGCTTTCGGCATCATACAAAGCGTACACCTTTTGAATGTATGGAAATTCGATGCGTGGAGTATTTTTAGTCCAGTCGCCACCATCCGAAATAAGCAACATCGGTCGTGGTGCGCAAAGAGCAGCGATTTCAACATTATTGGTTTGATGATCCTTGTCTCGATGTACCGGCATGCCGCTCTCGCAGGTGCAGCCACCAAAGAAATAGGCTGACACCATCACCACCGGAACCGAAACTTTGATGCGATTGTCGATGGCCGTAATCAGGATGGTTTGTGTTCCTCCGCCAGATTCGCCGGTAATGCCAATCCGTTCCGAATCAACATCCGGGTGCGATACCAAATAATCGAGTACCCGTTTGCTGTTGAAAGTCTGTAACAACAAGGCAATCGGAATTTTATGCGAAACCTGTTTCGAATCACCATACCCAACCATATCGTAAGCAAAAACAACCGCACCCATTCGGGCAAAACACGCACTCCGGATTTGAACATCGGCCATCATACGACGGTCAGCCCAATGGCCATGAGGAGTTAAAATCGCGGGACATTTCTGATCTGTTTTGATCGGCCGGTAAAGGTTTCCGGTGATATAAAAACCCGGAAAACTCTCAATGGCAATGTTCTCGACGATATAGCCATCCATCGTTCGGGTATTCCGGATTATTGGTTTAAAATCATTACCCACTTTGGGCATTTGATCCAGCTTCATTCCTTTGATAATTCCCAGCCGGATCACATCTGCACGTTTTTCCCAGTCAGCCTTGTTTTTCCATTCTGTGGCCCATTTTTTCATGATCACGTTGGCCTGATCTTCGGTCCAATAGGCATCCTGACACAACATGTTATCCTGCGCAGAAACTTCAATTTGAGCGAGGAGTATAATCGAAACAAATAAGTATTTCATCCAAATTCTTGATTTCATAGAGTTGATTTTAACGTGAAATTTGACTTCTCGATCTTACAATAGTTTTTCAAGGTTTGCTCTTCTGCCCCATCCCCAACCCTTCCCCAGAAATGGGAAGGGAGTTTTAACAACGCAAAATTGAAAAACTTGTCCCTTTATGAGCATATTCTCAGAATTTGCAGGATGCCAAGTCCCCCGTTTGGGGGATTTAGGGGGCAATTTACAAGAACTATTTTATTCATTACTGAATAATACCCAGATACCGTGCTTCCCAGTATGGCCAGAGCCAGAATACTGGTTCTTTGACCTGGCAAGGATCGCCTTGAACAGCCGACCAGGGATTGGTATCCCACCGAACTGTTGCTCTTTCGCTGGCAGGGGGCAGTTCACTAATCTGAATTTCTTCCAGAATCGGACTACGAACAATCTGAACATCTTCGCGCAAAGTATGATCTATGGGCCAGTTGACCAGATCAAGCGGAGTATCACGCAAAAAGTCAATCGTTTGCGGAACATTGACTTTTTTACCGCACGCAAAAGCATAGGCCATGTTATTGATCAGGTTCTCGCCTGCCGGCTGATTGGCCATCCATTCGTCCATCAGTTTCTGATAGAATTCCTTCAGCTTTGGATCCTGTTCGTACTTCAGCAACACAGGGAAAAGATAGCCTTCGAGCGTGCGGTCGAAATAGATTTGCCACGCCGGATTCTTCTGATTCAGATGTGAAACATTTTCCAGATAACCTTCCTTGTCGATCAACATCCGGTACTCCTTTTCATATTTGTCATCTCCGGTCAGGTGACCGGCAAATTTCAGATAAGCCAGTAATTCGAAGGAATTGATACTTCGTTCAGAAGCCCAGTCCGGATCGTGATTGATCTGTTCAGGAGACCAGATAGCCCAATGCGTGGGGGTTCCGTCGATATCGAGCAAATTATATTTTGTTTCAATGAGGTGATCAATGATCTTTTTTACATGATCGCGAACAAGATTTTTCTCTTCCTGATCGGCGGCCAGCTCGTAAAAGTAAAAATAACCCATCATGTGTCCATCCATTTCATCGGTGCTGGTATCTCCTTTCCACAACCATTTGCCGTCTTTTGATTTCCTCCAACGCTCCTCAACCGGCTTATAACGCGGATCTTTCACAAGCTCTTCTGCCACTTCCTTTGGAGTATACGTTCTGTTTATATCATGCAATACATAAGTCCAATCTGGCGGTACAATTGACCGTGCAAAAAAGCCTTCCGTACCTGTTACTGTTTGCAAATACTTCAGAAACTCAAATGCTTTCCGGGCTTTAGCTTTTGCATCAGGATCTTTGGTCACAGCGTATCTGAAACTCTCCATAGCCAGATATCCACTGGTATATTCACCATCATTATCATCATCGGTACTGCGCCAGGTGGAGGTATCTCCCGGAACTTCGAGCCGAAGACTTCCACAAGTCCACGGAGCACGGATGTGCTTTTTCATCAGTTGATTGTAAAAATCGGCTTGTTTATCGGCGAGTGTCATCATTTTCCGCTTGATCTCGCTTACACCGTTATTGGTAGCAATCCAGGCATTACCGGAAGCATCAAAAGCCAAATCCTTAACTACATTGTCGGTTAACCATCGCTTACTAAAACGTAGAGAATGTGTTCCATCCTGCGCAAAACGAACTACGCCAACCTCAGTTCCAACCCACATCAGGCCATCGGGCGACTGGCTGATGCAATTCACCATCGCCGATGAAAGGCCATCTTTGGGCGTCAGACTTTTCACAAGTTTCTCATTTTGACGAACAGAAACACCACCCATTCCACCTGCCCATAAGTCACCTCCGGGCGCAAATGAAATTGCTTTCACATAACAACTGATTAGTTCACCGGTATTTTGAAATAATGTCGTATTTCCATCCTGACATTTGTATAATCCGGCATCGGTTCCAATCCATAAAACGCCATTCTGATCGACAACAGCATCACGAACTGACCGTGCCAATGCATATTTCGCTACTTCCCAACGATTATCCTTCGAATGCCAGATGCCATTTGGACCCAAAGCGTAATTTCCATCGCCATCGTTGCAAATAATCGAAATTGGTGGTTTGGCTCCTTCTTCCTTCTGAAGCTGATTATTCCTGAACCGGTAGATTCCATTCCAGGTTCCCATCAGGATTGCACCGTCAGGATTAACAACAACTGAATAGGCAGGGCCACGGTCAGTTCCTGAAATGACAGGCTTCCATTCCCGTGTTCCTGAATTTTTACAGAAAATTCCGGAGGCTGTAGCAATCCAGACATTTGATTGTTTGTCAACAACAATACTCCGTACTTCATTATCGGCACGATTATTACTGATCTGGTAGGCAACTTGTGTTTCCTGAACAAAGGGGACATCCTGATAAGTTTCCGGTGATGCAGAATTTTCCGTTTTCTTTACTTCCTGATTGCACGCCATCAGTCCAACCATAAAAAGGCAAAAAAGTAGATGTTGTAATTTTAATTTATTCATATTAAATAAGTTAGTTAATTCCGTATTATAAAAATTTCTTCTATTACGCCGAAATATCATTTAAACTTCGATCAAAATTTCGCGTCGGCGCAAATATTTTTGGCATATCTTTTCCCCCGGCTTGAAAGCCGGGGCTACAAAATAACCGTCCCAACGGGATT
>CAIPKZ010000008.1 GCA_903865775.1 uncultured Prolixibacteraceae bacterium | reverse complement strand
TTTTTAATGCCCAAATTTCCGAACCTGATGTTTTAACCTGAAAGCAAAAAGGATTGCCGCTGTTAACAATCCAAAAACAAAGCCGATCCAAACACCGGGTGCTCCCAGATGAAATACAAAAGCCATCAGGTAACTCACCGGCAGACTGACTAAAATGTAAGAGAAAAATGCCATGAACAGCGGAATCCGAACATCAGCCATGCCCCGCAAGGCTCCAAGAAGAACAACCTGTACTCCGTCGAAAACCTGAAAAAATGCACCAACTACCAATAATCCCGCGGCAACTTCAATTACAGCCGGATCGGAAGTAAATAATAATGGCAATAAATTCCGAAGCAAAACAAAAAGCAATCCCATCAGCAACATAAAAGCGATAACCATATGCAGGGAGGCAAATATGGCATGTTTCAGTTCATTCCGGTCAAGATCGCCAAAGGCATGGCTTACACGAATAGTTGTTCCTGAAGCCAGACCAAACGAAATCATATAGGTCATTGAAGCCATGCTCATGGCAATCTGGTGGCCCGCCAGCGATTCCTTTGAAATCCATCCCAGCATAATTGCACCCAGGGTAAACGCCAAAACTTCAATAACCATCTGGAAACCAATCGACAAACCAAATAAAAAAATCCTTTTGATCTTAATTTTCTCCAAACCTGAATGTAAAGCATTCGAAAAATAGGATTTGAATTCCGGATTTCTTAGAATTATTAAAACGAAAATTACAGGCATGATTAATCGCGAAATAAGGGATGCATATCCGGAGCCGTTCAGACCCAATGCGGGAAAACCAAGTTTGCCATATATCAGGATATAATTGAGTGCAATATTTACCAGGTTGATAATGATCGTGATAACCATGGCAAGTTTGGTGTTTCCGATTCCTTCGAAGAACTGTTTGAATGAAAAAAATAGCATCAGCGGAATGAGAGAAGCGACATGAATCAGGTAAAACGGGATAGCCTGCCGGACCACTTCTTCGCTTTGGCCCATCCGATTCATAAACAGAACGACTATTGCCATGGCAGCACAAAGCAAAACGGAGGCAATGGAATTAACAAATACACCATTTCTAAGCCAAGTCCCGAGATTTGATGTATCATTTGTATTGAATGATTGACCAACCAGCGGGGTAATTCCCATTGTTATTCCTAAACCGAATAGCAGTCCAACATAGAAAACACTTGAAGCAAATGATGCGGCCGCCAGTTCAGTTGTTCCCAGATGGCCAACCATGATATTATCTACCACATTAACAGTAACCTGTCCGATCTGGGAAAAAATTACCGGGACAGCCAGTGTCAGATTTTTTCGGTAAACTGGTAAATATTCAGAAAAAGTCACAGAGTGAATTCAAAAGTTAGCTTGCAAAAGTAAGAAAAAGTCGGTAGTTCGAAGTCAGAATACAGAAAACGGAAGCTACGCCTACTGAGGGCGAAGCAGTCGAAGGCAACTCCATATTCTACAATGAGAACCAGTAACTGAATTTGATCATAAATACATTTTGCGACGTTACGTCATAGATGCTGCCAAAACTTTTCCAAATAGACTGATTCAATTGATCGGAATAGGCTGACCGCGTGTTGGTCCAGACCAGGTAAAGTGCAGATCCGGGCCTGAATTCCCAGCGGCCAACTAAATTTGACCGGAATTCCTGAAAGTTAAAGTCGGGATTTCTGATCATATAGACTTTCTGTCCATCCTTAAAAAGGTTGTATGAATGATTCGGAGTTAACCCACTTTCCAAAGTGGTGTACCTTTGATTCAATGACTGACTGGATGCATCAGCAACTTCCCTGAAATTACTGTATGTACCGGTGGAAGCATATGGATTTCCATAATATTGCAGTGAAATTTCGGGCGAAATAAAGTATTCGAAACGAAGTGTCGATGAAATGGTGTACCGGTTGATGGTTCCAACCAGATAATTCAAATTATCCGAAAAGTCAGTTGCCTTGGTAACATATTTATTGTTGTCGATGATACGACTCATGACCGTGTTTGAAATAATACTGAACCGGTCGCTGACCTGCCATTTTAAATAAGTTGTAAAATAGTTTGCTTTGGAGATATCGTCAGATGATCGGGTAAAACGCGGACCAAAACCTGCCCAAAAATCCTTCACCGAATTGGTCTGAAAATAGATATCCAGATCGTTGTTGGCATCTTTGTATAGTTTTGGACCACCACGCAGTTCCCGGGTATCATAAATATTGAAATTCCTTCTCAGGTTGAGATGAATCATTGCCAGGTTATTAAACTGTACATATTGATGAAGATTCAACCGGTCAAGCGTATTTTCACCACCATAACTCCAGTCGTGTTCCTGCGTGAACTCACTGGAATAACTTCGGAAAATCCCCCTTGGCTGGCTAACTTTGTAGGTCAGTTTTGCAATTTGCTGAATGAGATCGGCCTGATAGATATAACCAAGATCATTGAAATCAATACCTGGCGAACGCCAGTTTAAAGTACCAACTGCCCTGAATTTTCCACTGCGCTTTCCTCCCTGCAAAAATCCGCCCCAACCCGAAAGGCTTGTCCGGGTTGTATCATAATTCAGGTAATCGGCATCGGGCCGCTGATAATTATGAACCGGTGAAAGCTGTAAATTTGAAATAGCTTGCTTATCGCCTTGTATATCACTAAAAAAACCTTTGACATCAACAAAGTATTTGCGTTTTTTCCAGTTATGCTGAAAGTCCAAACCTCCGGTCATTGCTGTTTTAGCCAAAAAATCCAACTGATTATCGTTGATATTTCGGTATGTCGAGGTAACCATTCCCCCCAAAACCGAATTCCCGTCATTGAAATCCTGCTTTATTCGACCCACCAGATAATTTGAGAATGGCTCGACTGCAGTCTTTGACTTCGAATCTCCGGAATAAATGGCAGCATATTCTTTCGCAGTAATACTTTGTACCACACCAACCGACAAACCTTTCTCCGTTTTTCCGGTCAGCTTGAGTGCGCTCATAATTGGAACATTATTCGCAATAGAAATGGTCTGGTTATCATCCAGGTCGGGATAATAACTTGGCTCATGGCCAATTCTCCGGCTGTAAAACAACATATCGTTCCCAATACTATAATCCAAAATAGTATTTCCTTCCAGAAAAAACGGTCGCTTTTCTTCGTTATAAACTTCGTAGGAGGTCAAATTTAGTACTGAAGGATCCGCTTCCACTTGTCCAAAATCAGGATTGACAGCATAATCCAAGGTAAATCCGGAATTCAGGCCAATTTTTCCATCCAATCCGAAACCATAGTGCATTTTATTCTTTTGATCAGTATTCGGACTGAAACGTGCACTGAGGTATGGCAAAAACGCATAATTCGTTTTTGGCTTGATGCCTTCAATCCCTTTCAGTTCTCCAAACAAATAGACCATTGCCGGTGCATCAATTGGAACGAGCTTCCACTGACTTTCTTCATTCAGCCGGTCTATCCACCGCCAGGCATGCATTCCCCAAACCTGATCTTTTCCCGGTGCAAACCTGATCTGACTGAATGGAATCTGCATTTCAGCTGTCCATATTGAATCAGAAACCTGCGCTTCACCAGCCCAAACAGCATCCCAATTGTAGTCCAGATTATTCGGACCTAAATGAACCATATCCACTTTTTGCCCTGAAGCTGCAACATTAAATTCGTAGGCGGTCTGCTTGTCGTGATATGAATCCAGCGCAATACCAACAATGTCGCCTATACTATTATCTCTCCGGCTTAAAATAGGTCTGATTTTTCCAGGGCCATTATCGTAACATTTAAAAGCCACGTAAAGGTTATTGTCGTCGTACAAAATTTTTATTTCGGTATCCTGCGAAGGTTTCTTTCCCTGAGAGGGAACCTGTTGAATAAAACTACCAGCCCAAATTCCCGTTTCCCAACAGGCATCATCAAGCTTTCCATCAATTTTTGGTCGTTTGTCTGTTCGGGAAGAATAATAGTTCCGGTTATTCCCAGCAAGACGGTTTACCGTTGAATCAGTTGAGAGACTATATTTTTCGAAGTTTTGCGCATAAATAGTAGTTGTTCCTGATATAATAATTAGCAACAAAACTGATAAGCGAAGCGGCATAAGGATTTTTTAGTCGGGCAAATATAGAATAAAATGACGATTGCTATATTTGTTAATTGCATCTTTTTTATCAACATTTGATACAATCTCGCAAACAATTCCTATTTTTCGCGGTTTAAAATGAGTAGGAAATGTAAAAAACTTACAAATCGAAAGTAGAAAGCTCACCTCAATTTATCGGGAAGAGTTTAAAAACAATGCACGTAAATTGAATTTACATCACCATTTTTTTGAATGAATTAACAAAAATGACATGCTGAAAATCACAAAGATTCTTGTTGCCAACCGAGGTGAAATAGCCATCCGAATCATGCGGACATGCCGTGAAATGGGCATAGCTACTGTTGCAGTGTTTTCGGATGCCGACCGGACTTCAATGCACGTACGATATGCTGATGAGGCATACCACATTGGCCCTTCCGCCTCTTCCGAGAGCTATCTGAATGCAGATAAAATCATTGAAGTGGCAAAAAAATCGAAAGCTGATGCGATACATCCCGGATACGGATTCTTATCTGAAAATGCTAGTTTTTCCAGAAAATGTGCCGAGAATGGAATAAAATTCATTGGGCCTTCTCCTGAAGTTATTAACCAAATGGGCGATAAAATTCAGGCCCGGTTAACCATGATTGCTGCTGGTGTACCAGTTGTTCCGGGAACTACCGAAAGTGTAAAAACTGAGAAAGATGCACTGGATACTATCCGGCAAATCGGTCTTCCGGTGATGGTAAAAGCTTCAGCAGGTGGAGGCGGAAAAGGAATGCGTCTGATTACTGAGGAAAAAGACATCGTTTCACTGGTCAGATCGGCCAGATCGGAAGCGAAATCGTCTTTTGGAAACGATTCTGTTTACATTGAGAAATACATTTCATCGCCGCATCATATCGAATTTCAGGTTTTGGGCGACCAGCATGGCAATACGATTCATTTGTTCGAACGCGAATGTTCCGTTCAGCGCCGTCATCAGAAATTAATTGAAGAAACGCCTTCACCGCTTATGACTCCTGAGTTACGCGAAAAGATGGGGAAATACGCGGTTGATGCAGCCCGTGCGGTGAATTATGAAGGGGCAGGAACCATTGAATTTCTGGTCGACAACGATTTGAATTTCTATTTTCTGGAAATGAATACCCGGCTTCAGGTTGAACATCCGATTACTGAGCGTATTACCGGAATCGACCTGGTTAAACAACAAATTTTAATTGCCGAAGGTCATCCGCTTAAGATGAAACAGAAAGATCTGAGACAAACCGGTCATGCGATTGAATGTCGTATCTATGCCGAGGATACCGATAATAACTTCATGCCGAGTCCGGGAAAAATTCACAACATTACCCAACCGCTGGGACTTGGAGTTCGCACCGACGGTTATGTGTACGAAGGGTATGAAATCCCGATTTACTATGATTCGATGATTTCGAAACTGATTGTCTGGGCTGAAAACCGGACCGAAGCAATTAAACGGATGAAACGTGCCTTGTACGAATATAAAATTACAGGGGTAAAGACTTCAATCAAGTTTTTGGAACGGATCATGGATACCGATGACTTCCGGAGCGGAAATTATGACACCAATTTCATTGAGAAAAACAAAACGGAGTTGCTTGCTATATCAAAGCGCACCCACGAAAGTGAGGATATGATTATCATTGCAGCATACATTGAACACCTCGATCAGCTAAACATCGCTCATACCTCCAAAGGGATGTATCCTGCCCAGAACCGCTGGAAGAAATATACCTATCAAAAGAATTTTGAACGTTTATAATCCCTTAAAGTATGTCAATAGAAATTAAACTGGAAAAAAGGATTGCCACCGTTGAGATTATCAAACAATTCGAAAATCTTTTGGAAATCAGGGTCGATGATAAAATTTATCAGGTTGATTTAATGCACAACGACGAGGGCATATTTTCGATTCTTGAAAATGGCCGATCGTACAATATTGAACTGGTTCAGCAATCGAAACCGAAGCATTATACAGCATATACACTTTATGATTCTTACAATATTGAAGTGATTGATGCTGAATCGAGATACCGTAGGAACCGGTCGTCGGCAACACAAATGGCATCCGAAAATTCAATCATTTCGCCCATGCCGGGCAAGGTGGTGAAAATTACGGTAGCCGTTGGTGATGAAGTTCAAAAAGGGGATACCTTAATTACCATATCAGCCATGAAAATGGAAAGTGAATACAAGTCGCCCATCGATGGAAAGATTACAAAGATTAATGTCATTGAAGGCAGCACGGTGGATGCAAATCAGGTTTTAATAGAAATCGAATAAAACGTATAGAATGGATTTACAAGCTAAATTTGATCAGTTTGAAATTATAAACCAACAGGCTGAAGCTGGTGGTGGAGTTGAACGGGTTGATAAACAACACAGTTCAGGAAAGAAGACCGCACGCGAAAGGATTGCTATTCTTCTGGATCCTGGAACTTTCAATGAAATCGACAAATTGGTGACTCACCGGGCGACTGACTTTGGCATCGACAAACAAAAAATTCCTGGCGATGGCTTGGTTTCAGGTTATGGAAAGATTAACGGACGGCTGGTTTATGTTTTTGCACAGGATTTTACAGTATTTGGAGGCACTTTGAGTCGTTCGAACGCCGATAAGATTCTTAAAATTCAGGATCTGGCTGTAAAGATGGGAGCACCGCTCATCGGACTAAACGACTCAGGCGGTGCACGTATTCAGGAAGGTGTTGAAAGTCTGGCGGGTTATGCCGACATTTTCTACAACAATGTGCTTTCTTCAGGGGTCATTCCCCAGATTAGTGCAATTCTCGGGCCATGTGCCGGTGGTGCGGTTTATTCACCAGCACTGACCGATTTTATTTTCATGGTCGAAAAAACCAGTCACATGTTTGTAACCGGCCCGGAAGTAATAAAAACTGTAACTCACGAAGATGTTACAAAAGAAGAACTTGGCGGAGCCATTACCCATGCGTCAAAGAGTGGAGTTGCCCATTTTACTGGCAGCGATGAAGAAACCACACTGATGATGGTGCGGGAACTGATCAGTTTCATTCCATCGAACAACATGGAAGAACCGCCGACTAAAATTTGTACCGATCCTGAAGACCGGGCAGATATTTCATTGAATCATGTTGTTCCTGTTGATCCCAACAAACCATACGATATCAAGGACATCATCAATAAAATCATCGACGAGGAACATTTCCTGGAAGTTCAGCCACATTATGCGCCGAACATTGTGATTGGATTTGCCCGTATGGGAGGCAAGCCCATTGGAATTGTTGCCAACCAGCCAGCTTACCTGGCAGGCGTTCTCGACATTAATTCGTCGGTAAAGGCAGCTCGTTTTGTCCGTTTTTGCGATGCTTTCAACATTCCGCTGGTTACTTTGGTCGATGTTCCCGGATTTTTACCAGGAACCGGTCAGGAATTTGGTGGTATCATCAAGCACGGCGCAAAATTGTTGTATGCATTTGCAGAGGCAACCGTTCCAAAAATCACACTGATTACCCGGAAAGCTTATGGTGGTGCTTATGATGTAATGGCGAGCAAACACATTGGTGCTGATGTAAATTTAGCTTATCCGACAGCAGAAATTGCCGTGATGGGACCTGATGGCGCCATCAATATTTTGTACCGTGGAAAGCTTTCTGATGAAGAAAAAGCAACAGCAGTTGAGGATTACCGCGAGAAATTTGCAAATCCATACCGAGCAGCCGCTTTGGGATACATTGATGAAATCATTCTCCCTCAGGATACACGTTATAAAATTATCCAGGCATTGAATATGACCCACAATAAACGAAAATCGAACCTGCCGCGTAAGCATGGCAATATACCGCTATAGGCAGTTATGAATTATATGATATGAGTTATAAGTTACCCAACTTATAACTCATATCTCTTTTAGGGAATGGAACAAACCATCTCTTAGGTTCGTATTAAAAACGGATATAAACCGAAAGGAGGCAAACCTTGAAAAAGTTAAACTTAAATTACAATCCTCTTGTTTGGGGAGCTTTTCTTCTGTTCATTGGACTATTCATTTTTTTGGGAATTACAGGTACTGTAAGATTTCTTGGAATATTACTCTTAATTACAGCTATTCTTTATTTTGTACGCTTTTATATTTTAAACTTCAGTAATACGAATAGGAATTATAAAAGCCGGGCAAGAGAATTATTTTTAAAAAATCTGAATAGCAGATAAAAAAAATGGCCAGCGAGTAACTGGCCATTTTTTTATCTATTTCTCCGAATATTGCATCCGGATATTGGTTTCTAATACTTTTCTACCAGGCAAACAACGGAAGATCGCTCATCATGGCATTCACCCGTTGGCGAACCGACAAAATCACATCTTCATTGTCAATATTGCTGATTACCTCATCGATCAGATCAACAATTACCGGCATAAAATCTTCTTTCACTCCCCTGGTTGTTATTGCCGGAGTTCCAACACGAAGACCTGAAGTGGTAAATGGTGAACGGCTGTCGAACGGAACCATATTTTTATTGATGGTAATGTCAGCACGAACCAATGCATTTTCAGCCTGTTTTCCTGAAATTTCAGGAAACTTGGTACGAAGATCAATCAACATGGAATGATTGTCGGTTCCTCCTGAAATCACTTTATATCCTTTGGCCATAAAGGCATCGGCCATGACCGAGGCATTCTTTTTCACCTGAGCCTGATAGACTTTATAGGAAGGATCCAACGCTTCGGCAAATGCAACAGCTTTTGAAGCAATCACATGTTCCAAAGGTCCGCCTTGTTGACCGGGAAAAACTGAAAAATCGAACACCTGCGACATCATTTTGGTTATTCCTTTGGGAGTTTTGAATCCAAATGGATTTTCAAAATCCTCGCCCATCAGGATAATTCCTCCACGCGGACCACGAAGGGTTTTATGCGTAGTTGAAGTTACCACATGAGCATATTTTACCGGATTGTCCAATAAACCAGCAGCAATCAAGCCAGCAGGGTGAGCCATATCAATCATGAGCATAGCGCCAATCTTGTCAGCAATGGCGCGCATCCGGGCATAATCCCATTCGCGCGAATAAGCCGAAGCTCCACCAATAATCAACTTTGGTTTATGTTCGAGTGCAAGTGATTCCATTTCGTCGTAATCAACCAATCCCGTTTCTTCTTTCACATGATAGGCAATCGGGTGATACAATACTCCGGAAGAATTTACGGGTGAACCGTGTGAAAGATGGCCTCCATGAGCCAGATCCAATCCCAGAAATGTATCACCTGGCTTCAGAATAACGGCCAAAACGGCTGCATTGGCCTGTGCTCCGGAATGGGGCTGAACATTGGCATAAACGGCTCCAAAAACTTCCTTGATGCGGTCGATGGCCAGTTGTTCGGTCATGTCCACATACTGGCAACCGCCATAATAACGATTTCCGGGATATCCTTCTGCATACTTGTTAGTCATCACCGATCCCATTGCTTCCAGAACCTGGTCACTCACAAAATTTTCGGAAGCGATCAGTTCAATTCCGCTAATCTGGCGATGCCGTTCCATTTCAATGATCTCAAATACTTTATTATCTCTTTCCATTACGGTAAAATATTGGTTAAAATTGAGCTGGTAAAGGTAGTGTAAAATCAGTCTGCCTTAAAATGAAGTTATTCAAAAAATGAGGTATTTTTGAACAATTAATATTCAGTAAGATGACAAAGAAACCTATTTTCTATGAGGCTGCATGTGTTTTCAGCATCATAGGCAGCAGTATCGGCTTTATAAGTATGTTCGTTGCAACTTTCTTTTTCAAGGAGGTTACAGAAAAAATAAGGGCTGTTACCAACATGACTTCCACTGAAAAACTGAGTCCGGTTTATTTTGCCATGCTCATGGCAGCTTTTAGTATATCACTGGCAGGTGCAATCAAACTTTACCGCATGCAGCGATCCGGCATTTATTTTTACCTGACTGCTCAAATCCTGATTCTGTTTCTGCCTGTAATCTGGCTTGGCTCCTATTCATTTTCAACAACCAATGCTATTTTCACACTTCTCTTTTCAGGAGTTTACCTTTCTTATATCCGGCTGACGAGTTGAATAATTCTATTCATAAGAAAGATCGGCCATGGTATCGCGGTACACAGAGAAAACGCGAGCCCGGGATATAAAACCAATGTATTTGCCGTCATCGAGTACAGCCAGATTATATCGTTTGCAAGTCTTAAATTTTTCTACAATCAGATCCATCGGATCGTTTGGCGAAATGAAAAATTCAGGCATATACATCAGTTCGCGGACACTGATCCGATCATACAAATCCTGTTCAAACATCAGGTTCCGGATATCATTCATTTTAATCATACCCACCATCATACCATTCTCGTCGATGACCGGAAACAAATCCCGTTTCGACCTTGCAATATAATAGATCATTTGACCCAGATTCAGGTCAGGTGACAGAACTTCAAAATCAGTCTCAATCAATTCTTTTACATTCATGTAATGCATAACAGCCTTGTCCTTGTGGTGAGTAACCAAATCGCCCAATTCAGCCAGACGTTTGGTGTAAATCGAATGCGGTTCAAGGCGGGTAATCGTTACATAAGCCACTGTTGCCGAAATAATTAATGGAACAAGCAACTGATATCCACCGGTTATTTCAGCAATTAAAAAAATACCGAGCAAAGGCGCGTGCATCACACCGGCCATCAAAGCTCCCATCCCGGCCAGGGCAAAATTCGCATGCGGCAAATGCAATCCGAAAAATGTATTCAGCGAAAGCGATACGATATAACCTCCAACAGCTCCCATAAACAAAGTTGGTGCAAATATTCCTCCTACTCCACCACTCGAAGTTGTAATCGCCATGGCTACGACTTTCAGGAAAAGAATCACGACCAAAATAACGAGCAGTAAATAAGGATCATTTTTCAAATCAAAAAATACTGAATTATTCAGCATATTTGCTCCTTCACCGATAAAGATTTTATTGATCGACTCATACCCTTCGCCCCACAAGGATGGAAAAATAAAAACCATCAGTCCGAGGGAAATACCACCAAATAGAAGTTTGACGTATATATTGCTGATCCGTTTGAAGTGGCTTTCAATAACCATCCCGGTACGTGTAAAATAGAGTGAAATGAATCCGCTCAGGACACCAAGTAAAACATAGTATGGAAGATTGCCGTAATCAAATTGATTGGTGAGTGCAAAATGAAACAAAACAGTATCGCCCATAAAAAAATAGGCCAGCGTTGCTGCTGTAATTCCTGAAATCAAAAGTGGAATCAGGGAAGCCATCGTCAAATCAAGCATTAAAACTTCGAGGGTAAACATGACTCCGGCGATCGGAGCTTTAAAAATTCCTGCAATCGCTCCTGTGGCACCACAACCAATCAGTAAGCGAACCTGATTCGGGTTCAGCTTAAACACCGTTGAAATGTATGATCCGATAGAAGCACCTGTGTAAACAATGGGTGATTCAGCCCCGACTGATCCGCCAAATCCAATGGTAAAACCGCTGGTAATCATCGACGAAAACATATTGTGAGCCTTAATCTGACTTCCTTTCTTTGAGAGCGCCGATAATATTTTGGAAACCCCATGACTGATATCGTCCCTGATCAGGTATTTGACAATCAAGACGCTGATTAGGATTCCGATCATGGGATATGCCAAATAAAAATAGCTTTCTGCTGAAGCCTTGAAATGGCGAGTCAGAAAATGACTGACATAATGAATAAAATTCTTCAGCAAAAATGCCGCTGTTCCGCTAAGTAAACCCACCAAAATACTCAGCAGATAAATCAGATTTTTCTCTGAAATCTCAGATAATTTTCTTTTCAGCCCCTTGTTCATCTTTTGGATGTTCGTTATTTGCTTTTCTTTTTAAATATGTCTTTCATACTTTGCCAGAAAGGTTTTTTCTCTGACTTCGGTTCAGGTTCTGTTTCTTCTTTTTCCGGTTCCGTGGTTGATTTTTCCTGCATTTTCAGATCAGATTTCTGCTGAACATCTTTCTTTCCAAAGAGATTGTGAAGAAGTCCTCTTGCACCAACTTCAAGAATCTCGCGATAAGGCGGAATTGACAAAAGTGCCAGACTTTCTTCAGCCGGAGATTCAAACGTTGCTGACTTCATATTCTGGAACTTGCTTTGGTGAATAATCTGGCTGTAAAACTGGCCGACAATCGGCAAAGCAGTATGTCCACCGGCACCCTCGCCGAGTGTACGGAAATGAATCGAAGGATCTTCTCCCCCAACCCACGCACCGGCAACCAATGTTGGAGTCATTCCAATAAACCAGCCATCAGCCTGATCCTGAGTGGTTCCTGTTTTTCCGGCAAATTCAGAATCAATTCCCCATTCGGTCCGGATTGAACTTCCTGTACCTTCATTGACAACTGATTTCAGCATTCGTGTGATAATCCGGCAATTTTCAGCCTGTGCCACCTGTTCTCCGGATTGAATATTTTCAAACTCTTCAAGCACCTGTCCGGTATTCGATTCAACTGCCTTCAGATAGTATGGAGTAATCTTTAATCCGCCATTGACCAATTCGGAATAAGCACAAACCATTTCCTGTAAAGATACCGACGCAGTTCCCAGCGCCAGCGAAGGATATTCAGGCAAATCCGAATCGATTCCCATCCGTTTGGCCAGATCGACCACATTCGAAATTCCGGCACGCATCAAAACATCAACCGCTATGGTATTGATTGATTTAGCAAGAGCGCCTTCCATCGAATAAAAACCGGTATAATCGTCGTGTGAGTTTTCGGGCGACCAATTATCGTAAGCTTCAAATACCTTTCTTTCATTGGCAAAATAAGTATCCGGAGAAATCCCTGCCTCCAGGGCACCGAGGTAAATAATTGGTTTAAAGGTGGAGCCAACCTGACGTTTTGCAGTCGTATGATCATATTTAAAATACCGAAAGTCGTCGCCGCCAATATAGGCTTTCAATTCTCCGGAAAAAGGATCCATTGCCATAAAACCAGTATTCAGAATTTTTAAATAGTACTGAATAGAATCCAATGGAGTAATTTCTACCTGTTTTTTTCCATCCCACGAAAACAAAGAAATAGCTGTCGTTGTATTAAATATTTTTCTGATCTGATCTTCAGGAACACCATTTTTCTTTAGTCCACGGTATCTGTCAGACCGCTTCATCGCCCTGTAAACTACGGTTTGGTCGTTGCCCCAGGGTTTGGTTTTGCCCCAGCTCTCATCAAAAGTTGCCTGAAGTTTTTTCATCTGGTCAGAAACTGCCTTCTCAGCAGCCAGCTGCATGTCAAAATCGATGGTTGTTCTGATTTTCAGCCCATCGGTATATAAATTATATATGGATTGATCTTCTTTCAAATGGTCATCGCACCAGGTTTGAAGAAATGGGCGAAGTTTTTCAATCAGGTATGGCGCCGGACCTTCATTGTAAGTAATCAGATTGTAAGTGATATCCAACGCTTCAGCTTTATACATTTTCGCTTCTGATTCCGAAATATAGCTGTATCGTAACATTTGATCGATAACCACATTGCGCCTTTCCAACGATTTCTCCGGATTTTTTCGCGGATTGTAACTGTTGTTGGCTTTCAGCATTCCAATTAGTGTAGCCGCTTCCTGAACTTTCAGCTTTGAAGGAGGTTTGTTAAAAAAACGCTCGGAAGCCACACCGATACCAAAGGTATTTTCAGCAAAGGGAACAGTATTGAGGTAAAGTGCCAGTATTTCATCTTTGCTATACAGATTTTCAAGCCGGTAAGCGATAATCGATTCCCGAAGTTTATTGACAGGCATAGTTAATGGCCCAAAAGATTTACGCGGATAAAGATTTTTGGCAATCTGCTGGCTCAATGTACTGCCACCACCGGCACTCCGGTCCTGAAGCAAAACAGATTTAAAGAAAACCCGCAACAAGGCGATTTCATCGATACCGCGATGTTTGTAAAACCGTGAATCCTCGGTAGCAATCAGCGCATTGATGACATTAGGTGAGATTTGATCGAAACTAACATTACTCCTGTTCTCGATGTAATACCGACCAAGCAAATGTCCATCGCTTGAATACACTTCAGTTGACACCGGATTTTTAATTTTCTGCAATTCTTCAGAGGATGGCACCGGTCCGGTAAAACCAACATATACGATCAGGAAAAGTAAAAAAGCAAGCAAAACCAATGCAACTCCGGCTTTCAGGATAAAAAAGAAAACTTTGCGTTGAAAGTTTTTTGTTGAACCTGATTTTTTGCGGGTGGTAGATTTAGATTTTGTTGAAGATATGGGTG
>CAIPKZ010000007.1 GCA_903865775.1 uncultured Prolixibacteraceae bacterium | reverse complement strand
GTATTCCTGAATTGAAACTGGCAATGACGATAGGAGCACAACATAGCCTTCAGCACTTATCCGGAATAGAGTATCGGTCTTTTCAAACAATACTTTTAAATCCAAAAAAGCTGAAAAGTTATAGGTCAGAGCCAAATCTTCCGAATCGTTCATCCATTTGGTCATTGATGCACCCGTGCCAAAAGGAACCCGGTCGGAGACCCTTGCCGATGGATAAACCCAAGCATCCTGAATTTCAATGATCTTTCCCAGTTTGGTGAGTTTATAAAGGAAATAAAAATCTTCGCCTGCCTGCCTGCGGTTCATTCCGCCCTGTTTGACGTAGGCATCTGCCCTGACTGCAAAAGCTGAACCTATCGTGTAAATGGAGTCAGGATATCCGGCCAGATCCAAAGCCTTTTTATAGTAGTGAAGGTAATCCTCATAAAGCTGAATACCCGCCTTCTGTTTTGGATCATCCATTTCATTTATCCGGTGACTGAAACTGATCGTTGCAGCAAAACACGATTTGTTTTCTTTAAATACCGTTTCAATCCGTTTCAGATAATTGGCTGAGACGAGGCAATCGGCATCTAAGGAAATAATTACGCCTTCCGGATTATTCACCGCATCCAACCGGCGAATAGCTTCGTCCATACCAATTTTGCGCGCCATGCCGGCTCCTGCAAACTTCGAATGAACCGCTGTTGCATAGATTGGGTGCAATACCAGATTTTTCCGGTCATTGATACGTTTCCAGACAAGCAAATTCTGATAAGTTTCCTGATTAAAACTTTTAATTTCGGCAGAACTGCTTTCCGAATCATTCACCGCCACAATCACTTCGCAAACCGACTGGACAGGATCACAAGCCCATACCGATTCAAGTGTCCGGATTATCTCCGGTTCGTTCAAACAAGGAATCATCACAACCATCGAAAGTGCAGGAGAAACCTCGTCTTCAATAAAAGGCGGATAGACTATATTGTTTTGAATGTACCGGTTTGCAAACATCTGCTTCTTCCGTAAAATTCAGATTAAATAAAAAAATCCGGATTGCTCCGGATTCTTCAGTAATCTTTTATTGAATGATTATTTCAGTTTCACTTTGGAATACCTGGCATTTAATCCGACAAGCACTTCTTTGGTGATGTTGTGAGATTCATCTCCAATCAGAACTTCTGCTGAATTTAAAATGTAGTTGTATTTTTTGTCCTTATTGAATATCTTCAGATAATTCATGATACTATCTAAAAGCTGCTTGTTATTATCCGCCTGTATCTGTGACAGCTTTGCCGATAATTCCTGATCGAGTTTGGTTATTTGCTGTTCTTCGGCCATCAAACGATCGCGTTCACGCATGGCCGTTTCCTGAGTCAGAAATCCACCACGTTGCACTTTTTCCTGAAAAGTCTGTGCCTGAGATTCAAACCGGCTGCGCTTTTCGCCATACTCTTTGGTATAGGATTCCTGTTGTTTGCTGAATCCATCATGCATTTCCTGAGCAAAATCGTAATTCACAACCAACGAGTCAACCTTGATAAAAGCAATTTTTAATCCGGAAGAAGCATTTTCATCATTAGCACCAACTTTTCCTGAACCATTTGATTTACTCCCGCAACTAAGCAGAAATGAACCAGTAACTGCAAAAAACAAAATACCAGTAAGTACCAAAGATGTATTCTTCATATGCCTCGTATCAATTTAATTTTGCCAAAAATAAATATTTATTGTCACTATCCATCGATTACGTGTTTTATTTTTCAGAACTGCGACTGATTCAATTTTATAAATAGAATTTTGGATAAAAGCTGCGTAAAATCATGGATGTACCTTGATAAACATCATTGAATACAAGCCTCACCGTAAAGTATTTTTACACTATCGAATCTGACCGGTAACAATTCAAAGATGCTTAATAAACTGCTTGCAGACCTGCTCCCTTACATGCCTGAAAAATTGATCTGGATTTTTTCCAGGCGATATATAGCAGGCGAAACGATTGACGACGGACTGAAAGCCTGTCGTGAATTAAACAGGCAAGGCATTGAAGTGACGGTTGATCTGCTCGGTGAATTTATTTCAACCATTGAACAGGCCGAAGAAAATAAAAATAAATACATCGACATCATTGAACGGTTTACTTCCGAAGGAATCAACGGAAACTTCTCACTTAAACCAACCATGTTTGGCTTGCTCATCGACAAGGATGTTTGTTTCTCGAATATTGAAGAAGTAGTCCGAAAGGCTTCCGAAAAAAAATCCTTCGTCCGGATTGACATGGAAGATTCGCAATGCGTTGACTTCGAACTGGAAATCTACCGCAAATTGCTGCAAAAATATCCGTCGACCGTTGGTCTGGTTGTTCAGGCCTATCTGCGGCGCACAAAGAACGATCTGGTCCGGATGAACGGAAACCGTATCAACGGAATTTCCCTGAATTTCAGGTTATGCAAAGGAATTTATGTGGAGTCGAAACAGATTGCGTATAAAGAACCGGAAGAAATCCGCGAACATTATCTGGATGACCTGAAGTTCATGTTCGAAAACAATATGTATGTGGGCATTGCTACCCACGACAAATATCTCGTCGAAAGTGCATTCAACATGATCAATGAAAAAAATATTGATCACACAAAATATGAGTTCCAGATGCTTTATGGAGTGACTCCCGAGTTGCGAAACAGCATCGTAAAACAAGGACATAAAATGCGTGTCTATGTGCCCTTTGGCAAAGACTGGTTTGGCTATTCGACCCGCCGCCTGAAGGAAAATCCGAAAATGGCATCGCAAATTGTAAAAGCACTTTTTTTTAGGGGTTAATTTTAAGGGGAATTTTGACAAGGGAGGTCCGGAAACGGTCTCCCTTTTTTTATGAAGTATCCATTGGTCAATCCACGATCTCTTGTTTGCATTCCATCATAGGATATGGGAACACTATAAACTCGTTGGCTGATTGTGCATGTTGGTATGACATCTTTACAAATCCTTTCATTGTCTCAACAAAACTGCCGAACGATTGAAGAATTACTTCCACTGATTCAAATATACGGGCTATTCATTTTACAGACTATTCTATTGATTCAACAAAATTGCCTGACCACTCTGCAAACATTTTTATTGATTTGGGCAAATAGCGTATCATGTCAACAATCTCATTTAATGATCCGTCAGTTTAAGCTGACAACTATCCAATCACTTTTGCTTCCTCGAAAGAATAAGTAATGAGAACTATATGTTGTCGTGATTATTCAATGCACTCATCCCACGACCGGAGGCGGACGTGCAGCCTAGCTAATCGTTGCTACTCTTTATACACAAGTTCCGGCCTGAAAGGCCAGAATAATTCAGCCCAGGGCATCCCGAAACTTCGGGACGTGAGGAACGAACCGAAACGTCGCCCGGGGAAAGGGATGAAGGGAAAAACCGTACGCGGGAATTCGATGAACAAAGAATATAATTCCCTTCGGACGCCTGCCTGCCGCAGGCAGGGAATTGCAGAACCTCATTCTCGGGAAATATGAGACCATCATTTTCGTCCGTAACATGAATTTCACTTTTTTAAATGTCATCGCGCGGACGATTTCTCTGCTCGCCCATAAACCCAGGGCGTTGCCCTGGGCTATAATTTGCTGCCCTTTCAGGGCGTCAAAACGAAGGAATGAATACGACAATATTTTATTCATATTACTTAGTTTAACCACTGAACAAGCATTTTCGCTGAGTAGAATCTTTAAGCCAAATTATCTGCAAAAAAGTTATTAAACAAAAATAATATTTTCATTTTGCTATTGACTTGAATTGTTGAATTGGTTATATTTATAAATCATAAACTTTTTCCACAATATATCATAAACTTTATAACGCTTCCACTCTATGAACAAGTATCAGAATGCCAAACTTGATTCTTTGAAGTTGATAGTAAAAGAATCAAAAAACAACCCGGAAAGTATTGCCAAAGTACCCAAATTTGGGGTAGTAATCAATCGTATCGACCAGATTTGTATCGAAGCGGATACCTACCAGATCGATCAGGAAAAAGACCTTACCGGTATAACGACCAATAAAATTATTGCTCTCGAAAACCTGACCGATTCAACGGTCGAAATCGCTGGAGCTATATTCTCGTATGCCTGCGACCGGAATGAAAGTGCATTGATGGCCAGGGTAAACTATAAGTCAACCCAGATTGAAGGAATGCCCCAATCGAAATTAATTGCTACCGCGGGTATCGTATTGGAAGAAGCCTTAAACATTGCATCCGCAGATTTGGCCAATGAAGGCATACAGCCTGAAGAACTTTCGGCTTATGGCGCATTGATTTCATTCTTTAAGGAAATAAAATCGTCGAAACACGAGGCAGTTATCGATCGTTCGGGGACGACCGAAAAACTGAATAAACTATTTAAGGAATCCAGCAGCCTGGTACAAGATAAACTCGACCGGCTGGCTGTTCAGTTTAAACGAAAAGATCCTGAATTTTATCTGAAATACAAGGCCGCCCGTGTAATCCATAACCGCGCAGCTACGAAGAAAGAAACAGAAGCCGTTCCGGGTGAGCCGCAATAAAAAGCAAATGGGACATTAGAGGTTTCACCAATTGGTGAAACCTCTAAAAGAAATAATTATAGAACCGAAGAGCCGGAATTCTGTGTTCCGGCTCTTCTTTTGTGAATGAAACAGCATCATCTGTAAAACAGGATAATTATACAAAATAATGATTGAAAATTGAGAAATAGAAAAAGCGACCCGCAAAGGCCGCTTTAAATGTTTTCACAACGGAATAATCCTTATTGTGATTTGCTTCAAATTGTATTTCAAATATATGAAACTAAAACCATAAAACAACATAAGCATGAAAAAAATATTAGGGCTGGATTTAGGAACAAATAGTATTGGATGGGCGCTGGTAGATATAGACGAAAAACGAATTGAAGGTATGGGAAGTCGGATAATTCCGATGACGCAAGATGTCTTAGATACCTTTAGTGGGGGGAAACCTTTGGAAACACAAACGGCCGCACGCACTGCCTATCGCAGTACACGCCGTTTGCGGGAGCGGCATCTACTGCGCCGCGAACGGTTGCACCGGGTATTAAATATTTTAGGTTTCTTGCCTGAACACTATTCCAACCTGATTGATTTCAATAAAAAGTTAGGACAATTCTCAGGGGAGACAGATGCAAAATTAGCATACAATAATAGAGATTTTCTCTTCAAGAAATCCTTTGAGGAAATGCTGATTGAGTTCAAGCAATCTCAACCTCAGTTATTTTATACAAAACCAAACGGAAAAGAAACCAAGATACCGTATGATTGGACAATTTATTACCTACGTAAAAAGGCTTTGAGTCATAAGATTGAAAAACAAGAATTGGCTTGGATAATACTAAATTTCAATCAAAAACGTGGATATTATCAATTGCGTGGTGAAGATGATACCGATGCAACAAGAACTGCTCAAACAAGAGTATATTTTGACACACAGGTCATCGATAACATTACTGATACCGGAAATGTATATAAAGGCTTAAAGATCATACAAGTCACTCTGGCAAATGGAGATATGGGTAAATACTTTTCCAAAGATGTTCCAAAATGGATCGGATCACAAAAGAATATTATTGCAACAATAGACTTAGATAAAGACGGGAATGACAGACTCGAAAATGATGGAACTTTAAAGAGAAGATTTTCCATACCTACAGAAGAAGATTGGGAGAAAAAATGGAAACTAATAAAAATTAAAACTGAGAAAGAAATAAAAGATGCGGGTAAAACCGTTGGGGATTACATTTACGAGAGCCTACTCAAAAATCCTTCCCAAAAAATACGTGGAAAATTAGTTCGCACCATCGAACGTAAACTATACAAGGAAGAACTCGTTGACATACTCAAAAAGCAACTTGAATTGCAACCCGAATTCTTCACCGATGATTTGTATAATGAATGCCTAAGTGAACTTTATCGGAATAACAAAGCTCAACAGCTCGTTTTGAGCAAGCGGGATTTTGTTCATTTCTTCGTAGAAGACATCATCTTTTATCAGCGTCCACTCCGAAGTCAAAAATCTTCAATTGGGAACTGTTCATTGGAATATCGGGTATATAAAGACAAGGATGGAAATCAAATCAAAGAATACCTGAAAGTTATCCCTAAATCTCATCCATTATATCAGGAATTCAGGGTATGGCAATGGTTGTCAAATCTCAAAATATCTAAGAAAGAAGATGATATTGATGTTACT
>CAIPKZ010000006.1 GCA_903865775.1 uncultured Prolixibacteraceae bacterium | reverse complement strand
GGACAGTTTGAGGTTTGAGAGGTTGAAAGAAATGGTGAAAAAAGGATCGTAACCATAAATTAAACCTTCGTGTGAATATCCAAAAAAACGACTATCCCAACCTCTTCATCAGCCACGCCATATTTTCGCCCAAAGTTCGCATGGTTCTCATACCTTCTTCATCTTTTAGAACATCACCGGGAGCTCCGCCAAAGGCGAAGTTCCAGTAGCTCGATCCGGGGACGATCATTTGGTTGATCAGGAAAAAATTATTGATGGTTTCAAAGGCGTGCAAAGCACCTCCCCGGCGTTCAACAATTACAGCGGCACCCACTTTCCGGCGAAGCAAATGGCCATTTCCGCGGGTTACATAGCCCGAAACATCAATCAGGGCTTTCATTTCGGTGGTAATGTCAGCAAAATAAGTTGGCGAACCCAAAATCATTCCATCCGCAGCAATCATTTTGGCAATTACTTCATTCAGGAAGTCATTTTTGATATGGCAGCGACCGTCCTGAATTTCACGGCATTTCATGCAGGCCGTGCAACCATGAACCAATTTTCCACCCAACTGGATAAACTCAGTTTCAATGCCTTCATTTTCCAATTCAGCAAAAACAGTTTTGAGGAGAATCTCAGTATTGCCACCTCTGCGAGGACTTCCGTTAATTCCAAGAACTTTCATGAGCGTTATCTGGCTATTAAGATTTTCTGTGTGAATTTTCCAGCCTTAACCAGGTAAATTCCTTTTTTCAGGTCTGAAACATCAATGGTTGAAGTTCCGTTTTGGTCAAGTCTGGCGCTTTTTACAATTTGTCCTAAAGAAGAATAGATTTGAATCAGCATATTTGATTCGCCAATTGCTGAAACCAGTATTCGATTGGAGGCAGGGTTCGGGTAAACCGAAATCGATTGGTTATTCGAAATCACTTGAACGCCAACCATTTCACCAATAGAACTTTGCTTCCAGTATTCGCCAAAATGATTATCCACATTGAAACGGGTCAGGGAAATACCTTGCTGCGAATTTTGCAGAACAGGCCACGGCGCTTTATTGTTGTAGATTACCTGGTCAATAACCTTTCCATATTTATTTACCAGTTGAATTTTCTCCCCTTCATCGGCAAGCCGGCCACTCTCCCACTGGTAAACCACTACATTTTTGCTATTCCAGAACATCGAAGCGGCATTTGAAGTAACATACAGTTTCGCTTTTGAGCTGATGGAAGTTCCTGCCGGAAACATAAAATTAATACCACTTGCAAACATGCAACTATCCAGCTCAATTGGCGAATTGCCCGGATTGTACAAACCGATAAACTCAAGGTCTTCAGTGCCCGGATCAGTAAAATAGTCAATATCGCTGATCATGACCGAAACCGGGAGAACCGGTAATTTCAAATTTGCACCTATGTTTCCATCAGTTGCTGCACCAATAAGCGGTGAACCAGAGATCAGGGTAAAGTCGTTCATCACTGGATTCGTAAACAGCGGATTCGTAAACAGATTATTTTTTCCATCTGGCAATTTCTCCGTATCGTCCGATGAATTGGAAATACTTATGGCAGAATATTCATCAATCATGTATCCCGATTCATAGGAGTTGGAAAGTATAGAATTCGTAACAACTGCATGTGCACCGGCATCGCCCGGATGTTTCTGATAATTTGCAATGGCATAGAAATTTCCGTAATAAGTACAATGATCGATAATCACGCTGCTCGAATCTTTCATCCCGGCCCCCATTCCGCAGTTGATAAAAACAGAATTGGTGATTTTTGTCGACGACTGTTGTCCGATAGAAACCCCTTTATCCTGCATATTATAAACCACTATTCCATCGACAACCACATTTTTGGAGTGATCGCCCAAATCAACGGCATCAGAATTGTATCCGTCCATGTCGTGGAAATAACAATTCCGGACACTGCTGCCGGTGGTCAAATCGCCCAAATCAATGGCATCTGAATCGAGGCCTTTGTTTCCGATGAATTCACAATTCAACATTGAAATCTTTCCCTTTTTGACATTGATCAAATCAACACCCGACATATCAGAATGTACACGGCTATTTAGAAACGAAGTCTGCGAATTATATACATTGATCGGATTTTCATATACATCCACGACAGAAATGTTGTCGAGGATAACTTTTGAATTATCAATAGCCAATGCAGCAATATCGCGAACCGGGTTTGGTCCGGCGGAGGCATTTTCGATGATTACATTTTTAAACCAGATGGTATCATTGGCATTCTTTATACTAATATTTCCCCATTTCTTTTGGGCACTTTGCGGATTACTTCTGAATATAACCGGTTCAGATTTCGTGCCTTTTGCGTCAATTGGTCCCAGTGAAGAAATGGAAACGCCATCCGACATCCAAATTTCTACACCCGGTTCAATAATCAGTTTTCCGGATGAAGTAATATTTACATTGTCGGGAACAACATAAGGAGAGCAAGATTTTGAAAGAGTGGTTACAGTTGAAATTTCAGCTGGAAGAATACATTTTCCATCGCCTTCAAAAACTGCAGAAATGTTCAGTGCCGATTGTGGATTTACAACCAATTCTTTGGCCGAGGAAAGATAATTTCCGACACCAATCATCGTGGCAGATAATTCCATATCGAAACTGATATCGCTGCTGTTGGCAGCATTCTGATGAATTTCAACTGCGATGATGTTGTTGCCGTTGATCAGAAATTCTTTCCCAATGGAAAACGAATGAAAAGCAGATTCATCGGCTCCGGTTATTCCTGTTGAAGCCGTTGTCTGGAAACCAATAGTTCCGGCAGGCATGTTATAGCGTTGTATTTCATTTCCATTCAGATAAATGACAGCCCCGTCATCGCATTTCAGAAGCAAAGTCAATCCATTTACCTTTTGTTTGTTGTTCAGTACAAAACTCTTCCTGAAATAGGATGTGATCTGCTTGTTATCCGGATCGCTGCCAAAACTCAGAACAGTTTTTTCATCCTCATCACCATAACCCAACTCTGCCACACCTGATTTCCATGTGGATTCGTTATAATCCGGACTTTTCCATAAAACCCCAGGATCGGTTCCAATATCGGAATATTTCCATACTTGTTCCCTGTCGATAACGATTGAATCACCATTGGCTTTCCAGCCCAAAAACTGATATCCGGCTTTCGATTCAGCAGTTAATTTGATCTGTTCACCTTTCGGATAAGCTCCGCTGCAAACATCAACGGGAATTTTTAATCCATTGAATGTCAAATTTCCTGAATTGACTGGGAAAGTTGAAATCGTTACCGGAACAGGACTTTGAAACCCATAATTAGTTAAATCATTTAATATGACATCCGGTCTGGCCCGGGCAAATGTTCTTAGTTTTTCAACTTCCGAAAGCCAGTAATCAACCGATGAAATAGCTTTGATGCTGCTGTAATTTCCAGTTCCACTTGTTCCTGCCCAACGAGCCACATGGTTTGGCATTTCAGCTTCGATGGTTTTCTGATGATCATCAATCTGGGCAATCATCCGTTCAGGATTGAAATTGGTAAAAAGCAGATCGGATAGTTTTCTTCCAAATAGTTTTTTATAATCCTGGTTTTTCATCAAATCCCGAAATGGCCATCCATCCTCATTGATATAGAAATTAATCAATTCGTTGTTTACACCTGAAAATCCACGATCGAAATCCATCAAAATCCATTTCCATTGGCCTGTGTTTTTCGGTTTATATTTCATCAGATTGTGACCAATTGAACTGTTTCCGCTATACACTTCAGTACAAACCACATCTGTAAAATCCTCAATATCCATTTCAGCGGCTACTGCGTCATAGTTCGCCTGAATCGACAAATCTTTAGCTGTAAGGGAAAGAAAATAGTCGTTTGCCTGGTAATCTCCGGTTTCGGCATAATGGCCGGCATCGGTTTCTTCAATCATGTCGAAAGTTCCCGGCGCAAGACCATCATTCCCCACAATGTAATCTTCATCGATCTTCTCCCGGATATTGTGTATTCCCATATATTGGCCGTTGATGTAAACCACACAAGCCCTGAAACCTGAATCGTCGATACGGGTGTTTTCAACTGCCGAAGACTGAATCATTCCATCCCTGAACATGGTATTTCCCCAGTCGCTTCCTGAAGCACGGAGTGAAAATGTGTCGTAGGATTTTCGGCCTTTAACAAAAATGAGCGGATAGGCCAACTTACTTGAGCCATATTCCTTTCGAAAAGAAACACCCAACATCTTTTCAGGCAATTGCCAGGAGTATAATCCGGTGGACTTTATACCAGCCTTCAGGTTGAAAGCAGCCCCTGTCCTTCCATCATTTTCATAAAGTTCGATATTTACAGGGATTTCCCAATCCGGTTTTGTGCTGTGAACAACATAAATACCTTTCACCGGATCCCAGAAATTAACGGGATCTGAAGACACACAGACGATTGGCAGTTTATTGATTTTGTTTTCTGTATCGATGAGATAGGTGTTTGTAATGACCGGCCCCAATATCTGACCCGATTTATGAATTCTGGCCCTGACAACCGTATTTTTCGTAATACTGATCGGTTCAACAGATATCGGTGACTGCTCATCAGGTTCAGTACCGTCGAGCGTGTAACGAACATCACCCCCAAAGATTGATTTAATTTCGAGAGAAATGGAACCGGGATAAACACCGCCTGAAGATGAAAAACTTGGATCACTTTTTACAATTCCTGAGTAGCTGATTGTATTGTTCGACGCACTTGGCGTGGATTTGGTAAATAATACCCATTCGATACTCCCGTCCGTTTTTCTTCCAAATGAGATATTGGGATCCTGAAGACTATAACTTAAGGTATCCACAACCGACAGATCGGGCCTATACAATCCGATTTGCTCCAGAGTTGCATTCAGGTTAAAACCGGTGTGATTGGCAGAATCTTTTGAATCGGCCCAAAACAATGCAAAACCCTTGGCAGCTATGGTTATATTATTGATTTGCCATTTGGCAGGATTATTCAGATTGTCCGTCAGGAAATACCCATTCAGGCTTACAGGCGAAGTTCCATCGTTATAAAGCTCAATCCAATCGGCACTCTGCTTGTAATCAGGGTCTTGAATGGCCGAGGTATTCGAAGCCATAAATTCATTGATATACAGCTGACTATAACCGACTGTTGAAATAAACAGAAGGAGTATTATGAGTTTTAATCGTGTCATGTTATAGATTATTAACTTTTATCAGCATCCACCCCGAATCCAGTCTGAAAATTTGACTGATAAAGTTGTTTATCAATTTTCAAAAAGTTTGCAATATACTTGAAAGTTAGATTTAAGCATTGCTCCGATTAAACAAAATCAGGAAAAGCTAAAAAAATAATTTGGAGATTAATCTGGAAGATTAAAGAATGTTGCGGAACTATTGATTAAAGACAAACGAAATGATGTTTGCTCCCATTTGCAGTGCTTTCTGGCGAACATCTTCAGGATCATTATGAACAGACCGGTCTTCCCAGCCATCACCCAAATCGCACTCGTAATTATAAAAACACACCAACCTGTCCTTGTATATCAGACCAAATCCCTGAGCCGGTTTGCCATCGTGTTCATGAATTTTTGGAAGTCCATTGGGAAACTGGTATTTCTGGTGATAGATTGGATGATCAAAGGGAAGCTCAATGAAATCGAGCTCCGGAAAAACTTTTTTCATTTCTCTCCGGATAAACTGATCAATCCCGTAATTGTCGCTGATTTGCAAAAAACCGCCTGATTCAAGGTAAGTACGCAGGTTCTCCGCCTCCGAATCCGAGAAATATACATTTCCATGCCCGGTCAAATCTATATAGGCATAATTAAACAAGTCAACACTCCCGGGTTCAACGGTTCCCGGCTCCGGATCAATATCGGTCTTGAGATTCTCGTTGCAAAAAGTGATCAGGTTTCCGACCGAAGTCGGATTGGAATACCAATCGCCGCCACCATTGTATTTCATCACAGCTATCCTGACTGAATGAGTCTGCGAAAAGACCATCACCGGCAAAAATACAAGCAGAATAATTCCAAACTTCTTCATTTCTGATTAAGGGAAAGTGTGAAAAGGAAGAAGTAAAATGTGATAAGAAAAGGGAAATCGCATAAAAGATCAAATCTTTTCTGTTTCCTCTTTTCTCTTTCCTATTTCCTCTTTCTGATTGTCCAAAGATAGAAATATTGGAGGATTTCAGCGGTCTGTATGATTTGAATTTAAAGGAATGGTAATTTTGCTGAAATATTTGCCAATTTTGTCGGGTCATTCAATAAACTAAGAAATGAAGAATTTCACAACCCGGTCACTGAACATACCTTTTCCAAAAAAAGATCCTCATAATTCACTGGCAATGCCAATTTACGAATCTGTTTCCTTTGAATTTGATTCAGCAGAAGATATTGCAGCCAATTTCCGGGGAGAATTTCCGGCACATACCTATTCACGAACGAGTAATCCAACGGTTGAATACTTTGAAGCCAAGGTCAGAATACTGACCGGTGCACATCAGGTATTGGCAGTAACTTCAGGAATGTCTGCGATTTCAGCAGCAATTTTAGCCGTTTGCAAACAGGGCGACAACATCATTTCAGGAAACCATCTTTTTGGTCATTCACTGGCACTTTTCGAGCAAAGCCTATCAGCTTACGGACTGGAAACACGTTTTGCAGACACCACAAATACTGAACTGATTGAAGCTTTGATTGACCAGAATACCCGGGCGATCTACTTTGAAACAGTTACCAATCCTCAACTCGAAATTGCCGACATCAGCAAATTAGCTGAAATTGCCAATAGGCACCACATTTTGCTGATTGCCGACAGCACCGTGACGCCACCTTCTGTTTTTAACTCAAAAGCACTTGGCATTCATGTCGAAGTGATGTCAGCCACCAAATTTATATCGGGCGGTGCAACTGCAGTTGGCGGATTGATTATTGACAACGGAATCTATGACTGGAGTATAAATCCAAATTGTCTGGCCGTTGCCAAGAAATTCGGAAAGGATGCCTTTATTGCACGTCTGCGGAAGAACTATTACCGGAATCTGGGTATGCCAATGACAGCCCACACAGCCAATTACATGAATGCCGGTCTCGACATTCTTGAACTTCGCGTGGAACGCTGCTATCAGAATTGTCTCAAACTGGGCGAATTCTTCCGGCAGAATCGCAATGTCACACGGGTGGATTATCCGGGATTGAAAGATTCTGAGTATTACGATTTGGCTGTCAATCAATTTTCCGGAATCCCGGGAACAGTGATGACATTTGATCTGGAAAGTCAGGAAGAATGTTTCCGATTTATGAACCGGCTAAAAATTATTCGCCGCGCCACGAACCTGAACGACAATAAATCACTGATCATTCATCCGTTTTCGACCATTTATGCCGAATTCCCTGAAAACGAACGTCTGAAAATGGGAATAAGGCCAAGCATGATGCGGCTTTCAGTCGGAATTGAAGGTGCTGAAGATTTGATTGAAGATATGGAACAGGCATTGAAATAAACGCTATGGCTTCCCGCGACTACCTTATCCGTCAGATTGAAGAAATGGGACTGTTTCTGGCCATTTTGCTCCGGCGTATTTTGAAAATGAAAGAAGAAAATCAACTTGAACAGATGGAAACCGCCGTTCGGGAAGAACTCTTGCAGGAACTGAAACTTGATATTGATCAGGTCATTGTGCTTGAGAATGAAGACTTTCTAAATGCCATCAAAGAACATCTTACCACTGAAGACCAATTGGAAAGGCTTGCTGATATACTGATGGTACTTGGAAAAGAAAACATGAAATCCTATTTGCTTACCAAAGCCAATTACCTGCAGAAATCGATGTTTTTGTTCGTTTACCTTCAGGAAAACAGTTCTGTCTTTTCATACGAACGACGTGAAAAAATAATGGAAATTCAGGAGGCACTCAGGCTTAAAGGATTATAAAAATCAGAATACAATCAGCATGGTCGAACAATTCGAAATTACCTTGCCTGCATTCAAGCGCGGTTATCATTTGATCACCGATATCATTGAACGCCAATTAAATAATCTGCCAGAGAAAGGTTTGATAAACATCCTGATTCAGCATACTTCTGCAGGAATCAGCCTGAATGAAAACGCTGATCCGTCGGTGCGTTACGATTTTGAATCGTTCATGAATAAGTTGGTTCCTGAAAATGATCCGGGATTTACACACATTTTTGAAGGAAAAGATGATCTTCCTGCTCACCTGAAATCATCTTTGATTGGCGCCAGCCTGACGATTCCAATATCCAATCATCAGCTAAATCTCGGAATCTGGCAAGGAATTTATT
>CAIPKZ010000005.1 GCA_903865775.1 uncultured Prolixibacteraceae bacterium | reverse complement strand
TTTCTGAAGGACTTCTTTATCAATTTGAACAAGTAAAACGCGCAGACCTGATTTGTCGAATCCGAAAATTACGCAATCAACAGAAACTGAATTTAATATCATGGATTTATCTTCTTTTTTGCAAAAGTAATATTCCGGAATATAATCTCTGTCATTGTAGTGAGAATAATTGCTTTATAGTTGGCTGAATCGTTTATCTTTGCACCGAAAATCAAAAGATAAAGAAGAATGGCTTTAAAGTGTGGAATTGTAGGACTTCCGAATGTCGGAAAGTCAACCCTGTTTAATTGTTTATCGAGTGCGAAGGCGCAGTCGGCGAATTTTCCGTTTTGTACCATCGAACCCAATTTGGGGGTGATCACTGTGCCTGATGAACGGCTTATTAAACTGGAAGAATTGGTACACCCTGAACGGGTTGTTCCGACAACAGTAGAAATCCTGGATATTGCAGGACTTGTAAAGGGCGCAAGTAAAGGTGAAGGACTTGGAAATAAATTTCTTGGAAATATACGCGAAACCGATGCAATCATTCATGTTTTGAGATGTTTCGATAACGATAATATTACCCATGTGGATCATACAATCGATCCGGTTCGTGACAAGGAAACCATTGATATTGAACTACAGCTGAAGGATTTGGAGACAGTCGAAAGCCGTATTTCAAAAGTTGAAAAACAGGCTAAGGCTGGAAATGATCCGGAAGCAAAACGGATGTTTAAAATTCTTTCAGTTTACCGCGATGTATTGAATCAGGGCATCTCTGCCCGCACAATAGAGGTTGATGATCAGGATGTTCGGCTTGTCAGGGATCTCCAGTTGCTTACCAATAAGCCAATACTTTACATTTGTAATGTGGATGAAGCTTCGGTTGTGACGGGCAATGCCTATGTTGATGCTTTAAAAGAAGCCATAAAAGATGAAAATGCGGAAATGTTGATGATTGCTGCTGCTACAGAGGCCGATATTGCAGATTTGGAGAGCTTTGAAGAACGTCAGATGTTTCTGGAAGACCTTGGATTGAACGAATCGGGAGTCCATAAACTGATCCGTACGGCTTATAAGTTACTTCAGTTGGAAACTTATTTCACGGCTGGTGTTAAGGAAGTGCGGGCCTGGACCTACAAACTTGGATTTAAAGCACCACAAGCTGCCGGAGTTATTCATACCGATTTCGAGAAAGGATTTATCCGGGCTGAAGTAATTAAATATGCTGATTTTATACATTATAAATCAGAACAAGCTTGTAAGGAAGCTGGCAAAATGGCTGTTGAAGGGAAGGAATATGTAGTGCAGGATGGCGATATCATGCATTTCAGATTCAATGTATAGACCGTTTTTATAGAAATATGTCAGAAGGTAGTCAGTTTGACTGCCTTTTTTCATTTTCAGACACATAATACTGCAAATTTCCATAAAACGGGTATTTCCTGAAAACACATCTGGTTTTTCATTGTTCCTGTCACGGAATTTGGGGGTGCTCTTGAAAAAAATGATGTTTTCCTGATTAGGCGATTTGAAAAAGGGTGGGGGGTGAAATTTATGGATATTCAATTGTTTGCAAAAACGAACCGAAATTGATTTATTTGACAGTAAAAGACATGTAAATAAGAATAATGTCAGCAATAGTTTCTAAAATTAATCAAAATGACTATTTTTGAACCCTGATTTGTTTTCGTGTTGTAAATATTTAAACCATAAAATACTATGTGTGGATTTGTAGGCGTATTTGACTTAAAAGTTCCGGCGCAGGATTTGCGTCCTCAGGTTTTGAAGATGTCGAAGAAAATTCGTCATCGCGGTCCCGATTGGTCGGGTATTTTTTCGTGCGACAAGGCAATCCTATCTCACGAACGTTTGTCGATTGTTGATCCTGAATCGGGACAACAACCTCTGTACAGTAAAGACGGTAAACTGGTTTTAGCTGTAAATGGGGAAATTTACAATCACCTCGAAATTCGCGCGCGGATTGGTGATTCTTACGAGTTTATGACACATTCCGACTGCGAAGTTATTTTGGCTTTATATCGCGAAAAAGGAATTGATTTTCTGGAAGATTTGAATGGGATTTTCGCTTTCGCACTGTACGATATTGAAAAAGACGTCTACATGATCGCCCGCGATCACATAGGTATTATTCCGCTATACCAGGGCTGGGACAAGCATGGTAATTACTATGTGGCTTCAGAATTAAAAGCACTGGAAGGTCATTGCAGTATTATCGAAGAATTTTTGCCAGGCAAATATTTGTACAGTGCCGATGGTGAGGTAAAAACATGGTATGAGCGTGAGTGGACATCTTTTGATGCAGTGAAAGACAATGGTTTTGATATGGACGTATTGCGTAAAGCACTCGAGGACGCAGTTCACCGTCAGTTGATGTCGGATGTTCCTTACGGAGTTTTGCTTTCCGGAGGACTTGACTCATCGGTAATTTCGGCCATTGCAAAAAAATATGCTGCTTACCGGATCGAATCTCAGGGTACCGAAACTGCCTACTGGCCTCAATTGCATTCATTTGCTGTTGGGCTTGTCGGTTCGCCCGATTTGGCTGCGGCCCAAAAAGTTGCCGATCACATCGGAACTGTTCATCACCAGATTCATTTCACAGTCCAGGAGGGTTTGGATGCTATCCGGGACGTGATTTATCACCTTGAAACGTATGACGTGACCACCATTCGGGCCTCTACTCCGATGTACCTTTTGTCGCGCGTCATCAAATCGATGGGTGTTAAAATGGTGCTTTCAGGCGAAGGTGCTGACGAAATTTTTGGCGGTTATCTATACTTCCATAAAGCTCCAAATGCCCGTGCTTTCCACGAAGAAACCGTGCGAAAACTGAGTAAATTGCATTTGTACGATTGTTTGCGTGCCAATAAATCGCTGGCTGCCTGGGGTGTTGAAGGTCGTGTTCCTTTCCTCGATAAAGAATTTTTGGATGTAGCTATGCGGATTAATCCGGAAGAGAAAATGGCTAAAAACGGTCGCATGGAAAAATGGGTAATTCGCAAGGCATTTGAAGATTATTTGCCTGCAAGTGTTGCCTGGCGCCAAAAAGAACAGTTTTCGGATGGCGTTGGTTACAACTGGATCGATTCGCTAAAAGCGATGGTTGCTGAAAAAGTTACTGATGAACAACTGAATACAGCAAAGTTTAGGTTTCCGATTAACACACCTCCTTCGAAGGAAGAATATTTCTACCGTTCCATTTTTACTGAACATTTTCCATCGGATTCGGCTGCAATTTGTGTGCCTTCGGTACCTTCAATTGCATGTAGTACGCCAATCGCGTTGGAATGGGATGCCAGTTTCAAAAATAATGCCGATCCTTCGGGACGTTCCATCGGAAGCGTTCATCTGGAAGGATATGTCAACAAATAAACTTATCTGAATATATTTTAAAACTGAAGAACCGGGCCTTACAACCCGGTTTTTTTGTTGCTAAATGTCAGTATTCTTTGATTTAATTCGTTTATTTTTGGGACTTGAAAAACTAACCACGATTAATAATTCAACTATGAGAAATTTTGTCCTGATTGCAATGATGTTTGGCTTTTTTGCTTGCACTCAAACTCCGGAATATAATGTTACCGTAAAACTGGCAGGTGCGCAGGGAAAGGCCTACCTGAGCCGAATTATCAAAGGCGACATGCTTAAATTTGATTCAGCTTCTCTGGTGAATGGCGAGTTCCAGTTTAAAGGGAAAGTGAATAACCCGGAAGTCTATTATCTGAGCCTGAATTCGGTCAGGGAACGCTTACCTTTTTTTATTGAAAACGCTGCAGTTTCCATTGAAGGTTCCGTTGATTCGCTCTCCATGGCAAAAGTGACAGGGTCGGCTGTTCAGGATGAATATCATGCTATAGATTTGAAATTGGAAAAGGTTTCAGCCCAGGGTTCGGCATTATATAAACAGTCCAGAGAGGCTGAAAAGGCAGGCAATAAAGCGAAAGCCGATAGCTTGATGGTTCAGTCCGATGTGATTTTTAATTCTGTTGATGCGCAACAACGGGCTATTATCAAAGCTAATCCTGCATCATTTGTTTCCCCTTTCCTCTTAAGTCAGATTTATTACGAAATGGAAAGTTCCGAACTGGAAGGATTTTTATCCGGACTGGATTCCAAACTGGATTCCGTTCCAACAGTTATTAGTCTTAAAAACAGAGTAGCTAAGCTCAAATTAGTAGCAGTCGGTCAAACAGCTCCCGATTTTACAATGAATGATGCGGATGGAAATCCGGTAAAACTGAGCGATGTCTATGCAAAGAACGAATATACACTGATAGATTTCTGGGCATCGTGGTGTGGTCCTTGCCGCCGCGAAAATCCGAATGTGGTAGCAACTTTTAATAGTTATAAAACCAAAGGTTTTGGTGTGTTGGGTGTGTCGCTCGATGCCGACAATGCCAAATGGGTAAAGGCAATTGCCGATGATCAGCTTACCTGGACTCATGTCTCGGACTTAAGCCGATGGAAAAATGCAGCAGCTACGCTTTATGCAGTGAATTCAATACCCGCTAATTTGCTGGTTGACAAAACCGGTAAAATTATTGGACGCAATTTGCGCGAAGAGAAACTGCGTGAGAAAATGGCAGAACTCCTGAAGTAATACGATTGACTATTGGACAATTTACTATTTACCATTACTGGCTGAACAGAGCGAAATAAATGGTAAATAGTAAATATAAAAATCGTAAATTATTTAAATTCAATAATTTAAATGTGATGGAACAATTAACGCTCACAACACCGGCATTGCTATTCTCTGCAGTTTCGCTGATTATTCTGGCCTATACCAACCGGTTTCTGGCTTATGCTTCAGTGGTACGAACACTCCATGCTACGTTCAAAGAAAACCCAAATTCTGTTCTTCATAGTCAGATTCAGAATTTAAGAAAACGCCTTCGGCTGACACAAACCATGCAGATACTTGGAATTTCAAGCCTTCTGCTTTGTGTGGTTTGCATGTTCCTGATTTATGTGAAATTTCAAATTTGGGCAGAAGTTCTCTTTGGAATAGCCTTGGTTTTACTGATTCTTTCACTCGCCATTTCCATCCGTGAAATCCAGATTTCGGTAAAAGCCCTCGATTTGCATTTGGATGATATGGAATGAAATAATAGCGAAGTATTAGGAATTGAATTATTTACAATTCCAATATTTACTATTTACCATTTTCTGCTCGTTCAAATGGAAATAGTAAATCGTCAAATTGTACATCTCTCAGTTAGCTTCAGGCACTTATTTACAATTCCAATATTTACTATTTATCATTTTCTGCTCGTTCAAATGGTAAATAGTTAATCGTCAAATTGCACATCTCTCAGTTAGCTTCAGGCACTTTCTTTCCTTATCTTCGACCCTTCTTTAAAAAATCTTCATGAGCCATTATACAGGAGAAATTGCCGCTTTGCTTACAGCCGTTTTTTGGACGGTAACCAGTTTGTCATTCGAATCTGCCGGAAAAAAAATTGGTTCACTTCAGGTTAACCTGATCCGGTTAGTAGCGGCATTTTTCATCTATTGCGTAGTTAATTATTTTCACCGGGGAATGATTTTGCCACTTGACGCAAGTGCTGAAAGTTGGGCATGGCTGGTTCTTTCAGGAATAGTCGGTTTTGTGATTGGCGATTTGCTTCTTTTTCAGTCCTATGTGGTTGTTGGTGCCCGGATTGCAATGCTCATTATGGCCATTACTCCTCCAATTACCGCATTTGCCAGTTGGTTGATCCTTGGCGAAGTAATGAGTCCGATGAATCTGGTTGGTATGGTTGTGACTTTAACCGGAATTTCAATTGTAATTCTTAAACGTGAGAAGCACGAAGACATCACAAAAAAGGGGCATAAAATCAGTACCAGTTACAGCATAAAAGGAATATTACTCGCTTTTGGTGGCGCCGTTGGCCAGGGAGTTGGATTGGTGCTGAGCAAAAAAGGGATGGGAAATTACGATGCTTTTGCTGCTTCGCACATCAGGGTAATTACCGGCATGGTGGGCTTTGCAATTATTATTCTATTCACCAAGCGATATGGAAAAGTCTGGAAAGCCCTGCATCACAAGCCAGCTA
Organism: uncultured Prolixibacteraceae bacterium; assembly: GCA_903865775.1. GTDB lineage: Bacteria > Bacteroidota > Bacteroidia > Bacteroidales > Prolixibacteraceae > Aquipluma. Next base: position 690 of record CAIPKZ010000005.1, on the reverse strand, counting down.
TGAAAAGCGTGGCATTGGGTTCTATTTTCGGTCCTTTTCTGGGAGTTTCATTTTCACTGCTGGCCATTCAGAATACCCAGGCCGGAATTGCGGCAACCATTATGTCGATTGTTCCAGTGCTTATTATTCCACCTGCAATTCTGTTTTTTCACGAAAAGGTAAACTGGAAAGAAATTATCGGAGCAGTAATTACTGTCGGAGGTGTCGCTATTTTCTTTTTGTAATTTTCAGGAATGAATTTCAATTAGCCCATTGAGTTTTTTCCAATGATTAACCAGAAAGAATACCACAATGCTTGCAGAAAAGAGGTCTGAGATTGGCATGGCCAGCCAAATCCCGTGTAGCCCCCAATAGCCGGGAAGCAGAAATAACAGGGGAATCAATATAATCACCTGACGAAGCAGAGTAAGCAAAACTGCAATTTTGGCTTTGCCCATCGACTGAAAGAAATTTCCGGCGACCACCTGAAAGCCGATAATTGGTAAAGCCAATAAACTCAGGCGAAGCCCTTCTTTCCCAAAATCCAAAAGACCTTGATCGGTGGAATTGAAGAGTCTCACAATACTTCCGGGAATGCTTTCAACAATGATAAAGGAAAAAACAGCGATTACAGTTGCCGCGATAATCGCAATTCGTAAGGTATCCTTGACTCTCGAATACGATTGTGCTCCATAATTGTAACTGATAATG
>CAIPKZ010000004.1 GCA_903865775.1 uncultured Prolixibacteraceae bacterium | reverse complement strand
ATCACTTAATCCTTTTTCTTTTTTCCTAAAGTGATTTATTTTTTTCGAGGCAGGATTGTACACATCCAAGCCACCAACCGTTGCAATCCATATCAGACCATCAGAATCTTCAAGTAAATCATATACTAAGTTTGCGCTTAACTGATGAGTCTTGTCCAGTTCTTTTTGAAAAACTTCAACGGTCGATTTTTCAAGATTGATTTTATAAAGCCCATTCTGAGTTCCAATCCAGTAATTGAAAGACTCGTCCTGGATGATCATGGATATCCTGACATTTTTAAAAGCAGGCAATGCGGAGTTTTTGAAATACTCAAAATATGGAACAAATCTATTGCCGGATTTGTCATAGATCATTATGCCGTTGCGGGTTCCCAGCCAGATATGATGATCGGAGTCTTCAAAGATGACATGAATAAAGTCATTCGATAGTTTGTGATTTCCGCTTAGCTGAGTCGAAAAATGTTCAACCTGGTTTGTTTTCCGGTCTACGAGATTCAATCCCTGCCCCCAGTTTCCTATCCACAAAATATCGTTGTCGGCTTTGTAGATTGAAGCAATGACATTTCCCAACAGATTGATTGAGTTGGGCGAATTACTTCTTCGATAAAGGTTAAACTTTTTTTTCTTTAAATCGGTTTTACTGATTCCCTGAAGGGTGCCAATCCAAAGATTCTCCGATTGATCGATGATTAACGACTGCACGATGTTATGGCCAATTTCGCTGTTTTCGGTGGTGTAATTCTGAATGGTAACCGGGTTTTGAGCATACAGCGAAACAACAAATAAACCTCTGCCTTCAGCTCCAATGATCAGGTTTCCGTTCTTATCTTCAAGAATCGTCCGGATGCAGGTATTTTCAAATGGATTATTTCCGTTTGGAGCCAATGAAAACTGAAATGCTTCAAAATGATTTGAAGTCATATTGTAATTGAACAATCCGGAGGCGGTTCCAACCCAAAGTTTTCCCTTTCTATCCTTGAATAATGCCGTAACATTCACATCGTCGATCATATCGCCACGACTGTTCAGGAATGAAAAATAAGAGAACTGTTTTGCCTGAAGCGAAAACGAAGCCAATCCTTTGGTGGAGCCGATCCATATTTTCCCATCAGCATCTTCCAGCATGGGAATTTTGACATCCTTCACCGCTCCATCGTAATTTAATATACTCTGGAAATGTGAAAAGCTTTTTTTGTCAGGATCATAAACAGATAGGACAGGAGGAGTATTGATTAGAACAGTTCCGTTTTTCAGGCAGATAATGTCATAACAATACTGCGTTACATCGTAAGTGAAGCCGGTCTGATAGGCGATTCGTTTAAATTTGTTTTTCCCGACCAGATACTTATTTAATCCGCCTTTTGTACCAATCCATAGATTTCCTTCAGAATCCTCTGCAATGGAATAAATCCAGTTATTTGAAATGGAACAGGAGTCAGCCGGATTATAGCTGTAAACGTCAAAAGTTTCGCCATTAAAGCGGTTTAGTCCGTTCTGGGTTCCGATCCAGATAAACCCTTTTGAATCCTGAAACTGGCAATTAACTACACTTTGGGAAAGGCCGTTATTGATTGAATAATTGGTAAAAACATAGTACTGGGAATACCCATTGAAAATTAGTATGAAGCTGAAAAATAGTATAGTTAGGAGTCTCTTCATAAATTTGGATAAACATCAGACATTCTAATTCTATATAAATATAAACAAATATTTATTTTCATTTGAATTTCTGAGACAGTGACCTTTATCTGAATTTCTTTTAGAAATGGAATCCCTTATTCTTTATTTTTCCACTGAAAATTCAGCTGTCCCGCTATTCGTTAGCCCATTTCCGGATATTCCCTGAACATCAATCAGGAACCCTGAGAGCACTTTTCCGGCAGTAACCGTAAATTCGAATAGCCCGGTTTCATCTACTTTTTGATTTGGAATCCATTGCAGGGTAGTTCGCTGGTCGTTTTTCAGATTGCCTGGTTCGGCAGGAAAAATATTCGTAACCCGGACTCCATTCTCATATTTACTTGTACTTTCCTTTTGGATTGGTTCTTCAGGTCTATTTCCTTTTTTCAGAAAGATCTCAATTACTCCAATGGTATTCAACCCGGTATATTTCTGAATATCCATCACGTTGGTTGAGACATTGATATGATCGACAGACAGAGTGGATATTCCATTGATTGCCGAAATATCGGTTCCTAATTGTTGTCCATCGATAACAATCAAAGCCCCGCCCTGGTAATTGAGAGAATTCTCCATCCCAATAAATACGATTTGGTTACCCATGACTTTATAGGGTTTCAGAATTTTTATCACATCCAAGAGGTTGGTTGATGAGGCCAATAAATTGCGCTGAGTATCCATGGCTATCGTATTTGGCCTATTGGCTTTTACATATTTCACGAATAATTCCGGATTATTACTGAAATAGGTTTTATCAACAGGCTGATCAGAATTCAACAAGCTGTATTTCTGAGAAATGCCTGCTATCAGCTTTGAAATACCAGCTTCAAAATCGGAGGTTTTTGGCTGAAGGTCTTTTGCATTCTCAGGTTTAAAAGTCTGTATTTTTTCCCAATTAAAACCCTTTATCTTATTTGCTATCAGGTAAACATCCATAAGTACCGGACTTGCAGCCCTGCCTTTTAATGCATCGGCCAGCACCGAATACGGAGTCTCCAGTTCAGGTCCAGCCAATGGGCTGCTTTTTATTGCATCATTGCTTGCATCGTTCCGGAACTGACCGGATACTGAAACAGTGACATTTCCGGCGAGTGGCTGGTCTTTTTCATCAGTCATCCGTACCTTGACTTTCATGCTTTTGCCGGTTTGGAGTTTGTTTTTTTCAGGCAGGACTTCAAGTTTCACCTGCAGTTTTTTATCCACATAAACCACACGTTCGGTCAGTAGCTGACCTTCTAACGAAAACACCGACAACAGAAAAATCCCTTGAGGCAGGTTATCCACCGGAATTTTTATTCTTCCGGCACTGTTAATCTCCATATCCGCAGCCCAGCTGAGCTTGCTTCCGCTGGTGAGAGCAATGGAAATGGAATGTTTTTGTTTATCAGCAAATGTAAGGTTGGCCGAAATAAATCCGGCATCTGATTTCAAAACCGACAAGCTCAGCCCGTCAGTTTTTGGAGCGGGAAGGTCAAATGACTGACCCGGACCTGTTTTGCCGGTCAACACCAGCTTGTATTTTTGAGTTCCGTCATTCATCACCGAAAAAAGACCCAATCCTTTGGTAAACGATTTCACCAGAACTACGTTTTTTCCTTCCTGATTTACGAGCGATCCTTCCACATCAACCGGAATCCCCCATTTGTTGAAAGCGGTAAATCCAACTTTAGCAGAAATTCCGACATTCAGGTTCCCCCCTTCAAGGAAAAAATGGACAAACACCGGATCGAGATTCGTTGGCAGGAATATTTCCCTGGTCCAATCTTCCTTATTATCGCTGATTTTACAAATAAAGGATTCGCCGTTTGTTTTGGCGGGTATGGTAAATGGTATGACGACTTTCCCTTTTTCATCGGTTTTCAGCTTTCCCTTTTCAAGGATATCATTTCCATTCATGATTTGGTACCTAATCGCATCGTTTTTCTGGATTTCACCCAACAGATCGCTCATTACCAAAGAGATTTCATTTTTCAGGCCTGAACTTGAAATACTATCCTTCAGGCTTGTTTGAACAACCCATTGGTTACTGTATTCCGGATCGATACGAAGAATTTTGGTTGTTATTTCCTCTGCCGACGTTTGTGCAGAAGTGTATGCCACTATAAAATAAACGTCCTTGGTGAGGTTTTCGGGAATCAGTATATCGCCGGAAGCAAAACCATTGGCCATACGAAAAATGTCCTGTACTACCGCAGTGCCTTTTTTGTCATAAAGTCTTACGAAAAGCTCCTGATTTTCTGCTGAAACGGGGACTTGGTTTCCATCCGTAATGAATGCCGTGAACCAAATGGTCTCTCCGGGTTTATACTGCATTTTGTCGGTTTCAATCGAAACTTTCTCGTCAGGAAAATAACTGAAATATTGGTTCAGCTGCCTGCTGAGTTCAGGAATCGGACCTGTGTTTTGAGCGGGTAATAAAAAAGTGGACAATACGGCAAATAGCAAAATGGTTAAGGTTTTCATTTGGGTTAGGTTAGTTTGTATTGATGATTTTCTCTTCCTTTTCGTTTATTTTGAATAAAGAATCGTTCTGCAGGTAATAGTCGTGGAGTGCATTTTGCAAATCTTCCGAAGGTTTGATGATGTTGTAATTATCCCAGAAATCCTCGTCGTAACTGGTAATGGTTTCAGTAAAAATATCTTTCGGGTTAAACAATTCATCCTTTTTGAAGTGAGTTCCGTCATCGGGTTTGAAATCGGTAATCAGCAAATCCGAAATGCTGTGAAAGGTCGAATTGACCTTATCTTGCTTGCTTTTTACCTTGAAATTGAGTGATGCGTGGGCACTGCTTAAATGCCAGTTATTGTCGGATCTGCGGTAACTTACTTTATAATCGGCGTTGAGCGGGCGAACGTAAAAGTCTTTGGGTTTTTTTTTGATGAGCCACTCATGGGCAAATTTAAGTCCCGAGCGGCTGAGGCTGAAATCGGCCTGAACCAGCGCCAGTGAAGACATATCGACAAAAAGTCTGCCCTGATAGCAAGGCTCTTCAATTTTTTCTTTGGGCTTGAAACGGATCACATAGGTGTCGCGGCTGTCCAGTTCAACAATTTCATCGAGTGAATATTTATAATTATCCCGGAATTCGGGATCGAGAAATGAGTCGGGTGTTTTTATCACATCGAGTTTGGTAATGTTGTACGGTCCTCCCTGTATTTTAAAATCAACAAACTGAAATGCCTTGACATTGATGTTTTTGCGGCCTTTGACAAATTTGACCTTGTCCTGAACAGAGGTATTCGTGTATGGAGCTTTCCGGATATCCATTATGGCTTCTGCAACGTCAATGTATTTGCTGTCCTGTTTCAGTACTTCGCGGTAAAAGGCGGTCATTATTTCCGGATCGCGTGGGTAATTCAGCGAAATCTTTGACAGGATCTTGTTGATAATATCCTGAACATTAACAATTTTGATAACGATTTCCTTGAGTTGCACTGAAGTGGGCTGCAGGTAAATGCTGTAATTGATATCACGGATTTCATCGATTGGTTGCCGGTACGGACGGTATCCCAAATGAGAAACAAGGATGGTGTCGTGCTGATTGATTTCAGGAATTTTAAGATCAAAATCGCCATCGGTATTCGAGATGGTTCCAATGTTGCTTTTTTGAATCGAGATGTTGGAATAGGGTAAAACGTCCTTTTCTTCGCGGTTGGCCACCCGTCCCCTGAAAATGATCATTCCGCGTTTGGTGCTATTTTGCAACTCATCTTCCGTTTTATTTCCTTCCGTTTCGGGTGCAGTGATAATAATCTGTTCTCCAAGGATCTGATATTTAAACTTTGATTCAAACAAAATGTCCAGAGTTTCCGGAATAGTTTTATCGGCTACCGAAAGATTGGTTCTTTTATCTGCTTCAACAAGTAAAGGATCGTACGAAAAAAAAACATGTGCTTTTGCGGAAATTGAATCGAGAATGGCAGCAATGGACCTGTCTTTCAGTTCAATGGTGATTTTTTTTTCAGCTACAGAATTGTTTTCCTTTTGTGCGTATCCTTTGGAGAACGACAAAAGGAAAACAAGGATGAAAATTCCGTATGCTGGTTTCATTTCAAAACATTTTCTTCAGGAAGAATTCGGTTTTTACCTGTTCTCCGTTGCGCAGAATGGTCATTTTAATCCGTTTGTCTTCCTGACTTTGGAACAGTAAATTTATATCATTTAAAGTTAATGCTTTATGATTGGTGTTGTTTAATGCGATGATCTGGTCATTTTCCTGGATTCCGGCATAATAGGCCGGCGAATTTTTCCGGATATCGCTTACCAGGAAGATGGGCAGGCCCGGCATCGGATTGGTAACTTCCAATCCACTCATGTTGTAGTTGAAATCATCCTTCAGGTCGCTGTTTGGTCTGAGGATAAGCCGCTTGTTTGGATAATCCATGGTCACATAAAACCGGCGCAGGATTTCAGCTCCCAGGGTTCCGTTGCGGTCGGTATCGCCCATAAGCTGATCAACCATTTCGTTTTCAGGAAAAGCCACGATGGGTTCATACAGTACCAGCGGCCCAACCCAGATGGCTCCGATGCGGCCTTTTATACCGAATAAATCGCCACTCAATCCACGACCCAGAAAAGTTTCAATGTTATTTTCCGGAAGTGATATTCTGCTGTCAGATTTGGTTGACAGCCAAAGGGCATCGCTTGCACCGGTATCAACCAGTAATTTTACAGGAACTTCCTTGTTTTTATCGGTGACGATGCTCGTTTTAACAAATGGCTTATTCTGCTCGAATGTCAATGGAAGAACGATGTCTTTTCCTTTTTCCTTATAGGTAAAATATTCAGGTTTAATCAGTGTAATCTCGTGTTCGGCATAATCGATTTTAACCACATAGTCTTTGAAAAGGTTAAAACCAATCAAACCGTGAACCGGAATACCCAGAATATGGGAGATCTGGAAATTTTCATTGATTACCATATGGATTTCCTGATCATAGGCAATCATGCCTTCAATTTTTATGGTATTATTTCCTGATTTATAGGCTGTCATTTGTTCTCCTTCGCCCAGTCCTTTCACCTTGATGGGCTGAAGAAAGTTCAGATTGAGCTTGTTAACGAAAGGAAGTTCGGTAATAATCGGATATCGTACGCCGGTATCCAGAATGAAATTCAGGGTATCCGAATTGTTGATTGCAACCGGTATGATAATGAGGTTACTCGACGTTTTGAATTTAATCGTTATGGATTTTTTCTTATAGTTGTCGAAAACAAACCCGGTTTGGTCGTTGTAGTTTTTGACTCGTTTGTTGTAGTCCTGACTTTTATCCAAAGGAACATAGTCGCGGATGACCAAAATGTTGTCCTGAATTTCGAACAGAAGATAAAAGTCCTTCATCAGCTGATCGAGAACATATTTGATGGGTTTATTCGATACGTTCAGATTGATATTTTTTCCTTCAATCAGTTGCGAATTGTATGAATAGTCGAGTTTCAGGTAATCACAAATTCGTTTGATTACTTTTTCAAGTGGTTCATTTTCAGCATAAATACTGATGTTTTGGTTGAGGACCTTGGATGTTTGATCATTTTTGTTTCCTTGCCCGAAAGGTTGTTTCGTGGCTTGTTTATTCGATTGTTTTGAAGTTTGTTTCTGGCTGTACGAATCCAGAGGCAATGCTTCCAACAACAATATAATCAGGAAACTAAAAAGAAATGATATAATTCCGGATGTTTTCATGGCGTAAAAATCTTAAATTTTAGGATTTCGCTTTTAAAATATACTGTCCGTTTACTTTCTGTGTCTCGATTTGGAAAGTTGTTTCAATTACTTTCAGGATAAAATCGAGCGAATAGTCGTTGAACTGGGCAGTCAGTAGCAACTCATTTAGCTTTGTATCGGCTAATTGGATATCCACCTTGTACACTTTTTCTAAACTTACAATTACTTCGGCAAGCGAAGTCGCCTTATAAATAAGGTTGCGCGTTTTCCAGGCTAAAAAGTTAGGATCTGCATTGGTCGATTTGAGCAACGAATGGCCCGAATAAACCAGTGTTCCTTTATCACCGGGGGTCAGAATCAGTTCTTTTGATTCATTATTTTGGTCTGAAACCTGGACTTTGCCGGTTTCAACGATTACTTCAAGCAATTTTGCCGCAGGATATGCATTGACATTAAAGCTGGTACCCAAAACTTTAATTTGTGCTTTTCCGGCATGAATGATAAACGGTTTTTCCTTGTTCGGTTTTACCTGAAAGAAAGCTTCTCCTTCGATGCTTACTTCACGGGTATTTCCGGCAAACAGTTTGGGGTATTTAATTTTTGTGTCGGTATTTAAACTGACCAGTGATCCATCGGGGAGTGCAAATGTTTTCAGGATTTGATTGGTTGCCGAAACTTCCAGCATTTTACGGTTTGCCGCCGAGTTATAAACTTCATAAGCAGAAGCCAGAAGCAGTGCGGCAAATAGGATTGCTGCAGCAACACGGTAAAATGGGTTCTGCATTATCCGTTTAAAAATGGTTTGTTTCAGTGAAGAGTATTGATTAATCCGTGCTTCGATCTTCTCCCAGGCCTTGTCAGCCGGATATTTTTTCAGATCAAAATAAGTATCCACCTGTCGTGTCATTTCCATAAGGTGGGTTCGTTCGCTTTCGTCCGGCAAGAGTTGCTCTGCAACAGCCGAATCTTCTGCTGATGATTTCGGATTTTGGTCGTAAATCGACTTGGCGAGCAATTCCCAATCCTGATTTTCGGTGTGTTGATTTGCTTTCATACGTTCTAATGACATTGGAAAGTAATTTAACCCCTATTGTGCAATCCTGATTTATTAAAAATTAGGAGTAAAGTCAATAAATGGTTGCTGAAATCTTTTAGTTCTTCGCGGAGATATTTTAGAGCTTGTCCCATCTGGGCTTCAACAGTTTTAACCGAAATGTTAAGTGTTTCGGCAATTTCCTTGTATTTTAGTCCCTGTTCGCGACTGAGCCTGAATATTTCCTGCCGTTTGGGTGGCAGTGAACTGATGCTTTTTTCAATTCGCTGAACGAGATCAACTTCCAGGTAAAAATCGTCGGGATTGATTTCCTGATGAGCAGTTTCGAGCATTCGGTCGGAATACTGTTTTTTTATTTTATCGTGCTGAAGTTGGTTGAGGCAATGATTTCGGACTGAACGGAAAAGGTAATGTTTTACCGATGACTGAATGGTTAGGTTTTCGCGTTTTTCCCAGATTTTCACGAATAAATCCTGAACAGTTTCCTCGGCCAATTCGCTGTCGTTTAAAAACTGCCGGGCAAAGTTGCACATGGCCGGATAATATTTCCGGAATAAGGTTTGAAATGCACGTTCATCACCTGCACTAAGTTTTAGATAAAGTTGGTTGTCTTCAGTCAGATCCATAAGTTCTCCGGTACGACAGGCGATTCATTGAATTTGTCTAAAGGTATAAAAAAAAATAAATTGGCTTATGATTAAGTTGTTTTAGCCCTGACAGGTTTTCAAAACCTGTCAAGATAAATCATTCCAACATCGTATGTTTTGTAGTTATATTTACTCTACAGGAGTATACTTTTTGTGACCACCAGCATCGCTGGGGGGAAGGTTGGATAGAAAAAAGCCAACCCGGAACGGGTTGAATTCTTAATGAAATTCGTTACTTTTAACCAATAACTATCGCAAAGTCATGAATGAAGATCAGCAATATGCTCTTATTATTATCGAATCCTTAAGAGAAAACGATAAAAAGACAGGCTCTTTATTAAATTCTGAGATATTGAAGTTAAAGAAACATCAACGACCAGATCTCAAAACTGAGGTATTTTCAATTCATAGCAAAAATGATTTAATAAGTTTATTAGAATCAATCATTTCATTTCAGGAGAAAACTGGATTTATTCCTCATCTTCATTTTGAAGTACATGGGTTCCCGAATGGATTGGAATTAAGTAATGGTGATCGCATTAATTGGTCAGAATTAATGGAATATTTTGCCAAGATTAATTTTTTAACAAAAAACTATCTTGTTATTTATTTGGCGGTTTGCTTTGGACTATCGGTCTTAAGAAATATTAATCCTTTGGGACGAGCTCCCTTTAAAGCATTAATTGCACCTGGAAATATAATTTATGAATGGCAGTATTCACTAGGATTTACTTCCTTCTATGATGAGTATTTCAATTCCTTTGATCTTGAAGAATCTGTTAAGAGAATGAATGAAGAAATAGGCGAGAGAATCTTTGGATTAGTTTTATCTGAATATTGTTTCAATAGAATAACACGATATGAACCTGATTTAGAATTTGGAAAAGAACTTTTAGGTTCTTTAAAAATGAGATTTATTGATGAAAATCCTCGGTTTCGAAATGAATCGGAGGTTTTTATCAACGAACATGTAAAAGAAAGCTGGAAAAATTATTGTGGCTATCTTAGATCAAAAAAGGATTATTTCTTAATGAAAGATTTTAAATAATAAATGTATGCCAGATTTGTTAATTGCGGAATTTAATACCTAAATTAGTAAATGAGATGCAAACTATTCTTTTACTTGAAGTTCAACTTTTCCGACCATTTCAGATGGTGAGACATTTAAAGCCTTTGCTAATTTGAAGATTGTTGAGATGGTTGGCTGCCGCAACCCACGTTCAAGTAAAGAGATATAAGTTCGATCAAGGTCACAGTATTCAGCAAGTTTTTCCTGAGAGATGTTATTTGCCTCTCTCAGTTCACGCAATACTTTGCCAAATACTTCAACGATCATAACTCAGACTTTAGTCAGAGCTAAAATGAAATATTTCATTACCGAATACCACAGACTATAGTCTGAATTAATTACATTTGAAAGTTGATTTTAGCAAAATAGAATAGTTAAAAGTCAAAATAATAAATTTTTTCCACCAACCTCCAAAACTGAAAATCATGAAAGCATTGTCTTTTCTAGTTTCCATGCTCTTGTTTGCAACTTTATTAAATGCCCAAGATTTCTACTCACAAAAGATTGTGTCCATTTCAACAGGATATTCTCATACATTAGCCATTGATGCAACGGGAAATTTATGGGCTTGGGGTGCAAATGGATTAGGACAGTTGGGTGATGGAACGAAAGAAGAGAGGCTAATCCCAGTTCAAATTAAGAATGGCACTAAATTTAAAACCATTATCGCAGGTTATTATCACTCTTTGGCAATTGATGAACTTGGAAATCTATGGGCATGGGGAGATAATTTCTATGGAGAGCTGGGTGATGGAACCATTTTAGATAATTATGGTCAAACAGTTGGTATCAATGTTAGCAGGACTGTTCCTTTTCAAATTAAATCTGGAACAAAGTTTAAGAATATAGCTGCCGGGAGTATGCATACTTTGGCAATTGATGAAGCAGGGAACTTATGGT
>CAIPKZ010000003.1 GCA_903865775.1 uncultured Prolixibacteraceae bacterium | reverse complement strand
TGTTTCGTTCACCATTCGCATTTACTTTAACAAGCTCTGATTTTAGATCGGGTGCAATATTCGTATCCAACCAGTCGTTCAGAACTTTAATGAGCGTATAGTCTTCAATATTTGTTATTTCAAAATCCATGTATGCAATTTAATAAATTCCAATGGATTTTTAATAATCAAATGCTAATTTTCTTTTTGCTCGTCAGCTTCCATTTGAGTTCTCAAGGCAGCTAATTCAGAAATATCTCCAAGTGTGGTTTTTTCCATTGGTGCCTGGGTTTCCTTCACTTGTTTTACAGCTTTAGGGCTTGCCTTAGTCTGTGATTTTCTTTTAGCTGTTTCTTCAGATTTTTTCTCATCTTCGAAAACCCGTGAATGCGAAAGGATAATCCGTTTGGCAGCTTTTGAGAATTCAATGACTTTGAATTCCATTTTTTCTTCCAATTGAGCCTGACTTCCGTCTTCTTTTACGAGGTGACGTGGAGTTGCAAAACCTTCAACACCATATGGAAGTGCGATAGTTGCACCTTTGTCGAACAATTCAACAACAGTTCCTTCGTGCACTGAATCAACTGAGAAAATGGTTTCAAACACATCCCATGGATTTTCTTCGAGTTGTTTGTGGCCGAGGCTCAAACGACGGTTATCCTTGTCGATATCCAAAACAACCACATCGATATCAGAACCAATAGATGTAAATTCTGATGGATGTTTGATTTTCTTGGTCCAACTCAGGTCAGAGATATGGATTAATCCGTCAACACCTTCCTGAATTTCAACAAATACACCAAAATTGGTGAAGTTACGAACAGACGCTTTGTGTTTGGTTCCAACTCCGAATACAGAGTCGATTTCCTGCCATGGGTCAGATTTCAGCTGTTTGATACCCAGAGACATTTTGCGTTCATCACGATCCAAAGTCAGGATCTGAGCTTCAATCGGATCGCCAACTTTCAGGAAGTCCTGAGCACTGCGAAGATGCTGTGACCATGACATTTCAGAAACGTGGATCAAACCTTCGACACCGGCAGCAATTTCAACAAATGCACCGTAGTCAGCCATTACCACAACTTTTCCTTTAACTGAATCACCTACTTTAAGTTCAGCACCAAGACTGTCCCATGGGTGAGGAGTTAATTGTTTCAGACCTAATGCAATACGTTTCTTTTCATCATCGAAGTCGAGAATTACGACATTCAATTTCTGATCCAGTTCAACGATTTCATTCGGGTGAGTGATACGTCCCCATGACAAGTCGGTGATATGGATCAAACCATCTACACCGCCAAGGTCGATGAATACTCCGTAAGAAGTAATATTCTTAACAGTACCTTCAAGTACCTGTCCTTTTTCAAGTTTAGAGATAATTTCTTTTTTCTGCAGTTCGAGTTCAGCTTCGATCAGTGCTTTGTGAGAAACTACCACGTTACGGAATTCGTGATTGATTTTAACCACTTTGAATTCCATCGTTTTGTTCACATACATGTCGTAATCGCGGATCGGTTTCACATCGATTTGTGAACCTGGAAGGAATGCTTCGATTCCGAATACATCAACGATCATACCGCCTTTTGTGCGGCATTTGATGAATCCTTTGATTACTTCATCTTTGTCAAGCGCTTCGTTTACACGATCCCATGAGCGTAAGGCCCGTGCTTTCTTGTGAGAAAGGATCATCTGGCCTTTTAAGTCTTCGAGGCTTTCAATGTAAACTTCAACCAAATCTTTTGGTTTTAATTCAGGATTGTAACGGAATTCGTTCAAACTGACAATACCATCTGATTTATAGCCAATGTCAATAACAACTTCACGTTTGTTCATTGAAATAACCCGTCCTTCAACTACTTCTTTTTCCTGAACGGTAGTTAAGGTTTTCTCATAAAGAGATGCCAGATCATTTTTTGTTTTTCCGCTGAATCCTTTGTCTTCTTCTTCCAAAGCATCCCAGTCGAATGCTGCGGCTTCGGCAACAACAGCTTTAGCTGCCTTTGCTTTTTTTACAACAGGAATTACAACCGGTTCTGCAAATTCTTGTGCGAGCTCTTCGGCAGCTGCAACAATTTCTTCAGTAGCTACTTCGGCAACTACTTCTGCTACTTCTACTATTTCTTCAACAGGAGCAACAACTGCTTCAACGATTTCTACCGTTTCTTCAACCGGAATAACAGCTTCTTCAACTTCTTCAACCGATTCTTCAACTGAAGCAATAACTTCTT
>CAIPKZ010000002.1 GCA_903865775.1 uncultured Prolixibacteraceae bacterium | reverse complement strand
GCCAACTTCCTCGATATTGGCGGAAGTTCAAATCCGCAGAAAGTGATTGATGCCATGAATATTCTATTGAGCGACAAAAACGTAAAAGCGGTAATGATCAATATTTTCGGTGGAATTACCCGCTGCGACGATGTGGCCAAAGGTCTCCTGAAAGCACTTGAAGTCCTGATGACCGATATACCAATTGTAGTTCGTCTTTCCGGAACCAATGCTGCCGAAGGTTTAGCCATTTTGAAGGAAACCGGACTACCAACGGTAAGTTCGATGAGCGAAGCAGCCAAAAAGGCAATTGAACTGAGTAAACGGTAGTTTTTCAAAATCAGAAATTATAACTCATAACTTATAACTCAAATGAGCATTTTAGTAAATAATGATACCAAACTGGTTGTTCAGGGAATAACCGGACGCGACGGCAAATTTCACACAGGCCTGATGAATAAATACGGAACCAAAATTGTCGCTGGTGTTTCTCCGGGCAAAGAAGGCGAAATGGTTGAAGGAGTGCCGGTTTTTAATTCCGTGCAAAATGCGGTAAAAGCAACCGGAGCAAATACTTCAATTATTTTTGTTCCTGCAGCTTATGCTGCCGATGCAATTCTTGAAGCTTCCGAAGCCGGAATTAAACTGGTCGTTGCAATCAGTGAAGGAGTTCCTGTTTTGGACATGATACGCGTGACGCCGATCCTGAAACAAAACGGAACACTTTTAATCGGCCCAAACTGTCCGGGATTAATTACTCCCGGAGAAGCTCTTGTGGGAATCCTGCCTGCCATGATCTTTAAAGAAGGAAATATCGGATTCATCTCACGAAGCGGTACTTTAACATATGAAGTAGTAAATCTGCTTACACTCAATGATTTTGGCCAGACAACCGTTGTTGGAATCGGTGGTGATCCCGTTGCCGGATTGTATTTTATCGATCTGCTCGAAATGTTCGAGAATGATCCGGATACCATTGCCGTCGTGCTGATCGGCGAAATTGGTGGCGATGCCGAAGAACAGGCTGCCCGGTTTATTGCTGAAAAAATGACCAAGCCTGTGGTCGCATTTATCGCCGGACAAACGGCACCTCCCGGAAAACGGATGGGACATGCCGGAGCAATTATTTCGAGCGGAGCAGGCACCGCTGCTGAAAAGATTGCGGCCTTCAACCGGGCAGGCGTTCCGGTGGCCAAAGAACCGGCTGAAATACCTGAACTGCTGAGAAAGAAATTGGCAGGACTGATTTAATCGTCACACTTTCTGTAGAGACGCACAGCCGTGCGTCTTTACCTTTCATTATAAGGCTGATATCAGATGAAATATAATCCATTCTTTACAGAAGATTACGAAAAAAAGGCAGCCGTTCGGTCTGCCTTTTTTTCGTAAATTCGGACATTCAAATGCGAATCCATGCTCCATAGCCCTAAAATTAACTCGGAATCTGAAATCCCCAAATACAAGCAGGTGGTCGACTTGTTTGTTTCTGATATAGAGGCAGGCATCTTTAAACAAGGACAGCGCATTCCTTCAATCAACGAAACGAGCGAAGAACTGCTTCTGTCGCGCGATACAGTCGAAAAGGCTTATGTGTACATGAAGAAAAAAGGGATTCTGCTGGCTGTCAGGGGAAAAGGATATTACATCAATCAGGTACACACAAGCAAAAAATTCAAAATCTGTCTGATATTTAATAAGCTTAGCAACTACAAACGTAGCATTTACTACTCGTTTGTAAAAACAATGGGCAACAAAGCCAGTGTGGATGTAGCAATTTACAACTACGATCTGGATGAGTTTGACACCATTATCAGCAACAACCTCAACCATTACGACTATTTCGTCATTCTTCCCCACTTCAGAAACGAAAATGCCAACATCAGCGAGGTCATCAAAAAAATTCCTCGTGAAAAAGTATTGATCGTTGACCGGTTTTTAGATGAATTAAAAGACTATCCGGTTGTTTATCAAGAGTATGACAAGGATATTCAGACGGCCTTATTATGCGGTCTTGAGCTTCTCAGGAAATACAGCCGCCTGAATCTGGTTTTTCCTCAGTCAGAATATTACCCGCCATACATTGTTCGCGGTTTTCGCATTTTCTGTCAGGTAAACGGATTTGAGAACACCATTATCGACCGGATTGAAGAGGCTGAAATTCAGCATGGAGAAGCATACATCATTGTTTCGGACGACGATTTATATGCTTTTATCCGGAAGGTCAAACAAAAAAACTGGACGCTTGGAAAAGATTGCGGAGTAGTTGCCTACAACGAAAATCAGGTAAAAGAAATATTGTGCGACGGAATCACTACCATCTCCACCAATCATGAAGAAATCGGGCACCTGGCCGCTCAAATGATTTTGACTAAGAAATTCGAACGCATTAAAAGTCCGTTTCAGTTTATCCAAAGGAATTCGCTATAGAAAGTGGGTAGTCGCAGTGGTCTGTATTCAGAAGTCATTGATTGTCATTCGCTTCGCGTCATTAGTTGTCATTAGATTATTCAGATAAAACAACACAACCAAACTAATAAATAACCAAAAGAGGCTGAATCCCATGGAATCCAGCCTCTTTCTTGTATAATTATTTACAAGTTTATTCTTCGTGTTTCATCCCGGCTTTGTCCATGAACCAACTCATGGTTTGTGATGACGGACGTTCCAATGGAAGACCATAAACACGGTCGAAAACCAGTGAAGAAAGCACTCCCAGTGAGCGTGAAACACCAAACAGCACAGTATAGAAACCTGACTCGGTAATGTCGTAATGATTCAGAAGTGAACCACTGATTGCATCCACATTTGGCCAAGGGTTTTTAATTTTACCAGTACCTTCAAGGATTGGTGGAGCTACGCGATAGATTGCATTTACAGTATTGATCAGTTTATCGTTTTTGATGTATTTTTCGGCAAACTGCTGCTGAACAGTAAAACGCGGATCGGTGATACGAAGTACGGCATGTCCGTAACCAGGTACTACACGACCTTGTATCAGGGTTTGTTCAATATAATTGGCAATCTGAACATCATTAGGTTCGTCGTTACCGATTTCAATGAGCATTTCCGAAATCCAATCCATCACTTCAACGTTTGCAAAACCATGCAATGGGCCGGCCAGTCCAACCATTCCGGCAGCAAATGCATAATATGCATTACTTAAGGCTGAACCAACCAAATGGGTGGCATGTGCTGAAACGTTTCCTCCTTCGTGGTCGGCATGAATGACCATATACAGACGAAGGAGATTTTTCACTTCTGCTGAACCGTGACCCATCATGTGAGCCAGGTTACCAGCCCAATCGAGGGTTGGATTTGGTTCAATATGATTTCCGTTGTGGTAGATGCGGCGATAAATATAGGCTGCAACTCGCGGTAAACGGGCAATCAGGGTCATCACGTCTTCATACATGAAATCCCAGTAAAATTTCTTGTTTACTCCGGCCCTGTATGCTTTCATGAACACTGAATCGTAGGCCATTGAAATGATAGCCGTACTAAACTGAGTCATCGGGCGGCTGTTTTTTGGAAGGGCATCAATCACATCGAAGGTATGCTGCGGCACATGAGCACGGGTTGCCCAATCTTTTGAAATATTTAGTACGTCTTCCTTGTCAGGGATATCACCGGTCATCATCAGGTAAAATAATCCTTCAGGAAGTGGTTCTCCACCTTCATCCATTTTTGGAAGTTTCTGCTGTAATTCAGGAAGTGAATAACCACGAAACCTGATTCCTTCATTCGCATCCAATTTTGAAGTTTCGGTAAGCAGTGCAGGTATGCCTTTCATACCCGAAAGTACCTGATCGATAGTTACCTGACCAAGAACAACATCGCCATGATCTTTTCTAAGCTTCTGGAAATCAGCCATGTTTTTCATAGCCTTTTCGTAGAACCTGTTTTTAATGTATTCCATACTATATTTGGGTTTTAGTTCTTATTCTGAATTTGCGGACTAAATTAATGAATATTTCGAATTATTTCATCTGCAAACTCAGATGTTGATAATAATGTGGCTCCTTCCATCATGCTGTACAGATCAGAAGTGACCCTCCGCTTCGAAAAGGTGTGTTCCATGGCATCGTAAATATGTTCTGCGGCCTTGTCCCAGCCAAGATATTCAAGTAACATAGCTCCTGAAAGGATTAACGAACCCGGGTTTGCTTTTCCGGTTCCGGCAATGTTGGGTGCCGTTCCGTGAGTCGCTTCAAAGATGGCGTATCCACTGTTGTAGTTGATGTTTGCACCGGGTGAAATTCCGATACCACCGACCATCGCTGCCAATTGATCTGAAATATAATCTCCGTTCAGGTTCAATGTCGCAATCACGGAATGATCAAACGGGTGCAAAAGACTTTCCTGCAGAAATGCATCAGTAATCACATCTTTTACAATGACTTTACCCATACCTTTCGCCTTGGATAATGCATTTTTAGCTTCATCCAATCCTTTCTCCAATTCAATTTGCTTGAAAGTTCTCCAGGTAAATGTCTGATGGGTAAATTCTGCTTCAGCCAGATCGTAGCCCCAGTTTTTAAAAGCACCTTCAGTAAATTTCATGATATTTCCCTTATGCACAATGGTTACCGAAGGAAGACCACGCTCAATTGCATATTTAATTGCTGCCCTGATCAGGCGTTCCGAGCCGTCTTTTGAAACCGGTTTAACGCCGAAAGAACTTGTCTCCGGAAAACGGATTACATTGACTTCCATTTCATTAATCAGAAAATCAAGAAACTGATTGGCTTTTTCTGTTCCGGTCATAAACTCGATTCCGGCATAAATATCTTCCGTGTTTTCCCTGAAGATGTGCATATCGACCAATTCAGGATATCGGACCGGTGAAGGAACGCCCTTGAACCAACGGATCGGTCGCAAGCAAACATATAAATCAAGGGTTTGACGCAAGGCCACATTTAGCGAACGGATTCCTTCACCAACCGGCGTTTCCAGCGGGCCTTTGATTCCTACCAGATATTTCTGAAAGGCTTCGAGTGTCTCGTCCGGCATGTAAGTTCCGGTTAATTCAAACGCTTTTTTACCGGCCAGAACTTCTTTCCAGATCAGCTTCTTTTTATCACCATAAGCTGCAAATACCGCTGCATCGATTACCCGCTGACTCGGTTCTGTAATATCTTTCCCGATTCCGTCTCCTTCAATAAAAGGAATGATGGGTTCGTCCGGAACAAGGATCTTACCGTGTTGATATTGAATCGTATTGCTCATATTATAGAATGATTTAATTTGACGATTCGACAATTCGACAATGAAAAAAAACGCATCTTATAATTGTCGAATTGCCAGATCATCGAATTGCCGAATTTTTTACTGCAACTTTTTCTGAAGATTCGCATCAATAGCATCCAGAAATCCTTCGGTAGTCAGATAATTTTCAGTTGTAAGCTTATCGCCAAAAACGATCAAAGCTAAATCTTTTGTCATCATACCACTTTCAACAGTTTCGACGCAAACTTGTTCCAATGCCAATGCAAAATCTATCAGTTCCTGATTTCCGTCCAGTTTACCGCGAAATGCCAAACCGCGGGTCCATGCATAAATCGATGCGATTGGATTGGTCGAAGTTGGTTTTCCCTGCTGGTGCATCCGGAAGTGACGGGTCACTGTGCCATGCGCTGCTTCAGCTTCCATAGTCTTTCCGTCAGGAGTAATCAGCACTGAAGTCATCAAACCGAGTGAACCAAAGCCCTGGGCAACAGTATCCGACTGAACGTCGCCATCGTAGTTTTTACAGGCCCAAACGTATCCGCCTTCCCATTTCATACAGGCGGCAACCATATCGTCAATCAACCGGTGCTCATAGGTTATCCCCATGGCAGCAAAAAGCTCTTTAAATTCAGCATCAAATACTTCCTGAAAAATATCTTTGAACCTTCCGTCATATTTTTTCAGGATGGTATTCTTGGTAGAAAGGTAGAGCGGCCATTTTTTAGTCAGCGCCTGATTCATACAAGCACGGGCAAAGCCGAAAATCGACTCGTCGGTATTGTACATGGCCAAAGCGACACCGTCTCCGGTAAAGTCGTAAACATCATGAGAAGTCACTTCACTTCCATCTTCAGGAGTGAATGTGATGGTCAGTTTGCCTTTTCCTTTGGTTACAAAATCTGTAGCGCGGTACTGGTCTCCAAAAGCATGACGGCCAATGCATATCGGTTGTTTCCAGCCCGGAACCAGGCGTGGCACATTACTCATGATGATTGGTTCGCGGAAAACCGTTCCATCCAGAATGTTACGGATGGTTCCGTTTGGCGATTTCCACATTTTTTTGAGTCCAAATTCCACAACACGGGCTTCATCAGGAGTAATAGTGGCACATTTAATACCTACTCCGTATTTCCGGATTGCATTGGCTGCATCAATGGTTACCTGGTCGTTGGTTAAATCACGGTACTCCATTCCCAAATCGAAATATTTGATGTCAATATCGAGATAAGGAAAAATCAGTTTCTCTTTGATAAACGACCAGATTACACGGGTCATCTCATCACCATCCAAATCAACTACCGGGTTTAATACTTTAATTTTTTGCATCATTGTTATTGGTTTTTCTTTAATTTTTATGAGCAATAAGCAAATGGTAAATTGTTAATGGTAAATCACTGCTGGTGCGTTAAAAATTAGAACATATTATCAAATAAATTATACTGTAGTTCTTTGACATTTTGATTGACTTGAGACATGGTTAGTAAATCACGGATCGAGGTTTTGTCGAAAGCAGAAACGCTTAAAATTTGC
>CAIPKZ010000001.1 GCA_903865775.1 uncultured Prolixibacteraceae bacterium | reverse complement strand
TCAAAATAATCGAATAACTCGGAAGGTAAAAGTAGTTTAACAAGGTCTTGGTAGTGGTCGTTTTGTCCTGTCATTTGAATCTCTGTTTTTACAACAAAGATTCAATTTTATAACATTCCCCACAACTTTATCATGTGATCCGGTTTATCCCCTAAATCGACAAAAGGTAACCCTGTATTTAGAAAAAAAATGAAAAAATATTTGAATGTTATTTTAATGAGCTAAATATCAATACGATAAATAAAAATTAAAATTAGAATATTTCCAGAAACAAGTATAGCCCGATAAGAATCGAGCTAGTTGTAGTGGGTTATATGTTTGCGTTAAAACTTCTAAACCGGGATGGTTTTGAAAATACCTGAGTTGAACATGAACAATTAAGGAACAAGTATTAATCAAAAGCCAGAACGGGTTGCGAACATCAATATTTTTCAGGAACAATTAATAACTAAGGAACAAGTAGTAATCATTAAAACACTAAAGCACAAGTTTGAACAAGAATGTGAACCGGTATTAATCATTAAAACTTTAAAAGAACGATTGTTGCGAACGAACTAATATTTTAATTTTCTGAATATTTCATTTTGCGAAGGATTGCCTGAGCTTTTTGCTTATAGAATCCCGAGTTTTTAGCTATTTCACTAAATTGATTGAAAGCTTTTTTGTCTTCGTTGGTTTGCAGGTAACACAATCCGATATACCAGTCGGCCTGTTCGACGAAAAGGTTGTCTTTATTGATCTTTACGGTATTATATTCCTTGATTGCATTTTGGTATTTTCCTGTTTCCTGGAGCGCTATTCCGGAATAAAAATGGCCTACCATATTGTTCTGATCCTTTGAGACGACTTCATGAAAAAGGTTCAGTGCATTATTATAATCCTGGTTATCAAATTTTTGCAGGGCGTCAGTAAGTTTCTGGTCAGTTGTTGAGCTTGCCGAACGGTTGATACCTGTTGTTTGATAGGTGGTGTAGAATTTCTGATACAGTTCGCCCTGGGAAGATTGTCTGGATAATAGTCCGGCAATTCCCAGAAGCAGAATGAGCGAGGCAGCAACCGAAGCGAAAACAAACTTCCGGGCTTTAAATTGACCGACAAATGATTGTTCCGTTTGTTTTTCGGCGGCAATTTCGCCTGCAATATTTTGAATTTTGTTTCTCAGGTTCATGACATCATTTTCTTTCAATGCCAGGTCGATGTTACGCATCAGGCTTATCTCATCAGAAAGTTCCTGGTTATTGGCTAATTCGGCCTCAAATGATGCGAATTGGTCATCCGAAAGCTCGTTGTACAGGTAGCCTTCAATTTCTTCTATCCTGGAAGATGAGTGGAACTCGGAATTCTGGATTTCAATGAGTGAAGCCCTCAGGTCCATGATGTCATTTTCAGCCCATGCAAGGTCGATATCCCTGATTAGCTGAACATCGCTGGCCAGGCTTGTATTTAGGGCTAATTCTTCTTCAAACTGAGCCCTGGTCTCAGAATCCATGCGATCGAATACGTATTCTTCGATCTCTTCGGCTGAAAATTGGTGAGCCGGAACGGTCTGTGCAATTTGTTTTAGATTGGCTCTGATTTCCAGTATGTCGCTTTCTTCGAGCGCATTCTGTACTTCAGAGAAAAGGTTTTCTTCGTAAGCGGAGAAAGATTCCTCATCACTTACCGGATTTGCATCCGCTGCTTGTTCTTTGTAGAACTGGTGAATGTTTTCCTTACCGGCAATCAGGTGTTGGTAAAGATGGATTTTCGGGAATGAATGTTCTATTTTGCTGATCGCTTCAGAACTCACCTGACGGCTCAGGCTTTCCCAGGATGCCAATTCTTCGGATAGACCGAAATTGAATGAATCAAAAGCATTAATATTTTCTGTATCAGATTGATTTTGAACGATATTGTTCAGGTTTTTGCGCAGACTGATCAGGTCTTGTTCTGCAATAGCCTGTACTACTTCCAGATGAAGATTAAGTTCATCGGCCAAGTCAGAGTCGATAGCCAGCTGGCTTTCGATTTCTTTCGATTCAGATTGGGTTAACTCTGCATCGAGATACCGGTCAATTTGCTCAAAATATTCTGATTTACGTATCATCTTATTGTCTGTTAGTGTGTTGAGCGACTGTTTCCAGTGCCTGAGGTAATTAAAAAATGAGTGATTGTAACCTGAAATGTAATTAGTTCAGACCAGCATATGAATCAGCCGATTTGCCACCTTTTACTAAAGAAAGTTCTTCTGAGGTTAAAACGTCGAAAGAGAAAGAATCAAAATTTTTTGTTTGGTTGTTCGCAGATAAAGTTTTCATTTTTTTTGGTTTTAATGATTAATACTGGTTCCTTAATTATTCTTGTTCGATGGTTTATCGGATCACTTCATATTCTTGAGGGGGTTATTATTAAGCATAAATTTTAGATAGTCTGAACAGGAAAAAAGGTATGTCTGTTACTCCTCTTTGAGTAGCTCTGAATGCTTTAATTTTTGCATTGAAAGATTCAGCAGAAGCAT